>CANQYZ010000014.1 GCA_947628215.1 uncultured Clostridia bacterium | reverse complement strand
GAGCTAAAAATGATTTTAAATTAATATTAACCCTTTTATTCATATGCATACTCCCCTCTCTATACATTTATGCACAATTATTATACTACACAAAAGGCTTCTCAGTCAATAAGAAATGCTTAAATTTTAGTACTTTCGTACGATTATTTCCTACAAAATAATTTAAATTTTTTATATTAGTAAATATTTCCAAGTTTTAAAATTCAGTATTTTAGCAGATTTTAAGCCAAAAAATGAAGGTTTCGCCATTAGAAACCTTCATTTTTTATTTTAAATATTTTGTTTATTTCTTAATCTTTATATTCTTTACATTGCTCCAGCTTGAGTAGTATTTTGTTCCAGATACAGTTTTGTAAGTACGAACTCTTACATAATATTTTTTATTCTTAGATAGTTTTGATACTGTCTTTGTTACTGTTTTATTTTTACTTACTGTAACTGTTTTTACACTCTTCTTAAAGTTTTTATCTGTTGAGTATTGGATTTGATATCCTGTAACTGCTGTGTTCTTTGCCCATTTTATTTCCATCTTCTTAGATTTCTTGTTTGTTAATTTTGAAAGTTTTACTGATGGTGGATTTACTGTTACAGTAATTGTTTTTGTAGCTGCTTTATAATCTTCTGTTGCAGCTGAGCTTATTGTGATTGTTGCTTTTCCTATATATTTTGCTTTTACTGTAACTTTTCCTGAGCTATTTACAGTTATATTTTTATTATTACTCTTATAAGTTAATTTCGCACTACCATTTCTTCTAGCATTTATATTAAAGCTTTGAGCTTTTGTAGAATATTTCTTTGTGAAGTTTGAAGCTGTTATTGTATTTGCAACTTGAACTTTCTTAACTTCTTTTACTTCTTCTTTCTTTGGCTCTTGTTTAGTTTCATTACTTGGAGCTACTGTTTTTGGTGTAGCTGCAGGTGCAGGAGATGGTGTTGATACTTGTGGCTTTGGTAAAGGTTTGGCTTCTTCTTTCTTTACTTCTGTCTTTTCAGTATAACCACATCTTGTACATTTTTTCTCAGTATAGCTTGAGTAATTTGATATTTTGAAGCTATGTCCAAGTGCTGGTAAAGAAACTTTTTCTTTTCTAACATCTTTGCCACAAATTAAACATTTATATAAATCTTCTTCATATCCATCTTCTGTACAAGTTGGTTCTTTCTTATCAAGTAATTGTATTTTTGTAATATGGTCGCTATTTGATTTGAAAGTAAATGTTTTTTCATTTCCTTTCATGTCAATTGCTTTAACTTCCTTTTTACAATCTAGATAAGATGGAACTATAAACGTTTTCTTTGTATCAGTATTTTCTTCAAATACTGTAATTTTTTCTCCATTTACTGTAATTTTATCAATTTTTCTATCATCTGTTACTGTTACTTTTGGTTGCTTACAATAAATTTTTATTTTATCATTGCCTTCTTCAATTTCTTTTGCATCTGTTTCATCTTCTATTTTTATTTCTGGAGCCTGATTGTCATCTTTATATTTAGCTCTTTCTCTTGCTTTTTCTTGTTCTTTTTGTTCATCTTCTTTAAATATTAAAACTTTACCATTAGTTTTAACTGAAGAAGTTTCATCTACAAATAATTTATCTGTACTAATGTCTCCAGCTTCTGCTCTTTTCTTAATTCCTTCATAAGATTTAACTTCTACTTTTGAATTGTTCTTTACATCAATATCACCATTACAGATAATTCCCCAATAATATGGGTTTGTAACTGTAAGACGAACGTTGTCTAAAACAAATCCTGTATTTTTCTCATTCTCTTTATCTTCAATAGAATCTGTTTCAACTGATATACCAGGTACTATATAATAAACCGTTTCAGTGTCTACTTCTTTTTCTTCTAAATCAACAGGTTCTTCTTCTGCTACTTTGTTGTTTATATTATATTTTTTTGGTTCTAAATGAGTTCTAATATTTAAAGCACCAGAACCTTGTAAAGTAATACCTTTTACATAGTGTCCTTCTATACCATATCCGTTAATCTCATTTGTTCCATAAAGATTAATAGTTATATGTGTTTTACGTGCTAGTGGCTTACCATCTTTGTCTCTTCTTACAGAATGCTTAATATGATAACATGTTTCTCCTTCTGAATTTTTAACTTTCTCTTCTACTGAATCTGTATCATCATATGGAAGTATTAATTTTCTTATATTTACATTTTGTAAAGTAATTGTGTAGTCACTACCTTTTTTGGTAATTGAATAACTTCCAGTAGTAACATCTCCGTTTACATGAGTTGCGCCTGAAGTAAATTTATTTTCGTCTAAAGTCAATTCAGAAAAGTCTAGTACATCTCCTTGATCAGGATAAGCTTCTTCATATTTTTGTTCGGCTTCTGTAAAGGTATGGTTATCAATGTCTTGTGCAAGAACTGGCGATGCTACAGATAACATTAAAATAGAAACTAGTATGAGTGCTAAAAATGATCTAAAGTTAATGTTAATTAGCTTTTTGTTCATATTAACTCCTCCTTTCTTTATCTCTATCTATTTGTACATTTATATTATATACTTTTTTAGAATTTAAGTCAAGCAAAAATGCTTATTTATCAGGCTTTTGGGGCTTTTTTATTTTAAGTTTAAAACGCAAAAAGAAAGGCTTCCGTAAGTGAAGTCTTTCTTTTCTAATTTATATTATTTTTTTATTTTTTTATCTTAATATTCTTTACATTGCTCCAGCTTGAGTAGTATTTTACTCCAGATACAGTTTTATAAGTACGAACTCTTACATAATATTTTTTATTCTTAGATAATTTTGATACTGTCTTTGTTACTGTTTTATTCTTGCCTACTGTAACTGTTTTTACGCTCTTCTTGAAGTTCTTATCTGTTGAGTATTGAATTTGATATCCTGTAACTGCTGTATTTTTTGCCCATTTTATTACCATCTTTTTAGATTTCTTATTTGTTAATTTTGAAAGTTTTACTGATGGTGGATTTACTGTTACAGTTATATTCTTTGTAGCTGCTTTATAATCTGATGTTGCAACTGAACTTATTGTAATTGTTGCTTTTCCTATATATTTTGCTTTTACTGTAACTTTTCCTGAGCTATTTACTGTTATATTTTTGTTATTGCTCTTATAAGTTAATTTTGCATTACCATTTCTCTTTGCATTTATATTAAAGCTTTGAGCTTTTGTAGAATAAGTCTTTGTAAAGTTTGAAGCTGTTATTGTATTTGCAACTTGAACTTTCTTAGTTTCAGCTTTTGGAGCTGGTGTTGCTGCTTTTGGCTTTTCAATTTTTACAGTTTCAGTATCACCGCATCTTGTACAAGTTGTGATTTTATAATCTGAAGTTACTACAGGATTTCCATAGCTATGTCCTAAAGCTGGTAAAGAAATTTTCTCTTTTCCTAAATCTTTATTACATATTAAGCAATATAATTTATCTTCTTCATATCCTGCTTCTGTACATGTAGCATCTTTTCTGTATAATTTAATTGCGCTTGAAACGTGATCACTATTTGATCTGAATGTAATAGTTGCTTTATTTCCATTCATATCTTCTACTGTAAGTGTTTTACCACAGTCTAGATATTCTGGAACTACAAAAACCTTTTTCTTGTCAGTATTTTCTTTAAATACAGTAATTTTTTCGCCATTTACTGTTATTTTATCAATTTTTTGATCATCTGTTACTGTTATTGTTGGTTGCTCACAATAAATTGTAATTTTTCCATTAGAATCTTTCTTTTCAGCATCTTCTATTTCTGTTCCTTCTAGTTTTTCACCTTTTGAATTATTCAAAGTAATTTCTGGAGCTTTAACGTCATCTTTGTATTTTGCTTTTTCTCTTTCTCTTTCTTGTTTCCTTTGTTCTGCTTGTTTAGATATTACAACTTTTCCAGAATTCTCTAATTTTGAACCTTCTCCGACAAATAACTTATCAGTACTAATATCTCCAGCCTCTGCTCTTTTCTTAATTCCTGTATAAGACTTTACTTTTAAAGTACTTTTATTTGTTAAATCCATGTCACCATTACATACAATTCCCCAATAGTATGGGTTTGTAATTGTAACTTTTGCATTATCTAATACAAATCCTTTTTCTTTATCTTTATCATCTATTTCATCTGTTTCAATAGAGATTCCTGGTACTACATAATTTATAGTTTTATCTTTTTCTTTTCTTGGTTCTAAATGAGTTACTATATCTAGTGAAGAATTGTCTTCTCCTTTTATAGTAAGTCCTTTAACGTAATGTCCTTCTATACCATATCCTGTAATTTTACTATTTCCTTTAAGTATAATTGTGATATGTGTTTTACGTGCTTTATCTTTTTTAACATTTGGATAATCGCCATCGCTAAGTCCTTCTAAATCTGCATCATCATATGGAAGTATAATTTTCTTTGCGACTAAATTATCTAATATAATTGTATAATTACTTCCGTTTTTAGAAATAGAATAATTTCCAAGATTTTTATTTAAATATGCAGAAGCATATGAATTTGTTTTTTCGAAATTGTAAGTTTTAGTATCTGAAAAATCTAATACTTCACCTTTTACTTTGTTATTTAATTCATAAGTTAATTCACTATCTTCTACAACTAAAATTTTATTTGAAGCTTTTAGAGAAGCACTATCTTCTTTGTATAATTTATTAACTTTAATGTCTCCTAGGCCTTCTGATTTTGATTCACCTTCAACTGATTCTACTTCTACTTTACTGTTTCCTTTTAATTTCATATCGCCATTACAATCAATTCCCCAATAATAAGGATTTTTTATTGTAATATTTGTTCCTTCAATTACAAAACCAGTATTATCATCACCATCTTTTATCTCATCAGTCTCTAATGAGATACCAGCTACTGGTTTATCATTTTCTTTATGAGTAATTATTTCTAAAGAACCTGATCCTTTGATTGTAACACCTTTTAGCCATCCTCCAACTAGACCATATCCATTTATTTTGTTTGTTCCTTCTAGTTCAATTGTAACATGAGTTTTTCTACTATAGTCTATATCGACACCTCTAAATAGGTCCTTATAGAACTCTTTTGTATACTCTCCATTTGATTTAAAGTATTTTGAAAGAGCAATATCATTATCATCTTTTGGAAGAATAACTTTACTAGCAGTTAAATTTTTTAATTTAATTGTATAATTAGTCCCTTCCTTTTTAATTTCATAATTTGATTCCTTTTTTTCTCCATTTTCAAGAGTCATTGAAGAAAAATCAATTTCATTGTTATTAATTGAGTTGTCACTTTCGTATTTACTTAATGCATCTTCATTTGCAACAGCCAATGCTACAGGTGATGCAATTGATAACATTAATATAGAAATTAGTATAAGGGCTAAAAATGATTTAAAGTTAATGTTTATTAGCTTTTTATTCATATTAACTCCTCCTTCCTTTACTTATGTCTATTTTTGCATATATATTATATGCTATTTATTCCCGTTTAGTCAATAGAAAACGTTTATTTTTAGGCAATTTTTAAACATTTTTATATAAAAAAGTCATATTAACTTTTTTAAAATTAATATGACTTAAATTTTCTTAATTTTTTATATAAATTTATATTAAGTTCTGTCTCCTACGACATAGTATCCAACGCCTCTTTTGGTAATTAAGATCTTTGGATTTGCTTTATCTTTTTCTATCTTATCTCTTATTCTATTTACTGTAACATCTACAGTTCTAATTGCTCCAACATAATCATCATAGCCCCATACTTTTTTAAGTAGCATTTCTCTTGTTACTACTTCTCCTGGTTGAGCAGCTAAATATTTTAATACTTCAAACTCTTTAATAGTTAAATCTACTACTTCATCTTTAACTCTTGCTTCTACTTTCTTAAAGTCAAGTGTTAAATCTCCAACTGTAACTACACTTGTGTCTGCTTCAGGAGTCTCAACTTTTGCAGGAGTTTGTTGAGTATTTGTAAATTCTGGAACAGCCATCATTTCTGATTTTCTTAAATTAGCTTTTATTCTAGCCATAACTTCTCTTATTTTAAATGGTTTTGTTATATAATCGTCTGCTCCCATTTCTAGACCAACAACTTTATCTAACTCTGTATCTTTTGCAGAAATCATTAAAATTGGAACATTAAGTGAATATCTTATTCTCTTACATACACTTATTCCATCCATCTTTGGTAGCATTACATCTAGTAAAATCAAATCTGGTTTTTCTTTTAAGGCTATTTCTACAGCAGATACTCCATCATAAGCTTGAAGTGTATTATAACCTTCTTTTTGAAGATTATATACTAAAAGTTCCATTATACTTTCTTCATCATCTACAACTAAAATTGTTTTTTTACTGAATCCATAATCTAAATCTTCCACTATAAGATACCCCTTTCTTATACGACCGTTTTTTGATACTTTCTTTATATCATAAATGAAAATTTTGTACAAGTTATTTTTACATTTTTTTTACATTTCTATCTCAACTATAAAATCCCTATCACTTCCATCTAAATCGAAATAATTCTTTTCTTGTTTTATACCATTTAAAATAATAGTAATATCTTCATTTTTCCCCTTATATTTATTCTTAACTACTATTCTATATCTAGAACTTTTATATACTAAATTTACCTTATATTCATCAAAATCATCTGTCAAGCATGGCATAAAGTATAATCTTTTATCTTTAATATTTATTCCAAGAATGTTTTCTATTACAACTTTATAATACCATGATGCAGCTCCAGTATACCAGCTCCAACCGAGCTCTTCCAATCATATCTTTATTTGTGTAAACATCTCCTGCAAGCACATATGGTTCTCCTTGGTATTTTTCTAAATCCATTTTTGTTTTAGTATGATTTATTGGATTTAGCATAGTAATAATTTCAAAAGCTCTATTTTTTTCTTGCATAATAGCAAAAGCCATTGCAGTCCATATAGCTCCATGTGTATATTGTCCCCCATTTTCTCTTATTCCCTCTTTATATTTGCTTATATATCCTGGATTATATTCTTTTCCAATAAATGCTGGATATAATAATCTTACAATTTTTTCATCTTTATCTACTAAATATTTATACACTTCTTCCATAGCAATTTTTTGTTTTTCTTTATCTACTGCATTTGAAATTACGCTCCAACTCTGAGCTATTCCATCTATTTTACATTCTTCATTCTTATTACTTCCAATTAATGTTTTATCATCAGTAATTGCTCTTATAAACCACTTCCCGTCCCAAGCTATTTTATTTAAGCTTTTACTAATTAGCTCTTTTATCATTTTATATCTTTCAATTAGTTCATACTTTCCTTTACTTAGTAATATGCTTTCAAATCTATTTAATATATCATATAAAAAGAATCCGAAGCCAAATACTTTCTCCTCTATCTCTGCTTCCTATATTATTAAATCCATCATTCCAATCCCCTCCTTCTATTTTAGGAAGATTATTTTCTCCTAGATTAATAGATTTTTCTATAGCTCTTATGCAATGATCAAATAAGCTTTCTTCTCTTCCAAAATTATTAAATATTTTGCATGATTCCATCTCACCATTTTTTAAATTTTCTCCTAAAACATATGGCACTTTTTCATCTAATATTTCAATGCTACTACTATAATCAATATATTCTAAGATAGCATATACAAGCCACAAAGGATCATCTGAAAATCTAGTTCTTACTCCTAAGCCATTTTTTTCATGCCACCAATGAAGTACATCTCCTTCAGTAAATTGATGAGCAGCAGCTTTTAATATATGACTTCTCATATAATCTATATCTATAAATTTTAAACCTAAAACATCTTGAAGTTGATCTCTAAAGCCTATTGCTCCACCTGATTGATAAAAAGCAGATTTTGCCATAAGACGGCTAGATATAGTTTGATACATACACCAGTTATTTATAAAAATGTTTAATTCTTCATAAGGTGTTTCTATTTGAAGTTTTGATAATTTTCTAATCCAATATCCTTTTACATCTTCTAATTTTTTTATTACTTCATCTATATTTTCTATTTTTTCTCCATTCTCTGTTTTTTCAAAAATAGAAAATACAATACTTTTATTTTCAAAATTATCTAAACTTATATCATATTCAAATATTAGTGATGATCCTTTTACATATTTTCTATTATTTGCTCTTATATCTCTTTCTTCTTCATCTAAAAAACTAAATAATTTTGAATCATTTCTAAAAAAGCTACTTTTATCTGTATAAACATTTTCAAAATCTAAACTGCTTTTGACTCTTATCACTTTATCAAATTGATTTTTAAATATATTTTTTATATCTACAAATCCGTCATCTTTATTTATGTTAAAAATAATATTGCTATCTGTCTTTTTATTATCTTCTCCCATTGTAAAATCAACATAATAGAAAAGTTTTAAGTCTCTTTTTTCATTATTAAGATTTTTTAATTCTAGAATAATATTTTTTCTTGAAGAATCGTTTTCAACAAATACTGTTGCCTTTTGTAAAATATCATCACAAACTTGAAAATACTCAGAATATCCAAGTCCATATCTTACAACATATTCAGAATTATTAGCTACTCTACTACAAACGCTCCAATATCTATTCTTATCTTTATCTACTAAATATAAAATTTCAGAAGGAAAATCTAAAACAGAATCATTATTCCATTTCGTTATTCTATTTAATCTACTATTTTCATTCCAAGTAAATCCTCCAAAATTATCTGTTGTAATTACTCCAAATTTTTCATTTGACAATATATTTGACCAAACAAGTGGAATTTCTTCACTTGAATCTACTTTAAATACATATTCTTTTCCATTTTTATCAAACCCACCTATTCCGATTAAAGAATACTAGCGAATTATTGATAATATCAGAATAACTTCTGTTTTCCATATCTAGCAATTTAAGTTCTTTTTTATATCTTAAATCTATAAATAAATCGTCATCTGCTTTTTCTATCTTCGCTTTTACTTTTTTAATTGCTTTATTTTCCATATCTTGAATATTTAGCTTTAAATTGCCATATTTTATATCTATATTTAAATTAGATTTAGCATAAATTAGTTCTAAATCTTTTTTATCAAGCATGTACTCATCTAAAATGAATATTTTAATATTAATTAAATATTCCAGCTGTGCATCTCTTATTGACTTTAAAATTAAATCTTTTAAAACTAATTCATAACTATTTTCTTCTCCATTAATAATGCATAAGTCTATATTAATATTTTTATTTTTAAAGAATTCAAAACACTTTAATATCTCATCTATCACTTCTATATCATCTATATTTTTTATTCTTAAAGTAATAATTGGATTATCTCCAGAAATACCAAATTTCCATAAATCATTTATAACATATTCTTTTTTATATACGCTTTCTAAAACTTTTTCTTTTAAAGGCAAGTCTTTATTTAAGACATGTCCTAAAAGAATTTGAAAAGTCTCTATCATATCTCCATTTAATCTTAAGTATTTTATTTCCTCTTCTGACTTAGATTTAAATAGCTTAAATTCTGCATTTCTTTTTTCCTCGTTTTCATATTCTTTCATAATGCTTAATAATTCATCTTTGCTTTCTGAAATACCAAGTATAAAATCTATATTTATTTCTTCTTCTGACTTTAAATTTACTTTCTTCTCAAGTGCTATTATGCCTTCTACTATATCTTTTACTTTATTTTCATACATATAAGATTTATTTATCATTTGAGGAATACTAAAATTATTTCTTCCCCAAAATCTTTTTTTATCTACTTCAAAATTTGTTTTTGTAGATTTATTTTTGCTATCTACATATAATTTCATTGCATAAACATATTTACTATTTTCTTCATTTCTGTCATCTCTTCTTATTAACATTAATTCTTCATCTTCTAGATATTCTAGTTTTAAAAACATATTATTAAAAATTGGATGTGCTATATCTTGTTCTAATTTTGAAAATATCGCTTCCATGTAATGACATACTTCTAAAGTAACATTCTTACTTGAAAAATTTTTAAGTGTAAGTCTTCTAATTTCTGCACTATTATTGCTAGATGGTATTACTTTAAAATTAGTCTCTATTCCTTCATCTTCTCTTGAAAAGCTATTTTCTGAATTAGAAAATTTTACTTCACAATTTTCATTATCTCCGAAGTCAAAAGTAGTCCATACTTTATTATTTTTTACATTTCTAATAAAAAATCCGTTTTTATAAAAGTCTCCTTCTTGATCAAAACTTCTATTTATTTGAATATCTTTATATATACTTTTTTCTCTTCCTAAATTGTCTATTAAAATAGTATAATCATCACTTGATGTCACATTTATTCTTTTAAAGTATTCATTTTTTCTATAAATTCTAGATTTATCATAAAAAACATTTACATATTTTTGTTTTTTTAATCTTTCGTTTGAATTTTTAGAAATCATAATACTATCTGGCATTCTCTCTTGAAGTAAAATATCTGCACTTTCTATCTCTGGATTTTCAAAAAATCTTTTATTTAATATTTTTCTATTTACAATATTATTTATGCTAGTTAATATTAATCCTTGATGATGGGCCATATAAGTCTTTACTAAAGAAAATTTTTCGTCTTTTTTTAATCTTGATTTTGTAAAATCCACAGATTCATAAAATCCATATTTTCCGTACTGCTCCAAGTTTTTCTAATTCCTTCAAATTTGAAAATGCATAATTTTTAACATATTCCATTGATAAAAAAGTACTGTAAGGACAAACTACATAATCTTCTTCTAGTCCTCTTTTAAGTCCTAAATATGGAATACCAAAAGCCTTATACTGATAATTTCCGTTTAAATCTTTTACATTATATGCAGATTCTGATATTCCCCATACAGCTTCATAATTTCTTGCATATTTCATTTGTGACATTATCATAAACTTGCATGATTCATCTAAAAGACTTCCCTCATATGAATTCATTGTAATATTTGGCATTAAATATTCAAAAGCCGTACCGGACCATGATATAAGTCCTTTATATTTATCCACAGTTGCAAGAGTTCTACTTAAGCTTCTCCAATGTTTAACATCTATATCTTTTTTAGCAATTGCAATAAAACTTGCTTGTCTTGCTTCTGATGCTAAAAAATCATAATATGAATCAGTAAGTTTCATTTTTTCTATGTCATATCCAATTGATAAAAGTTTATTTTCATTACTATAAAATACAGAAAAATCCGAATTCTTGATTAAGTTATCCACTTTTTGTACTAAATTGTTAATAACTTCTTTTGTTTTACTTATATTTTTGCTATTATCTTGTTCTAATTTATTTCCAATTTTATTTTTAGATTCTAATAAAAATGATTTTAAAACATACAAATATCCTACAAAATTACCACTATCTACAGTAGATACATACCTTGGAAATACTGGTTTTAAAGTTTTTATATTATACCAGTTATACAAATGTCCTCTCCATTTTTCTAATTTTTCAACTGTATCTATTACTTTTTTTATTAAATCTATTGCTTCATGAAAACTTATATATTTTAAGTCATATCCAGAGATAATAGCCATTATTCCAAGTCCTATATTTGTAGAAGACGTTCTATCTATGACTTTTTCTTTTCTATCAATTTGGTAGTTATCAGGCGGTAAATAATTATTCTCTATAGTCATATAATCATGAAAATAATTCCATGTTTTTTTACCTACATTTATCAAATATTCTTTTTCATCTTTTGAAAGCTTATTCTCTTCTTTATTTTGCTCATCTTTGCTTATATACCACACAATAAATGGAGCTAAAATCCACATTGTTCCAATCACTTCAGAAAATGGATTTAAAAATCCAAAAAGAAGTATTCCTAAAACTAAATTTAGACTCATTTTCTTGTAGAAAAATTCAAGCGAATTATCTTTTCTACTTTCAACCTCTTCTGATGTAACCCATTCTAAAAGCTTAAGATTCTTCTTAAGTCTATATAGTGTTCTAATTATTGCATCAAGTGAAAAATAAAAAATAGTTGGAAGAAATAAAAAATTTAAGACTAAATTTACTATTTCTCCTTTAATTCCAGAATAATTTATAGAAAAATTTCTTTTTGCATTTACTATTTCAGGATTTTGAGATTTTTTAAAAATCACTTTATCTAAAAATGAAAATAATATTGAAAGAAACATAGATGCTAAATCAATTATCATCAAGAATCCATTATTTAGATATAATGATACGAAAAATAAAATAACCTGAAAAATTGGAAGAATACTTCTTCTTAAATTATCATAAATCTTAAATTTGCTAATTAAATTAAGATTCGTTTTTTCTCTTCTAAGCCAAGATAAAAGCTGCCAGTCTCCTCTTACCCATCTATGATATCTATCAATATATGCTGTAAATTTAGATGGAAAATTATCTAAAAGCATAACATCAGAAATTAAACCACATCTTAGATAATTTCCTTCTAAAAGATCATGGCTTAATACCTTATTCTCTTCTATTTCAGAATATAATATTTCATCATATACTTCTAAATCATATATTCCTTTTCCAGTAAAAATAGCCTCTTCAAATGTATCTTGATAAAAGTCAGATACTGCCATAGAGTATAAATTAGTCCCAGGATCTAAAGAAAATATTTTTACGAATTTACTTTTATTTGCTTCTTTCAAACCAATCCCTATTCTAGGCTCCATTATTCCATATCCAGAAACTACTCTTTTTTCTTTTATAACTGGTTTGTTTAAAATGTGAGACATTGCTCCAATCATAAGGAAAGCCGAATTTAATACTAGTTTTGTATCAGAATCTAAAGTAATAATGTATTTTATTTTTTCTTTAAAATTATAATCTTCTAAAGTATTTACTAAAAAATCTCCATTATCTTTATAAAGAAGATATCTATTAAATTGATTTAAAATTCCTCTCTTTCTCTCCCAGCCTAAGTACTCTCTTTCCTTATCATTCCATCTTCTTTTTCTATATAAGAAATGAAATATATTTTTATTTTCATATTTTTCATTTAGTTTTTTTATTTTTTCTTTTCCATATAAAATTATATCTTTATCTATTACTTCTACTTCTCTTTTTGATGTTGTACAATCTCCAAGTATTCCAAAATAAATGTTTTCGCTCTTGTTTGCTAAATAATATACTTCTAATTTTTTAGTAAGCTCATCTATTTTCTCCTTATTTTTTATAATAGATGGTATTACTACAAAAGTTGCATCTTCTTTTTTTATATTATTATTTAAATTCATTTTTGGAAGTCTTTTTATTTTATTTTTCTTTGATATTATATAAGTTATTGATTTAATATATATTTCTGAAATTGGTATTATTAGTAGTAAAAATGAAATAATGCTCCAAAAAAAGCTAAGTTTAAGATAATAAGTTAGAAATAGCGAAATAATTATTGGAATATAAAAAGTAGACCTTACATAAATCACAGACTTTTGATTTAGAGAAAGTCTTTTTTTCTTTTTTCCAGTTAAAACTTCCATTAATTCATCTAAACCAGAAGATATTAGATAATATCCTACATGTGACTTTTTTGAAACTTCTAATGATGTATTTTTTTCTTTATATCTATTTGCTAAAGATATTATCTTTTTTGCAATAAATATTTCAGAAATTTTTGTTTTCTTAGATATTTCTGTTATTTTCTCTAAATATATATCTTTTGTATCTAAAGTCATATCAGAAAAAACACCACTTGGATCTTTATTTAAAATCTCTTCTACTTTGTTTATGTTCTCAAATAATTCTTTAAAATTAATTCTATTTATATTTTTAATACTAGAAATAGCATTTCCAATAGTATTTTTTATAGTAGCAATATGAAAATGTTCTTTTCTAATAATCTCTTCTACTGTAGTTCCTAAAAGTTCTACTTGTTTTTCTAGAACTTCTAAATACTGTACTCCTGTAAGTCCCTTTCTTTTAAGTTTATATGACATATATTCTATAAAAGAATTTTTTAGATCTGAATAGTCAAATTTATTTTTAACATTTATTTTAAATCTATTTTTTGAAAACTTTTCATCTTCTCTATTATCAATAATTCTAGAACATATGTCTTCTACTTTATATTTCTGAATTTGTGAAATGTATATTTTTTCGCAGCAATCAGCAATACTTTGTATAAGGCTTATTTTTAGAAAAATTGGAATTGATAATAACTCCATATTTGTAAGTAGCTTTTTTTCTTGATAACTATTTACAGCATGTAATATATTTTCTCTAGCAATTTTAGAATCAGTGTATCCTACTATCTCAGAAGATAAAACATATACTCTTGCATATCCTTCATATTTTCCATCACCTATTCCATTTAGATTCACATATTTGCCTTTTGATAGCTCTTTTTCAATATTTTTTACAGTCTCTTCAATCAAATAGAAATTATCAAGAAGCCACTCTCCTGCAGAATGTATTGATATACCAAGTTTTAAATGCTCATTTAAAAGCTTATATGTTTGCATGATAAACTTGTAGTTTTCTTCCATATCTTGAAGTGGATATGTTTTTAGTTGCGATTTTGTAACTACATTATGATTTTCTGCAACATTTCCAATATATTTTCCAAGCTCAAATTTATCTAAAATTGCTCCTTTAATATTTAAATTTTTACAATATTTCATAAAAACTCCTTAATGCTTTTATTCTAGTTTTTACAAAATATTCATATCTATACTTTATTTTTAATTTTCTATATTTTTTTGCAATAAAAAAAGGCTTAAAGCCCTTTTTATGTAAAATTTTAAATTATTTAATTAGTTTAAAGGAATAAGTTTCTTTACAACATTTCCTTCTTCAATTGTATCTTTCATTGATGTCAAGTGAACTTCATAAGCTTGCTCTATTTTGTTTTCTACTGCCTCTTCAACTTCTCCTAAGTCTTTCTTTTCTGCAAGTACTAATTCACTTACTAATATTTGTTTTGCATTAAGAAGCATCTTTTTTTCTCCTGTAGATAACCCCTTTTCCTTTTGTTTGAAACTTAAGTTTCTTACTATGTCTGCAACCTCGAAAATATCTCCGGTTTTCATTTTGTCCATATTCTCTCTGTATCTTTTGTTCCAGTTCATAGACATTTCTGTGCTGTCTTTTTCTAAGACCTTCATAACTTTTTGTGCTGATTCCCCGTCTATGATATTTCTTACTCCGATTTCTTCTGCTTTAGCAGTAGGAACCATAACTTTTACCTCGCCTGGCATCTTTATAATATAGTAAGATTGCTTTTCATCAAGAATTGCCTTCTCCTCTATTGATTGAATTACTCCAGCGCCATGCATCGGATAAACTACTTCATCGCCTACATTAAACATGTAAGTCACACTCCTTTCAGGTAAATTTATTTTTAAGCACATTGTTATTATACTATAAAATTTGGTAAAAGTCAAAGCTTTGAAAAAAGAAATTCACATAATTTTGATATATTATGTGAATTTTTATCTATTTTATTTATATTTAAAGTCTTTTTAAAGTTTTCTTCTGAAAATCTTTACTTTTTTCTGTAAACTAGCTCTTATTATTTGCTTGTAGAGCCAAATCCGCCCATTCTTTTTCCTTCTGCTACATCATTATCTACAGTTAAATATTTCATAAAAATAGCTTGTCCTATTGCATCACCTTTTTTTATTTCTACATCATGATCAAAGAAGTTATAGAATGCAAACATAAAGTGACCATCGTTGTCAGGATTTTCATAATAATCACTATCTATTATTCCTACGCTATTTGCCATTACTAATCCTCTTTTTCCTGGATTAGAGCTTCTATTACATAACATATAAAATTCATCAGGTTCACAATATGCTTTAAGTCCTGTTTTTACTAAAGTTGGTTTTTGTCCTGGTTTAAATGCTGGAATTACACAATCTTCAGCAGCTTCTATATCATATCCTGCTGAATGAGCTGTTTTTCTAACTGGTAAATTAATTCCTTTATCCTCAAAACCTTTTGCTACTTCAAATCCTCTTTTTCTTTCCATATTTAACATTCCTTTCATTATAAAGGCGACTTTATATTAAAGTCGTCTTATTTTTTATTATTTTATATCAGCTCCATAATAAGCGTCAAGTAAAATTTGTTTTAATTCTTTTACAAGTGGTACTCTAGGATTTGCACCTGTACATTGATCTTCAAATGCTTTATCTGCTAGTGCATCTACTTTAGACAAGAAATCTTTTTCATCAATACCACATTCTTTTAAAGAAGTTGGCATCTCTAAATCTTTTTGTAACTTCTTTACTCCCTTTATAAGTGATGCAACACCTTCTTCTGTAGTCTTTGCTGGAAGATGTGCTTTTTCTGCTAATCTTCTTAATTTTTCATCTGCTATAAAGTATTCATATTTTGGGAATGATACAAATTTTGTGGGCTTTGTTGCATTATATCTAATTACATATGGAAGAAGTATTGCATTTGCTCTTCCATGTGCTATATGATATTCAGCTCCAAGTTTATGAGCTAAGCTATGGTTTACTCCTAAAAATGCATTTGTAAATGCCATACCAGCAATTGTACTTGCATTATGCATTTTTTCACGTGCTACTTTGTTATCTCCATGTTTGTATGCTTCTTCTAAGTTTTCAAATACAAGTTCTACTGCCTTTTCTGCTAAACCATCTGTAAAATCAGATGCCATATTAGAAATATATGATTCTATAGCATGTGTTAAAACATCCATACCTGTATCTGCAGTCATTTTCTTTGGAAGACTCATTACTAAATCTGGATCTACTATTGCTACATCTGGAGTTAATTCATAATCTGCAAGTGGATATTTCATATTTTTCTCTTTATCTGTAATTACTGCAAATGATGTTACTTCTGATCCTGTTCCTGAAGTAGTTGGTATTGCTACCATCTTTACTTTTTCTCCAAGTTTAGGAAATTTATAAGTTCTTTTTCTAATATCCATAAATTTTAATTTTAATCCTTCTACATCTGCCTCTGGATGTTCATAGAAAAGCCACATACCTTTTGCAGCATCTATTGGACTACCTCCTCCTAGTGCAATGATTACATCTGGATTAAAGTTGTTCATTGCTTCAACACCTTTTTTAATTGTATCAAAAGAAGGATCTGATTCTACTTCTGAAAAGATTTCTGAATGAACATATTTTTCTCTTTTTCTTAATTGATATAATAATTTGTCTACATATCCAAACTTAACCATTGATTCATCTGTTACAATAAATGCTCTTGATATATCTGGCATTTTAGATAAATACTCAATTGATCCAGCTTCAAAATATATTTTTTCTGGAATTTTGAACCATTGCATATTTACTCTCCTCTTTGCTACTCTTTTTATATTAATTAAGTTTACTGATGATACATTATCTGTTGTTGAATTTCCTCCAAAAGTTCCACATCCAAGTGTAAGTGATGGCATGTTTGTATTATAAATGTCACCAATTGCACCATGTGTTGATGGTGAATTTACTATTATTCTTCCGAACTTTTACTCTTTCAGAAAATTCTAAAATAGTGTCATTATCCTCTGAATGAATTACAGCAGAATGTCCAAGTCCTCCATATTCAATTAATCTTTCAGAAAGGCTAATTCCTTCTTCTTTATCTTTTACTGTATAATAAGTAAGTATTGGACTTAGCTTTTCTTTTGAAAATGGATACTCATCTCCGAACTCCATCTTCTTTTACCATTAGTACTTTAGTATCTTCTGGTATTTCAATTTCAGCAAGTGAAGCTATCTTTGATGGACTTTGTCCTGGAATTTTAGAATCTAATTTAAATTTTCCATCATCTAATACATCAAAAATAACTTTTTGAAGTTTTTCTTTTTCTTCTTTAGTAGCAATATAACATTTTGCCTCTTTCATTAATCTTTCAAAATCTTTTGATATTTCTTTATCTACAATTACAGCTTGCTCTGAAGCACATATCATACCATTATCAAATGATTTAGACATTACTAAATCATTTACTGAAGTTTCAAGTTTAGCAGTCTTATCTATATAACATGGAACATTTCCGAGGACCTACTCCTAAAGCTGGTTTTCCACAAGAATATGCGGATTTGACCATTCCTGTTCCACCAGTTGCTAAAATCAAATTAACTTCTGGATGATTCATTAAACATCTAGTAGCTTCTATTGATGGTTCTTCAATCCATAAGATACAATCTTTTGGAGCTCCTGCCTTTATAGCAACATCTCTTAAAATTCTTGCTGCTTCTTCACTACATTTTTGTGCAGATGGATGGAATCCAAATATTATAACATTTCTTGTTTTAGCTGCAATTAATGATTTAAACATAGTAGTTGAAGTTGGATTTGTAACTGGTGTTACACCTGCAATTATTCCAATAGGCTCTGCAATTTCAATGTAGCCTTCTTCTTCATTTTCACTTATGATTCCAACAGTCTTATCATTTTTTATACTATGATAAATATATTCTGTTGCAAACATATTCTTAGTAATCTTATCTTCATAGATTCCTCTACCAGTTTCTTCAACTGCCATTTTTGCTAGTCTCATATGGTTTTCAAGTCCTGCCATAGACATATGCTTTACAATGTCATTAATTTTTTCTTGATCTAGCTTCATATATTCTTCTGATGCAACTTTAGCTCTTTTTACTAAATCATCTATCATTTTTTCAATATCTGTCATCTAATAGTCCTCTCCCTTCTTTTATAACTATTTTTATCAGCTCTAGTATAACTATAATGAATTGTTTTTTCAATACAGTTTTCTTTATTATTTTTAACTTAAAAAAGCTTACTTATTCAATATAAAAATATACTTATTTATTTTTTTTATTTTATATGTTACACTAAATTTATAGATTAAATGGAGAAAATTATGGATGATAATTTAGGTGATATAGAAGTAGAAAAACAAGGATACGAAAGAAGAATAGCATTACTTGAATCAGATATAGAAAAATATAAGCAAAAATATTTAACACTTCAAAGTAGTGATGCAGATAGAAAAGATGTAAAACTTATGCTTATTGAAAAAAATATTAGAAGAAAAATGCATGCTATGGAATCCTTTAAATCTGAAATGAGTTTCTTAAGAAAACCTACTTTGGAAGATATTGAATATAGAAAAAGACAATTTAGAGATTTTCATAGAAAAATAAGAGATTTAGTTCCAGATGATTTGCCTTTAAGATTTCATGGTTCTCCTATCCATTTATCACGTGAAATAATTAGAAGTGGTGAAATCTCTTCATCAGTAGATAGAGTTGGATTTGAAACTAGCTATGATACTGGTGGACAAATTTCAGTTACAACAAAAGATTCAATAGAAATTACTTCTTCTCGGTTATACAAATTTATATGATAATTTTAATCTTCCTGCTGGTTGTATTTTTGTACTTTTACCTCAGGATGAAATAGATGCAGAAGCTGGAGATTCTCTTCTTATGGGAAATGTATCTTTTAAAGATAATCCAGATAGATTATATGGAATTATATCTACTCCGGAAAATATGGAAAATTTAAAAACTTGGGCAAGAGAAGCTGGAATTGATGAATCTAAATTATTTGATTTTGATTCATTTGTACAGCATTTAGAAAAGCAAAAAGAAGCAAGCGAAAATTCTTCAAGAAATCAAAGTACATATGTAAAATTAGAAGATATCCCTTCATTAAGAGATGGTATAAGTTTTCACTTCACTCCTTCAAAAAATATTGAAAGTATATTATCTACTGGATTAAGGCCAAAAATCGGTGACAACTCAAGTGGAGGACTTGGAAAAGAAGCTTTATCTAAAACATTTATATCATATGGTCTTTCTGGTGTATTACAACTTTATAATAGATTAATAAATGCATCTTTTGAACAACCTTTGCATTCTATTCGTGATGAATCACATATAGCTTATCTACCGGAAGTCTCTAGGAATAGGAATGGAAATGAAAGTTTAAGTTTACTTGAAGGATTTGAATTTTTAAGGCAATATATGTCTGATAATGTTTACTTTATAGCAGATACTCCTCTTTCAAAGTATGAGCATGAATTGTCAGAAGATGATATAACTTCTATAAATAAGCAGATATCAGATTTATCTCTTCCTGGAACAGATGTAAAAATCAAACCAAAAATAAAAGAACTAGATTCTTTAGCAGAAGATTTACGAAATAAACTAATTACTTTAGAAAAAGGATCTGAAGAATATAATAATATCTTAGAAAATCTTCAAAGTATAACAAAAGAAAGAGCTGATTTAACAATCACATTAAGGCAGCTTTCTTTAAATATATTAAATCAAAAAAGAGGAGCTATGCTAAATGAAAGTGAAAATCCAGTTCTAGAAGAAGTAGATTATAATGAAGAACGTTTAAGATGGGTTAATCAATTAGCTAATCCTCATAACACTCATACTAGAATAATAGAAGATGAAGAAGGAATGCATGGAGTGAAAATTACAAGTGATATGCTAAGACTTTTTTCTAAAAATGGTACTTCTTCTTCATCTGGAATAGATTTTATAGAAAGCATTTATCCATATGTAAATGAAAATGATGCAGTATCTATTAGAGAAGATTTTAATTTAATTCCACTTTTTATAGAATATATAAATCTTGTAAAACAATATGAAAACCAAGGATTGCTTGTAAAAAGTGCATCTAATTCATTAGATGTCGTTGACTTAAGAGATATTTCAAAATATCCCGGACTTGAAGAATTTTCAAAAAAATTACAAGAATTTTATGTTCAAAAAACGGCGAAAACTAATTCTGAAAAAGGGAAAAAAATTATAGAATCATTAGGACTTGAAACTGTAGATTTACAAAAAGATGAGCCTTATATGTCTAGTACTGAAAAAGCTCTATCAAGTCATGAAAAAGAACTTGAAGGTACAATAGAAAAATCATAAAACAAGGAGAAAAGAAATGGTAAGTGAAGAATATGCTATAGCATATAAAGAAGTAAATGAAATTTTAAAGTATATCCCAAAAGATGACTATGAAAAAATACCTAAAGTAAAAATAAATTTATTTGAAACTTTAAGTAAAAAAGATTATGAGTTTACTTATAATCCAGATCTTACTTTAGATGAACAAAATGTATCTAGAAGGGCAAAAGCTATAATTGCAATTTTATTTAGAGATTACTGGGCAACTGAAGAACAAAGAAAAAAGATAATATCTAGACAAAATTATGAGAGAAATCTTATTGAAGAAGAAAAAAGAAAAAAATATGATCCAAATAATATTTTTAAGAATAATGTAGAAGAAAAGATAGAATCTGATACTAGTGCCGAAGATGTAGCTACTTCTCCACTTCCATCTATTAAGAAAGAAACATTTTTTGATAAATTCTTAAACTTCTTTAAGAATCTATTTAAATAAAATATTGGCTCTTATTATAAAAGAGCCTTTTTTTAAATCAAGAGGAGAAAAAATGAAAAATATAATATATCCAGATTATAATAATTGTAATTTAAATTTAATCACATCTATTTTAAAACATTATAATGTTAAAACAAATCATGATTCTTTAGAAATAATTGATGAAAAACTAAAAAACAATTATAAAAACGTTGTTTTAATAGTTCTAGATGGAATGGGAAAACATATTTTAGATAAAGTTTCTAAAAATGGATTTTTAAATCAGCATAATATTTCTACTTTAACTTCTGTTTATCCATCTACTACTACAGCATCTTTAACTACTTACTATTCTGGTTTAAGTCCTTATGAATCAGGATGGATTGGCTGGTCTCAATATTTTAAAGAATATGGAAGAGCAATTGATATGTTTAAACATACTGAATCTTATAAAGGTGATTCCTTAAAAGATGCAAGAATTGACGTATTTAAAGAACTTGTAAATTATGAAACTATATTTGAAAAAATAGAAAACGCATCACCAGATACAAAAGCATATGAAATTGAACCAAATTATGCTGAAAAAAGAGCAAAAAGAAGAATTGTAGCAGATACAATTGAAGATTTGTGTGAAGCAATTCAAATGTTATGTTCTACTAAGGATAAAAAATTTATATTTGCTTATTATGACAAGCCTGATAGTTTACTTCACAAATACGGAACTACTTCTCATGAAGTAAAAGATATGATTCTAAATGCAGAAAAAACAATTGAAAATAGTATATCAAATCTATCAGACTCGTTAGTTATAATTTCAGCAGATCATGGTCACAAAGATATAGATAAGATATATTCATTTCTAGATTATCCAGAACTTTTTGATATGCTAATTACGCCACCTTCTCTAGAGGCTAGAATTACTTCTCTTTGGGTAAAAGAAAATAAAAAGAAAGATTTTGAAAAAGCTTTTAATAAATTATTTAAAAATGAATTTTTATTACTTTCTACTGAAAAAGCTTTAGAAATGAATCTTTTTGGATATGGCAAAAAGCATAAGAAATTAGAAGATTTTTTAGGAAATTATATCTCAATATCAATTTCAAGCTCAGCTTTTGTTATTGATAACTATTTGTTTTCCGGAAAAGAAAAAAAGAAATCAACTCATTGTGGTCTAACTAAAGAAGAAATGGAGATTCCATTAATTGTTTTCTAAGAAAAAAATTAAAATTAGAATTAGAATTAAAATTTAAATTTAAATTGAACTAAAGAACAAAAATACTTAAAGATGATATAATCTCTATCTTTAAGTATTTTTTATTTTCTTTATTTTTTTGTACTATTGAAATTACTTTTATTTCTTTAATTCTTCTATAAATAATTTATTTAAAAGCTGTGGATTTGCTTTTCCTTTAGTCTCTTTCATAGCTTGACCTACTAAAAATCCTAGTGCTTTATCTTTTCCTGCTTTGTAGTCTGCTACTGATTGACTATTATTTTCTAATACTTTTAGAACTACTTCTTTAATAGCACCTTCGTCAGAAATTTGAACCCAGCCTTTTTCTTCTATAATCTTACTTGGTTCTTTTGGATTTTCAAATAATTCTTCTAATACTTTTTTACCAATACTATTACTAATTGTTCCTTTATCTATTAAAACTACAAGTTCTGCTAAATTTTCTGCAGTAAATGGTATTTTGTCTGGTTCTAATTCTTTTTCATTTAAAATTCTTGCTATATCTGACATAAGCCAATTACTTACAGCTTTAGGATTACCTGATATTTCTGATGACTTATCAAACATTAAAGAATAATATTTTGAAGATGTAACAAAGTTTGCAGCTTTTAGAGAAAGTCCAATATCATCTATGTATCTCTTCTTTCTGCTTTCTGGTAGCTCTGGCAAGCTCTTTCTAATATTTTCTATATATTCTTCTGATAGCTTAATTGCAACTAAATCTGGTTCTGGGAAATATCTATAATCTTGAGCATCTTCTTTATCTCTCATTGAAAATGTTCTTCCAGAAATATCATCCCATCTTAATGTTTCCTGAATTACTTCTCCTCCATCTTCAACTACTTCAATCTGTCTATCTATCTCATATTCAATAGCTCTTACTATAGATTTAAATGAATTCATATTTTTCATTTCAGTTCTAGTACCAAGTTTTTCAGCACCTTTTTTTCTAATAGAAACATTGACATCTGCTCTTAGGGAACCTTCTTGCATTTTACAATCAGAAACTTCAATATATTCAAAAATTGATTTTAATTTTTTCATATAAGCTTCAACTTCATATGAACTTCTTAAATCTGGTTTTGATACAACTTCTATAAGTGGAACTCCAGCTCTGTTTAAATCAACAAAACTTCCTCTTCCATAATCATCATGATTTAATTTTCCAGCATCTTCTTCTATATGAATTCTTTCAATTCTAATTTTCTTTTCATTTCCTTCTTCATCTTCAATAGTAACATATCCTTCATAGCAAAGTGGTTTATCAAATTGAGATATTTGATAAGATTTTGGATTGTCTGGATAAAAATAATTTTTTCTATCATTCTTACTATTTTTTTCTATACTACAATTTGTAGCAAGTCCAGCTTTTACTGCATATTCAACTACTTTTTCATTTAACACTGGAAGAGTTCCTGGCATTGCCATACATACAGGACAACAATGAGAGTTTGGCTCTCCTCCAAATTCTGTTGAACATGAACAGAATATTTTAGTTTTAGTAGAAAGTTCACAGTGAACTTCTAGTCCTATTACAACTTCATAATCTTCTCTTGACATTATATATCCCCTTCCTATGATTATTTCTTAAATTCTGGTTTATATTTTTCTCTAAATTTTATATTTTGCTCCATTGTATATGCAGCTCTAAATATTTTCTCTTCTTCAAAATGTTTTGCAACTAATTGTATTCCAATTGGCATTCCATTTTTATCTACACTATATGGAATACTCATTCCTGGAAGTCCTGCAATATTTACTGGAACTGTACAAATATCTGCTAAATACATTTCTAGTGGATTTGATGATTTTTCTCCAATTTTAAAAGCTACTGTTGGAGATGTTGGAGTTAATATTAAGTCATATTTTTCGAATAATTTATTATATTCATTTATAATTACAGTTCTTACTTTTTGAGCTTTTTTATAATATGCATCATAATATCCAGAAGAAAGTACATAAGTTCCAAGTATAATTCTTCTCTTAACTTCTGCTCCGAAACCTTCACTTCTTGAATTTTTATAAATATCTTTTAAGTTATCATAGTTTTCGCTTCTATATCCATATCTTATTCCATCAAATCTTCCAAGATTTGAACTAGCCTCTGCACAAGCGATTATGTAATATGTAGCTAACGCTTCTTTTCCTATATCTAAAGAGCATTGTTCAACTTCTGCTCCAAGACTTCTATATTTTTCTGCAGCATCTAATATAGCATTTTTTACTTCTTCATTTATACCTTCACCGATAAATTCTTTTGGAAGTCCTATTTTCATACCTTTCACATCATTTACTAATGATTTTGTATAATCTTTTTTCTCTATATCTATTGATGTTGAATCTTTTTTATCGTGTCCTGCAATTAAATTAAGCATTAATGCTGAATCTTCTACATCTTTTGTAATTGGTCCTATTTGATCTAGTGATGAAGCAAATGCAACTAAACCATATCTTGAAACTAGCCCATATGTTGGTTTTAATCCTACAACTCCACAAAGTGATGAAGGTTGACGAATAGATCCTCCTGTATCACTACCTAGTGCCCATGGTACAAGATTTGCTGCAACAGCTGCTGCAGATCCTCCAGAAGATCCTCCGAGGAACTCTATTTAAATCCCATGGATTATATGTCTTATGGAAATATGAATATTCTGTAGAACCACCCATTGCAAATTCATCCATATTTAGTTTTCCAAGACTTATCATTCCACTTTCATTTATCTTTTCTACTACAGTTGCATCATATGGTGATACAAAATTTTCAAGCATTCTTGATGAACAAGTTGTCTTTACTCCTTTTGTACACATATTATCTTTTATACCAACTGGTATTCCTTGAAGAAGACTTCTCTTATCTTTCATTTTCTCATCTGCTTCTTTTGCTTTTTTTAGTACTTCTTCTCTATCTGTCACATTTACAAAAGCTTGCACATCTTTTTCTTTTTCGTCAATTCTATCTAAATAGCTTTTTGCTATCTCTTCAGAAGTTAATTCTTTTTTATCTAACTTTTCAATAAGCTCATGTACTGTTAATTCTGTAATATCCATATTTAACCCCCTATTTATTTAATTCTTGATAAAAAACTTCGTATGTATCGGATATTGTATCATCTATATCTATTCCTATTTTCATTTTTTCACCTAATTTATAACTTTTGGAATTCTAAACATTCCTTCATCTTGACTTGGTGCGTTTTTAAGTAATCCTTCTTTATCATTATAATCTATTACTTCATCTTTTCTAAATACATTATAATTTTCATTAGTTCCAACAGTCTCTCCAATATTTTCTGTATCTACACTATCTACTGTTTTTGCAAATTCTAGAATTTCTTCTAGATTTTTTCTGTAATTTTCTATTTCACTTTCTGAAATATTTAAGCTTGCAAGTTTTGCTATATGCATAACTTCTTCTTTACTAATTTGCATACGCGTCATCTCCTTCCATAATACAAAAAATTATATAACTATTTTTTCAAAAAATCAATACAGCCGTAGCATTACAAAAATTTTTTTCTAACATTTTAAAATTTATCATAGAACTAAATTTTTTCATAATAAAAGCACCTACCTTTAGTAAGTGCTTTATTTTTTTCTTATATAATAATTATTATTCCAAGCGTCATCATCATCTATTTTTCTAAAATGTTTCATAATATCTTCATCATTCTGCAGATGATTATCTTCTATAATTTTAAGTAGTTTTTTCGCATTATTTTCTTTTAAAGCTTTATTTTTTATATATTCATCTTTCATTGATGACACTCCTATATTTTATATCTTTCTTATTTTTTTATTAAATAGATGCTTAACTATCTTCATCTTTTTTATATTTTGGTTTATATGGTTTGTTTTTTCTTATACATCTAGCCATAAACTCAATAATATCATCATTTTCATAACTCATAGTTGGAAAATATTCTCCAAAAGTATCATAATATTTTTTAAACATTTCTTTAAATTCTTCCGTTATCTCTCCCGCATACATTTAAATTAATTCCTTTATTATACTATTTATTTCTATTTTTCTTGTTTCTTTGATTTATCTTGCATATGACTTTTTTCTGCAGATTCAGTATCATCTATATACTTTACATCTTTACTCTCTCCTAATGTTTCACTTCCTAAAGCTTGAACACTTTTCCTTAAGCTTCTTTCTTCAAGCATTTCTATTAATTCTCTATTATATGTTCTTAAATCTGGTCCTACAAAATGAAGTCCTTTTAATAAATCTGGTCCTAATATCATAAGAGCGACTTCATAATCTCTATCATCAGAAAGCTGAGAAGGATAATGTGCATCTTTTCCAAATAATACCCTTAATTCTTTTCCTTTAGACTTTGCTTCTTTAGTTTTCTCTGCAACAATCTCCCAAAATTCTTTTGAAGGATAACTAACTTTTTGACTTAACTCTTCCATAGATGATGAACTTCTTGCCTTAGATGCTATTTGACCAAAGTTTATTTCTAAAGGAATTCCTGTCTCTATTGCTGCATCACAAATTGCAAGTGCAGCTTTTCTCTCTTCTTCTCCAAAAGAATCTCTTGCACTCATAAATAAGTCTGGGTGTGCAACAATATCAGGCAGTCCTAATCTCATTGCTTTAGTAACACTTTTTACATATTCTTCTAAAGTATCATCAGAAATTGGTCTTCCGATTTTTTCTTGCAATTCCAACTTCTTCTCCATCTTCTTTAATTACAAAGTGTTGCCCTAGTATCATCTTGTCTACTTCACTTCTTATGTCTTGCATAAAGTCTAAATCTCTATCTGAATATTCAAATTCAACACCAGATTCAATTTCTATTTTGTCTCTATATCTTTCTTTAAAATACTTAATAGATGATAAATAACTTTCAAATTCTGCTATATCCATTCTTGAATTTGGTCTTACACTTTTTCCAATTGGTAGTGGAGTATGATCTGTAAATGCAATCTTTTTAATTCCACCACTTATTGCCTCTTGTATATAACGTTCATCTGATGTATCTTTTGCAGCATGCCCACATCTTTCTGTATGTACATGGTAGCAATAGTCTTGAAGTGGTCTTCTTGATTTTAATTCTTCTTCTCTTCTTTTTGCTTCTCTTTCTATATTTTCATTTATCAATTGTTCTTCTTCTGGAGTTAAAATAATTTCTTCATCCATATCTTTTCCAAAATAATTTTTTCCATCATATCCTGTAATAGAGCCAAATTTTCCATAACATATGTCACAGCATAAATCATCAGTTAAACTCCATACTGTTATTCCTCTTACTTTTCCTTCTCTTACAAGTCTGCTTAACAATTTCATTATTTCATTCTGTTTTTTTATTTCTAACTTTCTTGCTGCTGCTAATTCTTCTTCAGTTGCATTTTCATAATTAAATCCATCTATTTCTCTTGCAATATCTAGTTCTGTAATATCTATTGGAAGTCCAAATCTTGAAGCTTCATCTATAGCTTTTTCTATTTCTTCTAAAGATGCTTCTGTACTTGTATGAAATTGCATTCCTATATGAGTCATTATTTTTTCTTCATCTTTTACTAATCCATGCTCTCTTTCATACTCTTGTATTCTTTCTATTACTTCAAATATTCTTTTTCTTTTTTCTGGATTTTCAAAATTCCAATCATTATATCCAAAATCTACTCCTGGTAATTCTTTTTTTACGTTACTTGCTATATCACACAAATCTTCTATAGAAAGCCTTGAATTCCATCCATTAGTTCTAAGATTATATGGTTTAAAATAATCTACAAATTCATTGTACATATCTGCAATTGTAAAAACTTCACTATCTCCAAACTCTTTTGCAATTTCTAACATATATTTTTCTAATGCTATTTTATAATCTTCTTTACTTTTTCCGTACTAGTCTTTCTGGTAAATCTTTAAAAAATACAAATGCATTTAATCTAGCAGTCATTCCATTAGCTTTAGCAAAATCAAAAGCATCTCTTAAAGCTTTAAAATTATAATCATCATGAGAAGCTTTTCTGTCATCTCTTATGCTTCCTGCTACCATTCCAAATTTTCCTTGAGAATCTAAAGTTAATCTATTAAATCTTTTTTCACCATTTGATAAGTTTCCTGTAACATATTCATATAAAGCCTTTACTTTATCAAAAGTTTTTTGCTCATCTACACTTTCTAAATCATCGAAACTACTTAATTCAAGTGGTTTTCCATCTTTATCTACTAGTAAAGTCAAAAGTCCAATTCTAGGAGTAGAAAAATATCTTTTAAGTTTTTGAATAGAACTTGAATATTTTGGATTTAATCCATTTTCTTCAAAAACTTTTTTTACTTTATTTTCATCTTCCCAGCAGTTTCTTATTTTCAATGCATTTTCAATTTTAGATAAAAATGAAGTAAGCTCAGCTCTTTCATCCGTAGATAAATCTTCATCTTTTTCTAAAACAATTTTAACTTTTTCACCAAGTGAAAGTGAATCATCTAAAGTTTGATAACCGTATAAATCTTTTAAGTAATTACAAACTCTTTTTACATCTTCTTGGCTTCCATTTCCTAATAAATTAAATAGCTCAATATGTTGTCTATTTAAAGTTATACCTCGTACAGCATTTTCTCCTTTTATACTTTCCATAAGTTCCATAAGATTTTACCTCATACACTTGATTTTGCTTTTCTTGTTCTTTATTTCTGATTTAGATTTTATATTTAGATTATATCATATTATTTTTATTTTTTATAAAATAAAAAAGAAGATACTTTTTAAATTAATTGTATCTCCATTTTTTAAAATTTGTTTATATATAAAGATTTATTCCCCCATTTTGTCAAAAACGCTTCTTTTACCATCAGACAGTAATTTAACATCATTTGTCAAATTAAGTTTAGAAAGTAATGCTTTTATTGGGTTTACAACACATCTTTTTAAATTAGATGTAATTCCTTTTAATTTATTTTTTATACTTTTTTCTTCTCTTAATCTTTCATCTTCTTCTAAGTATAGTCTGTTTACTTCTTTTTCTAATTTTTCTTTGTCTATATTATATTCAGAATATCTCATTTCAGATAAACTTCCACCACTACTTACTTTTATTATTCTGATATTTTCTCTTTCTAGTAATAAAATATAATCTGTCATATCATAAATTCTAGCTTCAATATTATCTATATGAAGAATATTTCTTGCTTTTGCTACATTTGGTATTTTTCTTATTCTTCCATTTAAGTTTTCTGATGCTGGCAAAAAGTCCTTCTTTTCAGAATACATATATCCATCTCTATAATTTATTCTATTTACAGCATAAAAATCATTATCATAAAATAAGAAATTTACAGTCTTCTCATCATCTTTTACAGTATATCCCTTTATTTTAGAATAATCTATTTTTCCAACAGTCTTGCTATATTCAAACGTAATAGTACTGTCTATCTTTAAAATCTCTTCTGCAAGAGAGATTTTTCTTCTTTCACCATTTTTTATTTCCTTCATAATTTCTCTTCTTTCTAATTCTTCATTGCTTACAGTTTCAAGCACCATAGTATGATTTCTAAAATCATCATCTTGCTTTTTTACAACTTCAAATTCTATATTTTCTGCCTTTGGCATGTTACTAACTACTTCTAATTTTAATTCTTCTTTATTCTTTTGTTCGAAATCCACTTTAAATACTCCTTTGTTTATATTATTTATTTGAAAGTAGCTTCATTATAGTATTAGTAATTAGTCTGTCAAGTTTTTTTTGATATCATTTATGTAACAAAAAATGATGTTTCCCAGTATTCTAGCATTTTTTAATGATTTTTAGCTAAAATTTTTATGATTTTTTTGAAGTTTTTTTGATAATAAAAAAATTTTTTCGACTTTTTTTATTTTTTTATAAAAATTTTCCACAGTATACGTATTTACTTCTTATAATTTTTTAATTTTTGTTGCATTAAAATTGCATTAAAAAGTACTAAAATTTAACTATTTTTCTTTTATCTTAAAAGCAAAAAAATAAGCAAGTCCCTTTATATAAGCGACTTGCATAAATTTATTTTTATTTTTTTTTATTAATTTGTCTTTTACTTACTGGTCTGTATATTCTTACAAAGCCTCATCTACTTGCCATTGTCTCCAATTCTTCTATTGTTTTGACAGCAACTTTTCCATCTTCTAATTGTTTGAAGGCTCTATCTATTTTATTCAAATATTCCGTATTTTTCATATTTCTTATAAATTCATTGTATTGTTCAAGACTCATTAAAACAACACTTTTTCCATCTTTTCTTGTTACAATTATAGTTTCGTTTTCATCTGTCGCTTTATCACAATAATCTTTTAAATTACTTCTAAGAGTCGAATAATTAATAGCTAACATATAAAATCATTCCTTTCACTATTGTGCTATTTATTGTATTTAATATTGTACTATAATTTTATAAGTAAGTTAATAACTTTTATACAACATTTTAAACTTGGTCGTTAAAATGTAGTTAATTTTTTGTTGTATTTCTTTATATAAAATATTAAGAAAAAATAAAAAGCTAGTTGCTGTAAAATTGCTGTAAATTAACATTTTTTAAAAGCATTAAAAAGTGCAAGTCGTTGATATAAGCGACTTGCACGAATTTATAGTTTTCAACTAATCCTGAGTATATGGTAATATAGCAATATGTCTTGCTCTTTTTACAGCTAATGTAATAGCTCTTTGATGTGTTGCGCAAGCACCTGTTGCTCTTCTTGGTAATATTTTACCTTTATCATTGATAAATTTTCTTAATTGTTCACCGTTTTTATAATCTAATTCAAAAGTTTTATCAGCACATAATGGACAAACTTTTCTTCTTATTTTTCTGAATTTTGGATTAAAATCATCATCCATGTTGTTTCCATTATTTCTTTTTCTATTATTTTGTTTCTTATCTGCCATTTTCTTTAACCCCCTTCTTCTAAAATTTTATTCTAGAATGGTAAATCATCATCAGAAGAAACTTGAAATTCTTGACTATCAGCAACTGAAGTACCAAAAGTATTTTCAAAGTTCTCTCCTGCTCCATCTCTTCTACTATCTGCAAAATATGCTTCTTCAGCAACTACTTCTGTAACATAGTGTTTTTGACCTTGATCATCATCCCAATTTCTTGTTTGAATTCTGCCAATTACTCCAACTTGTTGACCTTTTTTGAAGTATTTACTACAAAATTCTCCTGTTTTACTCCAAGCTACAACTGGTATAAAGTCTGCTTGTCTTTCTTCTCCTTGTCTTGCAAATCTTCTATTTACTGCAAGTGTAAAAGAAGCAACTAATGTATTATTAGTTTGAGTATATCTAGTTTCTGGATCTTTTGTTAATCTTCCCATTAAAACTACTTTATTCATATTTTATCCTACCTCTCATTTAAGGTTATTTTTAGTCTTCTTTTCTAACTACTATGAATTTAAGAATTCCATCTGTAATTCTATAAACTCTTTCAAGTTCAGCTATGAATTCTGGTTTAGCTTCAAAATTATATAATACATAAAATGCTTCAGCATTTTTCTTTATTTCGTAAGCTAATTTTTTCTTTCCAAGTTCTTCAACTGACTCTACTTTTCCTTCACTATTGATCATATCAGAAAACTTAGTAATTAATTCTTTCATACCTTGTTCTTCTAAATTTGGATCAACAATGATTATACTTTCGTATTTATTCATCTCTCTCCACCTCCTTTTGGATATATAACCCGTACATATTTTCAGCACGAGTAAGGCTAACTTGGATTATTTTAACACACTATTCTTAATTTTGCAAGATAAATTTGTCTTAAAGCACATATACAAATGTAAAAATAAAAAGATAATCTAAAGTAACACTTTAAATTATCTTTTTAAATAAAACTAATTTACTTCTGTAGCTTTTACTATAACTCTGTTTTTACTGTCATCTGTACAAGTAATAAGTGTGATTTCTTTTCTTCCATCAGTCTTTTGTGAACTACAGTTTTTATCATTTTCTGGAACTACATATTTATCATATACTTCATATTTAAGTGTTCTCTTTGATAAATCTGTAATTTCAATTATATCTCCATTTTTTAAATTTGGTACTTTACTAAAGAATTTTGTATTTCTATAATTATGAGCAACTATACAGAAATTTCCAACTTCGTTTGGATCACATCCCCAGTATTTACAAGGTGAAGTTTTTAGCAGATCATCATTGTAAGTTGAAAGTATTGGATATGTTAGATTGATAGACGGAATATTTATTATAGCAATTCTTGTAACCTTTGTTCCATCTTCTGTAACTGTTGTATTTTTTTCTATAATTTCTTCTTTATTAGTTTGTACTTGTGATTGAAGTGCTCCTGTACTAATAGCAGTAGATCCGCTTTCATTTCCATCTAAAATAACTACTATCTTATCATCCTGCATTTTTACAGTAGTATCATCATAAGCAAATACTCCAGAAGTAGTATCTTCTAATACCATATTAGATAACATTTCTTGTGAAATTTTCTCTCCCTTACTTCTGTCATATTCTCCATATACATAATATCCTATTAAAAGGCATAGTAAAAAAATTGAAATTATAAAGTCTAATTTATATAATTTCTTTTTTCTTTTAAGTTCAGGTGTTATATATAACTTTTCAGTAATTAAAATCTGATTCACTTTACTACTCCTTTCTTTAAGATATACCTACTTTAATTATAACATACAAATTATATATTATATATATTATTTTATTCTCTTTTATTTTACATACCTAATTATTATACAATAAATTTATAGTATTTTCAAGTGTTTCAGAGGTTTAAAAGTAAAAACATTTAAGCTTAATTTAACTTAAATGTTTTTATATATTAATTTAAATTTTATTATTTACTCCATTTTTTAATTCTATCTATTGCCTCTATAGTGTTTTCTTTTGTTCCAAAAGCTGTAAGTCTAAAATATCCTTCACCGCTAGGTCCAAATCCGGAACCTGGAGTTCCTACTACATTTACTTCATTTAAAAGTTTATCAAAGAATTCCCAAGAAGTAAGACCATCAGGAACTTTAAGCCATACATATGGTGAGTTTTCTCCGCCAAATACAGTATACCCTGCTTCCTTTAATCCTTCTTTAATAATTTTTGCATTTTCCATGTAGTATCTTATATTTTCCATTATTTGCTTTTGACCTTCTTCTGAATAAATGCTTTCAGCTGCTCTTTGCACTATGTAAGATACACCATTTGTTTTTGTTGAATGTCTTCTATTCCATAACTTATTTAATTGTACTTTATTTCCATCTTTATCATATCCAAAAAGTTCATTTGGTACTACAGTATATGCACATCTAACTCCTGTGAAACCTGCAGTTTTTGAAAAGCTTCTAAATTCTATTGCAACTTCTTTTGCTCCATCTATTTCATATATTGAATGAGGAACATCTTTATTCTGTATAAATTTTTCATATGCTGCATCAAATAAAATAATTGATTTATTCTCTTTTGCATAATCTACCCACTTTTTTAGCTCATCTTTTTTTAATGTTGTTCCTGTTGGATTATTTGGCAGACATAAATAAATAATATCAACTTTTTCCTTTGGAAGTTCTGGAACGAAATTATTTTCTGCAGTAGTAGGTATATATACTATGTTTTCATACTTGTTTGTATCTTTATTATATTTTCCGCTTCTTCCTGCCATAACATTTGTATCTAAATATACTGGATATACTGGATCTGTAATTGCAACTTTATTATCAACGCTTAATATGTCTCCTATGTTTCCTGAATCAGATTTTGCTCCATCTGATACAAATATTTCTTCAGGAAGTATATCTACTCCTCTTGATTTAAAATCATATTCTACTATCTTTTCTCTTAAGAAATCATATCCTTGCTCTGGTCCATATCCTCTAAAAGTATCTTTTTCTCCCATTTCATCTACTGCTTTATGCATAGATAAAATAACTTCTTTTGCAAGTGGTCTTGTAACATCTCCTATTCCAAGTTTTATTACCTTTTTGTCAGGATTTTCTTTTGTATAAGCTGCTACTTTTTTTGCAATTGTAGAAAATAAGTAGCTGTCTTGAAGATTTAAATAATTATCATTTATTCTAATCATTATAGCCTCCTATATGATTATAAATATGTAGAGCAAAAATAAATTATTATCTTAGCTTTTGCTCTAAAATTTTACCACTTATTTTTCTTTTTTTCAACTTTCATATGTATTTAAAACTCATGCATTATTTTCTGTTTCCTATTACTTTATACATATTTTTAACCATATCACTTTTTTGTCTTTCTTTTATATATAATATCCATAAATAAATCACAAAAATCGCAATAGAAATATTTTTTACGTATAAAATTGCTAAACTTGAAATAATCGTTAATATTATTAAATTATATTTTGATATTTCTATCATTATATTATTTACTTTCTTAAATGAATATTTAAGCATAAGTAAATTTTTAAGTACTCTTCCCCCATCTAGTGGAAGTATTGGTAAAATGTTTATTAAGAATATAATTAAGTTTGCATAAACAATATTCTCTTTTTTAAGTATCAGTCCAATTACCATAAAAAATAGATTAGAAATTGGACCTCCTAAATCTATAAAAATTTTATTTTTTAATCTTTTTTTACTCTTTTTATTTAAAGTAACTTCTTTTTCTATAAACTCTATTCTAAATCCAGCAATGCTTAAGTTTATTTTTCTTAAACTTAGTCCTAAAATAATCCCAAATAACACATGAGAAATTTCATGAATTATCATAAATATAAAAATAATCGAAAAAGCCTCAATATTATTTGTAAGTATATAACAAAAAATAAGAAGAAATATTTTAAAATCTATCTTTATTTTCATGATTTTCAACCTTAAAATTTTAGTATTTTCTCTGGATCTATATATTCATTTTTATATCTTATTTCAAAATGAAGATGTGGTCCTGTAGTATTTCCTGTGCTTCCAACTTTAGCAATATTTTGTCCTATACTTATTTTATCTCCTTTTTTCACTAAAATTTTGCTACAATGTGCATATAAAGTAACAATATTTTTATCAATACTACTTGCTATTTTTAAATGCTTCCCATAATTTCCTTGTGATGATACTTCTATTACCTCACCATCTATAGAAGAATAAATATTTGTACCAGTCTTTGCTCCTATATCTATTCCAGTATGATGTTTTGATACATTTTTATATTTAGAATTTCTATTACCATATCTAGATGTAACAGATCCTATAATTGGTAATCTAAATTTACATCGAAGTTTCACATACTCTTCTGTTCCCATATTTTTTATATTTTCTTCTATTCTTTTTTCATAAGATTTTTCTAAATCTTTATTATTTAATGTGCTTACATAAATTACCTCTTCTGTTTTTTCATTATTACTTAAAGATTTTGTTTCATTTTTAATTTTATTTTCTTCATCTATTTTTGCATTTTCATTTGAATTATCCACTTTTTCTTCATCATTTGTGTATAAGTTTTTTATAAAATCTCTTGCATTTATTTTTGTATTTATAAAATTATTAAAGTCTTCTTTAAATTTATCTGACATTAGATATTCTCTATTATTATATCCTTGTATACAGGCTAAAATAAGCATAATATAAAGTACATTCTTTATTACCCATTTTAAAAATCCGCTTTTTTTTGGTTCTTCTTTTTGTCTTATGTTTTGATTCATTCTACGTCTTAAATATATTTCTTCTGCTTTTCTTATTTTTTCTGCTTCTGAAATAGCCATAAAAAAATCCTATCCTTTCTCTTTTTTAAAAGTATATTCTTAAAAGACAGGTTTTATTCTTTATTTTATAAATAAAATAAGCATTTCTCTTAAGCTTAAAAAAAGAAATTTAAGAGAATAAAAGCAATATTAGTTAATATTAAAAACATATTTAAGTATTTACTTCTCTTATAGCGTTTTTGAATATTTGTTATTTCCTGCTGACCATCTTTTTTATTTTGTTGTTTTATAAAATCTGAAATTACATCTTCTGCCTCCTCAATTATATTTTCTTTTAAATTATCACTTTCATTATTTTCAAAATTATATTCTCTGTTTAGCACTATAATTGCTTCTTTTACTAAGTTAGAAGGTAATTTATTTAAAATTACAATATTATTTAATTTTTCCTTACTTTTCAAAGTTTCCTCCTATACTTTAAGAAATAATTATTTTAACATTCTTATCTTTTTCATATTTTTTTATTATATTATCTGAAAAACTTGCCATTTCATTTGATATAAAAATAGTACTTTTACCATTTTTTAAAATGTTTTCAAGCTCTGTATCTATTTTTTCATTATCTTCTATTTCAATAACTTTTACTCCAAATCTTTCATTTAAAAATAACTTTTCTTTTTCATTTTTTCCTTTAATATAATATTTTTCTATCATACAAGTTTCCTTTTTCCCTTCCACTTCATATTTTATTAATAAATAATTTTTTGGAGGATATTATGCGTTCATCTGGTTTGGATTTTAATAAAAAAGAAGTTATAAATATAAACAATGGTAAAAAATTAGGATATGTGCAAGATGTAAATGCAGACCTAAAATCTGGTAATATAACTTCTATATTAGTTCCCGGAAATTATAAATTCATAAATATATTTTCTGATAGCTCATTAGTAGAAATACCTTGGGAAAAAATAACTTGTATTGGAGAAGATGTAATTTTAGTAGATATTTAAGTTCTATTTCCAAAGTCTTCTCATATGATTAATTGCATTTTTCTCAAGTCTTGATACTTGAGCTTGTGAAATTCCTATCTCATCTGCTACTTCCATTTGTGTTCTTCCATCAAAAAATCGTTTACTAATAATCATTTTCTCTTTATCATTTAATTTTTTTAAAGCTTCTGTCATAGTAATATTTTCTGCCCATAGTTCATCTGTATTTTTTACATCTTTTACTTGATCCATCAAATATACGCTATCTGCTCCATCATTATAGACAGGCTCTTGAAGAGATACTGGATCTTGTATTGCATCTAAGCAAAAAGAAATTTCTTCTTTTTCAATTCCTAGCTCTTTTGCAATTTCTTGAACAGTTGCTTCTTTTCCAGTCTCTTTTAGTATTCTCTCTTTTGTCTGAAGTACTTTATATGCTAAGTCTCTTATAGATCTACTAACTCTTACCATATTGTTGTCTCTTAAATATCTTCTAATTTCCCCTATTATCATAGGTACTGCATATGTGCTAAACTGCACATTTAAACTCATATCAAAATTATCTATTGCTTTAATTAATCCAACACATCCTATTTGAAATAAATCATCTGGATTTTCTCCTCTTCCAGCAAACCTTCCAACAACACTTAATACTAATCTTAAATTTCCATTTATAAACTCTTCTCTTGCTTTTTTATCCCCATTTTTTATTCTCTTTAATAGTTCAGATTTTTCTTCATTTGATAATACTGGTAGCTTGGAAGTGTTCACTCCACAAATCTCAACCCTATTTACCAAATAAAAAACCTCCTTTAAGAAATAATTTATTACTATTATTTCCATAAAGAAGATTACTTATACTTTATTTAATTTTATTCTTATTAATACTTAATTTTTTCTTGCTTTACATAATTTTCTTAAAATAGTATAATTAATTTATGTATTGTACATTTTTATAAAATCCCCAGCCGGGCTTCCGGTTGTTTATATATAGTCACTTTTCACCTTTGTTTGGACCTACACAACACGCAACTCACATAAGGGGGAAATAGAGAATGAAGAACGTTTGGAAGAAACTCGCAATCCTGCTGCTTCTGGTAGCTCTCAACTTGACTTTTGCTTCGGGATGCTCTGCTACGCCTAAGTCCTGCTGGACGGCTGAAAATGAGATTCACATTCCGTGCATAATTCAGATAACAGAACAAGAAGACGACACAGTGTACAACGACGCATCATACGTGCTTTCCAATGCCGATCAGATTCTCTTTGAGAATTTAAACGATGACATCGTTAATTTTTTCAAGGACATCTACGACATCGACGTATCTGAGAAGATGAGTAAACTGGGAATTCATTTTTTCACAAATGATGATCCTTTTAATTTCATCGCCGGATACACTCCAAGAAATTCAAAATGGGTCAACCTGAACGTAGTACTGTTTAATCCTGAAAATGCACATCTTGTTGCATCTACTTACCTGCATGAGTGTATGCATTATTTAGGAGTCACAAGCACAGAAGGGTCTCCTATTGATGAAGGAATATCCGAGTATCTTGCGATAGCTTGTGCCGAATATTCTAATATCGCGTATTTTGCGACAATAGACTACACTATGTATTTGCAGGTTGCATACCAGCTCTGTGCAGTAAACGAACAAGAGATAATATCTGGCTACATTGAAGACGAAAACTTTAACATCTCCGAACATATAACCAAAGTTTTGGCAGATGTCCCTCAAGTCTATGTAAAAGTGGACGATGTTGGAAGAGTTTTGTCGACTGTGCTGGGTAATATCCAATACTATAATGATGATACTGGTTTTCTTTTGGCATACACTGCCGAGGATATCTTAGTCGCGTATTGCAAAACATTCAATCCTTCCAAAGATCAAATTGCACTCATTCAAAGCACTTATATTCTTGATTTTGAAGGATATGGAATAAGTGTTGCAAGCAACGGCGATGGGTACGAAATTTATTCTATCTCTTAATGGGCACTCTTGTGCCCTTTATTTGTTTATTTATTGCATTTTATATATATTTTTTTATATACTATTTATAGAGGGGAAAAATGAAGAAAAAATATTTTAAAATCTTAATATTTATTATATTTTTAGTTTTTATATTTTTAGTTTCTTTTTCTATATATACTTTTACTTCAAATAGGTTAAATATAAATGAAAAAGAAAAAACTTTAGAATCTAACATAGAAGAAAACGAAGCACAATTCGAAAATGTAAATGAAAATATAAATACAAATATAGAAGATAATCTAAAAAATAAAATATATGAATCTGATAAAAGTAAAAACTATTTAGCATTAGGAGATAGTATTACTCTTGGAACTGGACTTAAAGATAAGGATAAAAACTCATTTTCATCACTTTTATCTAATAATTTTACTTTAATTTTAAATGATGCTATAGATGGAATGAGTTGTTCTTGGCTTTCTCATAAATTTAAACAAGGAGATTATAAAGAAGAAATTAAAAAAGCAGATATAGTCACTTTATCTATAGGATCAAATGATTTACTTGGAGTATTTTACAAAGTTTTAGCAGAATCTTTTAATATAGATTTAGAAAATAATAGTAATCTTATACAATGTGCTAAAGAAAAATTTAATTCAGCATCGTTAGAAGAAAAATATACTATGATACATAATTTATACTCTAAGATGTCAGAAGATGAAACAAAAAAGCAGATTACAGAGGCTTTAAATAGATACAAGAAATGCTGGCCTGAAGTAATAAATCATATAAAAAGTTTAAATAAAGACGCTGAAATAATAGCAATAGAATATTATAATCCATATCATAATATACATATTCCAATTTTAAGAGATGCTTTATTTAGTACATACTTTGATTCTTATGTAGAAGATTTAAATAAATATCTCCATGAAAACGTTTCTTTAGGATATAAAGTTGCAAATATAAAGAACGATTTTTATTTATCAAATTCTACAAATGTAAATATCTCACCATTTGAATTTAACTTAGATCCACATCCAAATGAAATAGGACATAGAATTATTTATGAAAAAATAATGGAAATTATAAATAGCAAGTAGAAAAAATCTACTTGCTATTTACATTTAATTTATTTTAAAACAATTTTATTTATTAAAATATCTTTTAAGTAATCCGTCAAATCCTCTTCCATGTCTTGCTTCATCTTTTGCCATTTCATGTACTGTGTCATGAATTGCATCATATCCAAGTTCTTTTGCTCTTGTAGCTAATTTTTTCTTTCCTTCACAAGCTCCACATTCTGCTTCAGCTCTAAGTTCTAGATTCTTTTTAGTATCAGGATATACAACTTCTCCTAAAAGTTCAGCAAATTTTGCAGCATGTTCTGCTTCTTCAAAGGCATATCTTTTATAAGCTTCTGCTATTTCTGGATAACCTTCTCTATCAGCTTGACGACTCATTGCTAAATACATACCAACTTCTGTGCATTCTCCTGTAAAGTTATCTTTTAAACCTTTTACAACTTCTTCATCTAATCCTTTAGCAACTCCTATTACGTGTTCATCTACATATACTTTTTCAGCATTTTCTTCTCTTTCATAAAATTTATCTGATGTAGCTCCACATTGTGGACATTTTTCAGGAGCTTCTTCACCAAAATGTACATATCCACAAACTTTACAAACATAAGCTTTCATATCTCTTACCTCCAAATAAAAATTTCTTTTTACAGTGTATATATTATATTTTTTATAATTTAAAGTCAATAATGTTATTTTTTAAATTTCATTAAATTAAGTCCTATCTCTTCATTTAAATTTCTTTCAACTATACCATCTATTTTATTTATTATGATTTCAGAAGTAGCAGAAACATTACATCTTACTAAATGTCCTCCTTTAACATTATTTGAATCATCACTAAAGTTTATATGAAGATGTAAATAGACATTACCATCTTTAGTTGTAGCATTTCCAACTAAAGAAGTAATTTCAAACATTCCTTCAAAAGTATTAGTCTTATATTCTTTAGTATTTACATTAAATAATCCAATTTCAACTAAATTACTTGCACCAAGTCCTGTAATTTCCGCAAGTTTTATGTCTTCTTTTTCGCAAAGTTCTTTTATTTTAGAAACTATTTCTTCTCCTTTATTTACTCTTAAAACATATGTATTCTCAAATTTTTGATATTCCATTTTTTTCACCATCCTATATAAATATTTCATTTAGATTTTACTATATACAAATATTATTTTTCAATAAATTTTAAAAATCAATAATTCCCTCATAAACAGAAACAGCATCTCCTGTCATATAAATTTTATTTTTAGAAGTATCTATATCTATATTTAAAATTCCACCATCTAATTCTATTTTTACATGTTCTTTTACTTTTTCATTTTTAAAACATGCATATGCTACAGCACAAGCACCTGTGCCACAAGCTAAAGTTCTTCCGCACTCCCCTTTCCCATACTTTTACTTTAACAGTATCTTCATTCATAATCTGAATAAATTCTACATTTGTTTTATTTGGAAAATACTTATAATTTTCTATAATTGGTCCTATTTTTTGAACATCAATATCTTTTAGGTCATCTACTTCAATCACAGTATGAGGGTTTCCCATAGATAAACATGATCCAATATACTCTTTATCTTTTATCTTAAATAGTACTTTTACCATTTTCTCTTCTTTTTTATTATTATAAGGAACATATATTGGTATTTTTCTTTCATCTAATATTGGAGATCCCATATCTACTTTTATGCCCATTATCTTTCCATTCTCTAATATATACTCTATGATTTTTATTCCAGATAAAGTTTCTACATAGAGAGGATTTTTTCTGATAATATTTTTATCATATACATATTTTGCAATACATCTTATTCCATTTCCGCACATCATAGCTTCAGTTCCATCATTATTAAAAATTCTCATTTTTATGTCTGCTACTCTACTTTTCAAAAGTAAAATAAGTCCATCTGCTCCAATTCCATAATGTCTGTCACATAAAAATTTAGAAAAAATTTTCATATTATATCTTAAATTTTCATCATATTTCATACAAATAAAATCGTTTCCAAGTCCTTGCATTTTAGAAAATTCTATCACCTTTAATCACCCCTTTTTTAATAGTATGAGCTTTATTTAAAATATATGAAAAAAGCAAAGTAAAATAAAAATAACACCTTGTTTTAAATTCAAAGTGTTATTTCCTTTTATTTTTTCTTTTTTAATCTTATTTTTATATTCTTTTATATTTAATTTGTTAGCTTTTTAAATAATCTGATAAATCTCCATACTCTTCTAAAGAAAGATTTTCAGCTCTTATTTTTAAATCTAGCCTAAGCTCATTAAAACATTTTTCAGCACTTTCTTTATTTTCAAATATATGACCATTTACAAGAGCATTTAGTAATGTTTTTCTTTTTTGCATGAATGATACTTTAATAAGTTTAAATAAAAATTTTTCATCTTTAACTTTTATTCTTGGCTCTTTTAAAATATCTAATTTAATTACTGTAGAAGTTACTTCTGGCTCTGGAATAAATGAAGTATTTGGTACATCAAACATTATCTTTGGCTCTGAATAATAATATACTCCATATGTTATGCTTCCAGTATCTTTTTTTCCTGGAATAGTACATAGCCTACTTGCAACTTCCTTTTGTATCATGACAGTAATACTATCTATATTTAATTTTTCTTCTAAAAGCTTCATAATAATTGGAGTAGTAATGTAATAAGGTAAATTTGCAACTATTTTTACATGTTTTATATCTACTGATTTATTTTCTTTAATTAAATTATTTAAATCTACTTTTAAAACATCATCATTTATAATTTTAAAATTATCATATAATTTAAATCTATTCTCTAATATTTCTATCATTCTTTTATCTAATTCTATGCAAATTACTTTTTTGGCATTTTCAAGTAAAACTTTAGTTAAAGTTCCAAGCCCTGGTCCTATTTCTATTACTAAATCTTCTTTAGAAACATCTGATGATTTAACTATATTATTTACTACATCTTCATCTATTAAAAAGTTTTGACCTAAAGATTTATTTGCAAATAAATTATACTTTTTCATTATGAATTTGGTCTCTTCATATAAATTCATCTTATTTCACCTACTTAAGAAGCATTATATCATATTGATTTTTATTTATCTATAAGATAAAATAACTTATATTAAAGATAATAAAGTGTGGTATTTATGAAAAAAGATAAAATTATGAGAAAAAGGATGTTAAAAGATCCTCATAATCAAGAAATATATGATAAAAATATATTTTATAGAAAATCTATTTTTGTACTTGTCTTTCTTTTAATTATAATCGCTATTTTAATAGGACGAATTGGTTATATTCAATTTGTTAAAGGAGATGAATATAGCACCGCTGCTTATAAACAGCAAACTAAGAGTCAAGTAATTAGTCCTAAAAGAGGAATTATTTATGACTCTACTGGTAAAGTATTAGCTAGAAATACTACTGTTTATACAATTAGTGTTAATATTCGGAAAAGTTTTTTATCAAGATAAGACTGCTGTTCCAAATGAAGTTTTAGCAGATGGATTTTCTACTATTTTTGAAAGTAAATATGAAGATGTTATAAAAGATTTAAATTCCTCTTCTTCTGTAGTAACTATAGCAAAGAAAATCGAATCAGACCAAAAAGAAAAATTAGAAAGCTGGATGAAAGAAAAAAATATAACTGCTGGAATTAACATAGATGAAGATACAACAAGAGTTTATCCTTTTAATAACTTAGCATCTCATTTGATAGGAATATGTGGTTCTGATAATCAAGGATTAGAAGGATTAGAAAGTGAGTGGGATGACGTTTTACGTGGTACTTCTGGAAGAATTGTTACTACTACAGATGTACATAAAAATAGTATATCAGATGAAAGTGAGCAATATGTTCCTGCAGAAAATGGAAGTGATATTTATTTAACAATTGATGCAAATGTGCAATCAATTGCAGAAAAATATTTAAAACAAGCTGTAAAAGACAATAAAGCAGATTCTGGAATAGTTTTAATGATGGATCCAAATGATGGTGACATTTTAGCAATGGCAAACTATCCAAATTTTGATTTAAATAATCCTTTTGAACCAAATACTGATGAGCTTAAGAAAAAATGGGATAAGCTATCAAAAGAAGATCAATCTAAACAAATATATGCAATGTGGAGAAATCCTGCTGTATCTGACGGATATGAACCTGGATCTACTTTTAAGCTTGTAACTTCTTCAATTGCATTAGAAGAAGGATTATTTGATACTGATAAATCAACATTTACTTGTAAGAGAGTAATTAGTGTAAATGGCGTAGAAATGCATTGCTGGGCATCTCATGCACATGGTGCTTTAACTTTAAGAGGCGGACTTGAAAATTCATGTAACCCATTTTTTATTCAACTTGGAAGAAAGATTGGTAAAACTAGATTTTATAAATATTTAGATGCTTATGGTTTAAGAGAAACTACAGGAGCAAAAGTTGCAGGAGAAGTTCCTGGAAACTTTTTAGATATAGAAAAAATGGGAAATGTAGAACTTGCTACTATGTCATATGGTCAAAGATTTACTATTACTCCACTTCAATTAATTACTACTGTATCTTGTATTGTAAATGATGGAAAACTTATGCAACCAAGAATTGTATATAAAACAGTAAATTCTGATACAGGAGTTACAACTACAATAGATCCTGTAGAGAAAAGGCAAGTAATTTCTGAAGAAACTTCAGAAAAAATTCGTAGTATGCTTCGTTCTGTTGTAACAGATGGTACTGGAGGATATGCTGAAGTTACAGGATATGAAGTAGGTGGAAAAAGTGGTACATCAGAGCCATTAGCATC
>CANQYZ010000013.1 GCA_947628215.1 uncultured Clostridia bacterium | reverse complement strand
AGTCTGTCCTTTTTGTGTTTGTCTTTAATATTTTAAACTTAATATATATTATTTATTTTTTAGAAAGGAGAAATTTCGATGAAAAAGAAATTATTAGTAGTAGCATCTTTGATTTTATCTGTATGCTTATTACTTACTATTTCAGCAAAAGCAAGTGGAAATAATCTTCCAGCTGAGCAAAATGGTAAAATTACTTTAACAGAAGATGTAACATTATCTACTACATTTAATGTAGATTCTAGTAAGACACTTACTATTGATTTAAATGGTCATACATTAACAGGACCAAGTAGCAATTATACTATTGTAAATGAAGGAAATTTAACAATAGTAGATACAGGAAGTAAAAAAGGAAAGATAGTTGGAGAAAATAATACAGCTTCTTGTATACAAAATAAAAAGGAACTTAAACTAGATGGAGTAACAGTTGAAACAAAAGGTTTTGGAGCTATAAAGAATGAGGATAAAACTACTTTAACAGTAACAAATTCAAATCTTTCATCTAGCTATAATCCAGATTCAAGTCATGTAGGTGGAGTAATAATTAATTATGGTTCTGCTACTGTTACAAATACTACTTTATCAGCAACTAGTTTAAATATGGCAGCTGTTACAGCAGCAAATGATTCAACTAGTAATGCAGATTCTACAATTACACTAAATAATTGTGAACTAAATTCAAGATATTCAGTATTTACAGATAAACAAGTAGCTGATAAAAAAGTAGAAGTAAATGTCAATGGTGGAAACTTACAAGGTATAGTTAAAAATAATAAAAGTGGCTCAGAAATAAACGTTAGTGGTAATGTAAAAGTATCATCATTATTAACTGTTTTAAGAGATACAAATGTAAAATCAGGAGCAAATCTTGAAATTACTGTTGATACTAAACTTGGAAACCCTGTTACAGTTCCAGAAGGAGTTACTGTAACTATTCCTGAAGGTAAAAAATTAACATTTGCATCACAGATTGTAGTAAATGGAAAAATTAATGGTTATGAAAGATTAGAAAAGAATAACCTTTTCTATAATGAAGCTAAGAAAAAATATTATTCTGAAGATTATTTAGAAAGAGCATTTTCAGAAGCTGAAGAAGGAGAATCACTAAAATTATTAGGTGATACTACTTTAACTAAAAAGAAGGGTTATGACAACGAGAAAAATGTTACAATAGACTTAAATGGACATACATTAAATACTGGAACAGGAATTAACAACGAAGCAAAAGGAAAATTAACAATTACAGATAGCAGTAAATCTACAAATGGAAAAGTAGTAGGAGAAATAGAAAATGAAGGAGAAATAACTTTAGGTTCTGCTGATTTTTCTGAGTTAAAAGTAAAAGGCGATGAGAATAAAATTTCTGTTAATAATAAATATAATGAATTAGTAAGAAATGAAGACGGAAGTTTTTCTACTAAAGTTAAACCTGCTGACTACACTAAAGTTGAAGAAGCAATAAAGAAATTAGAATCTTTAAAGAGTAGTGAATACAAAAACTTTGGTCTTGTAGAACTTGCATTAAGTGCAATTGATTACAACAAAACTGCTTTAGATCAAGATGAAGTAGATGGATATGCAAAAGCAATAGAAGATGCAATTGCAAAATTAGAGAAAAAAGATGGCCGTCAAGATGATACACCAGATACAGGAACATTTAATGTTTACACAGTACTTGGACTTGCTTCAATAGTTGCTTTGGCAGGAATAATAGTTTTAAATAAAAGAAAATAAAATTTATTTAAAATCATAATAAAAAATTAGTTAGGGTAAGACAATTCTTACCCTACTATTTTTTGCATTTTTTCTTTAAAAAAGAGTTGATATTTTTACTTATTTAATATAAAATTTACAAATGAAAGATTAAGGAGGACAAATGGTAACATTAGAAAGTTTAAAACAAGATAATGAGGTAGAATGTTTCATAAATAATGCACAAAGACAACTTGATGCACTTCGGATATACGGAACATTCTCATAGACATCTAAACTTAGTGTCAAAAAGAGCAGCTACCATTCTTAGAACTCTTGGATATGATGAACATACAGTTGAACTTGCTAAAATTGCAGGATATTTGCACGATATAGGAAATTCAGTAAATAGAGTTGATCATGCTCATTCTGGTGCAATATTAGCATATGAGATTTTAAAAAAGTTTGATATGAGTACAGAAGATAGAATTGAAATCATGATGGCTATTGGTAATCATGATGAAGCAACTGGTACTGCTGTAAGTGATATATCTGCTGCACTTATTTTAGCTGATAAATCAGATGTTCATAAAAGCAGAGTATCTAAGACTAATATGCAAATGTTTAATAAACATGATAAAGTAAATTATGCTGTAACAGATTCTGATTTAGTTTTAGATAAAGAGTCAAGAAAGATTACTTTAAATCTAAAAATTGATACTAAAATATGTCCAGTTCTTGATTATTTTGATATATTCATGGAAAGAACAATGATGAGCAAAAAAGCAGCTCAATATCTTGGACTTTGGTTTGAACTTAATATAAATGATACTAATTTGTTGTAGGAGGTAAATACATTGAAAAACAAAAAAACAACTAAAATTTTAGAGATGATATTACTAATTTTAATAATTGCGTTAGTTACTTTAGTCTCTTTTTTCGGATTACTTTATAGAGATTTAAATCTATGGAAAAATGTTGTTCCTGACTATTCATTTGGAAAAGATTTAGGAAAAATGAGAATACTTTCTTTTTCTGTTGATACATCAACTGAACCTGTAGAAGAAAATACTTCTTCTAGTGAAGATGAAGTTGAAGTAAATCAAACAGTATCTAAAGATGAAGAAATATCAAAAGATGCATCTGACGAAAATGCTACAGAAGAAAGTACACCAGAAGAAGTTCCAGTAAATCCAAATGAAGTTTTAACAGCTGATAACTATAAAAAAGTAAAAAGTATTATTCAAAAAAGATTAGATAAAGCAGATATAAAAGATACAGAAATAGTAGTAGATGAGAAAAATGGTGATCTTACAATATATGTTCCATTTGATGGAGATTCAGATGCAATAGTTGAACATGTTACATCTAAAGGAACAATAGAGATTACTGATACTGAAACAAGTGAAGTTTTAATTCCTCAAGAAATGATAAGCAAAGTTGCAACTTATGCAACAGTATCACAAGATCAAGATGAAACAGTTTCTGGTTCTACTTATGATATAGGATTACAAATTAACTTTACAAAAGAAGGACTTGATAAGTTAGCATCTATTACAAGAAAATATGTTGATGTATTAAATAGTGATGGGGAGTCAGATCCTAAAACTGTAGATATTAAAGTTGATGGTCAAACTGCTTATACTACATATTTCGATCCAGCAGGAACTTATACAGAGTTAGATATTCCAATGTATTCAGGTGTTGAAGAAGACCAATATGAATTATATATTGATGCAATGAAGTCTACAGAAACAAATATTGAATCAGGAAAACTTCCAATTACATACGTAACAAACCAAGTAGAATATTTAGAAAATAGAGATAATAACAATATTTTATTAGTAATAATTGTTGCTATTTGTATTGCAATTGCAGTAGTTTCTATTTGCTTAATAGTAAAGAATAAATTTAAAGGATTAGTAGAAGTTATATCTCAAATCGGATTTATTGCTTTATATCTACTTCTAGTTAGAGTAGTAGGAGAGAGCTTAACTATATTTAGTATAATTTCAATGTTTATACTTGCTATGATAAATTATTTATTTATTATAAAATTATTTAATAGTGACAAAAAGACTTTTATAGAAGTATTAGAAGAGTTTACTTTAAAATATATTCCAGTTTTAATTGTAGCAGTTGTATTTGCTTTTTCTTCATATATAGAACTTGCATCAATTGGAACTGCTCTAGTATGGGGAATCGTAGCATCTATTCCTTATAACTTAATATTCACTAATAATCTACTTAAGATATATAAAGAGCTAAATAAGATGGGAGGTAGAAAATAGTGAAAGAGAAATTAGTTAATCTTATAAAGAATAATTTTATATATGTAGTAATGATAATTGCAGTTATCGCTGGAGCATTTGTAATTGGTTTTAAAGGATTTAAATATGATTTAAATCATACAAATCACCAAAGACTTGAAGTTATTTTAAATGCACCTTATGATGAAAAAGAAATGGATAAGGCAATAGATGAAGTATATAAAGATAGACATATTGTTAGAAAATCTTCAATATTTGGAACAACAGTTGCAATAGATGGAGATAAATTTACAGATGAACAAGTTACTACAATTTTAAATAAAATAAATGAAAAATTTGGAACAAAATATTCTCTTAAAAACTTAAAATTAGGAGATATCATTTCAGAATATGAGTTAGATGATATTTCAGAAATGAAAGATGAAGATATAAATAAGAAAATAGAAGAAATTAAGAAAAAATATAATCTAGAGTATACTAAAGAAGAACTTTCAGATACATCTAGTATAAAAGTTGATTTATCTGATGTAAAAGCTTTAGATATAAATATAATGAATCTTAAGAGCTATTTTACTGAAATAGTATTACCACTTGGAATAGTAGTACTTCTAATAACATTATTTATTGCAGTTAGAGGATTTAAATATGATAAATTACTATTTATTAAAACATTATTAAAACTTGCAATATTTGAAGCATTTTTAGTATCAGTTGTTGCAATTTTAAGATTAGAACTTTCAAACTTTGTTACTACTGCAATAATTTCACTTGGAATACTAGATTTAATTATACTTAATGTAAAAAATGAAAATATGATTATTTCTAAAAAGCCTGATAAAAAGAAATCTAAATAAAACTTAAAAAATTTATGGAAGATAAGATAGTTTTATCTTCCATTTTTTATGCAAAATATAAGGAAGGTTTTTAATATTATTTTTCTTATAATTGTTGAAAAAAAGCTCTTTCAATTATATAATATAAGCAAATTTTATTTTGTTGGAGGAAATGATGGCAAAGAAAGAAAGAAAACCAATGCTACCTAAAGAGAGGACAAAATTAGTAGATGAATTAGATACTTTAAAAAAGATTAGAAATTATACAAGTTATAGATTACCAGAAGATTTTAAATTAAAAGGTGTAGAAAGAGCAGCAGAACTTGTTTTGGCAGATGACAGTAGAATGGATGATGTTGTACTACTTGACTTTGAAACAGTTGATAGAGATATTACAAAAGTATTAGAAAAACATAAAGTTGTTTTAAGTAAAAGTAGAGTAGAAGCTGTAACAGGACTTGAATCAAAAGAAATTAAAGAGCTTTTAACTCGTGGTATTAAAATGGAGACTATTGAAACTTTAAGTGTAAAACTTCAAGATAAAGCAGATGCTGAACTTGAACCTCAAGTTTTAATGGAAGGTATTATAGAAGAAGCAACAAAACAAGGAGAAATAGAACCACTTCCTGAAGATGAATTTGATATGGAAACATTGGATGATTCTGATTTAGAAGTAACTACTCTTCCTGGAATGGAAATGATTCCAATGGAATCAAGAGATTTATCTGAGATAGAGGACTTAACAGGAATTTCTGTAACTGAAAATGAAAACGGAGATTTAGAAGTTACATCTTTAGAAGAAGTAATGGAAATTACTCCTGATAAGAGTAGTTTTGAAAAGTCATTTATTGAAGGATTAGAAAAAGAACTTTCTGAACTTGTTGCTAAGTATAAAGCCGTAGGAGATGTAGGAGATTTAGAAGCTCAGCTAAGATCTGATTTAGATAAAAAACTAGAAGGCACTGAAATAGTAATGAATGAAGACGAAAAAGGAGAACTAGTTTTAAGTGCTATTAGTAAAAAAGAAAGAGAAGAAAAAGAAGAAGCTGAAGAAAAAGAAAAGAAAGAAATAGCAGAAGCTTTAGGAGAAGATCCTGATAATGTTATAAGTATTATTAGATTAAAATCAAAACAATCTGCATCTGAAATGACAAATGATAATTTAAGACAAACAAATTCTTATGTAGTAGTTAGACTTAAAAATAATAACTTTAAAATGCTTAAAGAAGTTGATAAAGGTACAGATGTAAAAGAAATGAGTGTTTCAACTCCAGATGGGGAAAAAACATATGTAGAAGAAATGGGATATGAAATAAATCCTCTTATGAAAGAACTTGCTCCTGCTATGAAAGATACAGCACATAGTGGATATACTGATGTATTAGCAGGTGAAACAAAAGCTGGAAAAACAAATCCAAATAGTAATAGATATAATGTTGTACAAATTGTAAGAGCAGGTGAAAGTAAGACTGATAATCAAGATTTTATAACATATATTGGTTTAAATGGTGAAAGAGTAACAGATGTTGTTACAAATCATGGAACTGGACTTGATTTTGATAGAGATGGAGTTGAAATAACTTATCCAAAAGATTTATATATTCAAGGTAAAGAATATGACGTACATGATAAAGATACAGCAGAATATGAAAGAGAAACTGGAACTTCAGTAGATGAGAAACAGCCTGAAAGCGGTGAGAGTAGCCCATCATTAGAAGCTGCTATTCAAAAAAGAATTATGCTTTTAGAAAAACTTCTAGAACTTGAAGAGTATATAAAAGATGAAGAAAATGATAGAACACCTGATCCAACTATAGTAGTAGGAGCAATGCTTGGAGGAGATTCAGTTAAAGAAGGTATGGAATATTCTGAAGAGAGTAGACAAGCTAGACTTGATGAAGCTTATGATGAAAGAGCGCAGCTTTTAAAAGAGCTTGGATATAAAGAAGATGAATTAACAATAGCAAAAGAAGAAGCAGAAAGGGCAGAAGAAGCAGTTAAATCATTTGGTCCTTCTGGTGCTGCTTGGAATTAATTCTTATAAGGAGAGATACATTTTATGAGTAATGAAAAGAAAAATATATTAATAGGTGGGGCTTGGCCTTATGCTAATAGTTCTCTACATTTAGGACATGTTGCAGGATTAATATCAGGAGATATTTTAGCTAGATACTTTAGATTAAAAGGTGATAATGTTTTATATGTATCTGGTTCTGATTGTCATGGAACACCAATTACAGAAAGAGCAAGAAAGGAAAAAAAGAGTCCAAGAGAAATATCAGATTATTATAATAAAGAATTTAATGAATTATTTGATAGATTTAATTTTTCTTATGATTTATTCTCAAAGACAGATAATGAATATCATAAAGAAAAAGTAAAAGAGCTTGTAAGAAGACTTTATGATAATGGATATATTTATGAAAAAATTGAACCACAAACTTATTGTGAGCATTGTGGAAGATTTTTATCTGATAGAGAAATTGTTTTAACTTGTCCAGAATGCGGTGAAGAGACTAAAGGAGACCAGTGTGATCACTGTCTTCATGTTCCAACAACTGAGGAACTTTTAAAAGGAAATTGTATTGAATGCGGAAATAAAACAGTACAAAAAGATAATAAAATCCTTTATTTAGCACTTTCTAAATTTCAAAAGCAAATTGAAAAAAGAACAAATGAATGTAAAGATATGTGGAGAGTAAATGCTAAAAACGAGACAGAAAAATACTTAAAACAAGGATTACTTGATAGAGCAATAACAAGAGATTTAGACTGGGGTGTTGAAGTTCCAGTAGAAGGATATGAGGATAAAAGACTTTATGTATGGATAGATGCTGTACTTCGGATATTTAACAGATACAATGAAAATATGCGAAGAAAGAGGATTAAACTGGGAAGACTTTTGGAAAGAAGGACACAATAACAAAATTTATATGTGTCATGGAAAAGATAATATAATGTTCCACAGTATTATATTAAATGCTCTTTTACTAGGACAAGAAGATAATTATCATTTAGTTGATGTAATAGTATCAGCTGAATACTTAAATTATAATAATCAGAAGTTCTCTAAGAGCAAAGGTATTGGAATTACAGGACTTGAAGCATTAGATAAATATCCATCTGATTCTTTAAGATATCATTTAATTAGTAATGGTCCAGAGAAAAAAGATACAAACTTTTCTCCAGAAGATTTTGTAAATATTCATAATGGTGAAATATTAAATAAATTTGGAAACCTTGTAAATAGAACACTTCGTTTTAAGAATCTAGAAAAAATAGAACTTGCGACTTTAGATGAAAATATGAAAGAAAAAATTGAAGAGACATATAAAGTAGCAGGTAGCTTAATAGAAAAGCTAGAATTTAGAGAAGCTACTGCTAAAATAATGGAATTAGTAGATGCTGCAAATAAATATTATGATGACAGAAAAACTTGGGTTCAAAGAAAAGAAGATATCGAAGGATTTAAAGATACTATTTATACTTGTGCTACTATAATTGCTAATTTATCTAATCTATTTGATATTGTTATGCCAAATGCAACATCAAAAATTAGAAAATATTTAAATCTTGGAGATCCAAAATGGGAGCCTATATACTTAAATGAAGAAATTGTTCTTGAAAATATAGAACCATTATTTGAAAGACTTAAAGTAGAAGAATAGAAAAAATAAATAAAAAACATAAAGAAAAAAATTATAATTTAAGAGGTATTAATATGGGAAAATTATTTGTAATAGATGGTACTGATGGAAGTGGAAAACAAACACAATTTGAAAAACTAAAAGAAAACTTATCTAAAAGAAATATAGATTATATGACAGTTTCTTTTCCAAATTATGATAGTCCATCATCTTCACTTGTTAAAATGTATTTATCAGGAGAATTTGGAGAAGATGCAAAAAAGATTAGCCCATATATAGCTTCTACTTTTTATGCAGCAGATAGATATGCTACATTTAAAAAAGATTTTGAAGAATATTATAATAATGGTGGAATAATTCTTGCAGATAGATATACTACAGCAAATATGGTACATCAAGCAGGAAAAATAAAAGATGAAAAAGAAAGAGAAAAATTTTTAGATTGGTTATTTGACTTAGAATTTGGAATATATGGAATCCCAAAACCAGATCTTGTATTTTTCTTAAATATGCCACCTGAAAAATCATTAGAGCTTATTAAAAATAGAGAAAATAAATATACTCATGAATCTAAAAAAGATATTCACGAAAGAGATGAAAAACATATTATTGATAGTTATAATGCTGCATGTAGCTTAGTTTCAAAATATAACTGGAATGAAGTTAAATGTGTCAAAGACAACCAGATTCGTTCTATTGATGATATAAGTGAAGAGATTATTAAAAAAGTATTAGAAAATATAGGTGAATAAAATGAAAATTGGTTTTTTTGGTGGATCTTTTAATCCACCAACAAAAGCACATCTTAATCTTGCAAGAAAAGCAATTGAAGAGAAAAATTTAGATAAAGTAGTATTTGTTCCAATTTGCAATTTTTATGAAAAAAAAGAATTAGAACCGATTGATAAAAGAATAGAAATGCTAAATATTTTATGTAAAGATGAAGATAAACTTGAAGTATCTTCAATTGAAAGAGATTTTAAAGAGAAAAAATATGCAATTGATGTATTTAAAATAATAGAACAAAATTATAAAAATGATGATTTTTATTTTTTGATGGGTGAAGATAATTTTATAAATCTTCCAAATTGGAAAGAATTTGATTTACTTAAAAAATATAAATATATTGTTTTTGAAAGAAGTGGAGATATAGAAAAAACTAGAAATGATGAATTAATGGGAATAGAAAATAAACCTTTTTTCATAAAAAACTCTTGCTTTAAAGATATAAGTTCTACTTCTGTAAGAAGCATGATAAAGAATGATGTGAAAATTGATAATGATATTATAGATAAAGATGTTGAAAAATATATTTATAAAAATAAATTATACTTATAAACTTTAGAAAGAGAAAAAATATGATTGAATTTATCGTAAAAATAATTAAAGGAATGATTATTGGAGTTTCTGCTATGACAGCAGGAGCCGGTACTTTTGCAATAATACTTGGAATATATGACAGATGCATGGAAATAATATCTAATCCTTTTAAACATTTTAAAGAAAATGTAAAATATATTTTTCCAATACTTTTAGGAATTGGAATAAGTGTAATAGTATTTGGAAAGCTTGTACTATACTTTTTAAATACTCATGAAACATATTTTAGATGTGTACTACTTGGAATTATAATAGGAGGAATACCAACATTATTTAAAGTAGCAAATAAAAAAGGATTTAAGAAAAAGTACTTACTTGCAATGATTTGTGCTTTAATTCTTACAATTATATTAACAAAAGGTGCAAATCTTTTAAAAGCTGGTAAAACTGTAAATTATATTACAACAATTGAACTTATAATATATGGAGCAATTTATTCTTTTGGTGCTGTTATGCCAGGAATGACTACAATACATATATTAGAATATATGGGTGTTTTATCAACTATAATGGCAGGAATATTTGCATTTGATTTAAGCATTATTATTCCTTTTGGACTAGGATATGTTATTTTAGCACTTACAACTGCTGGAATGATTACATACTTATTTAAGAAATTTTATGGTATGACATATTATGCAATTATAGGTTTTTCTATTACATCACTATTTATGTTTATACCAAAATTTACGTCTTTAGAAGAAGCTATAATCGGAATTATAATAAGTATTATATCTTGTATGATTATTTACTTTATAACAAGACTTGAAGATATCACAAAACAAAAAAATATGAATCCAAAGAATACAAAAGAAATAAAAAAAGAGGAAATATTAGATGAAAAGTAAAATAGTAAATGCAGTTGCGGCTTTAATGAATTTCTTATTTGGAGTAGTTGTAATTTCATATGGGTTTATAGCTACTAATGTTGAAAGAGCAACTGCAAATGAAATTGTAGTAATGAATCAAATAAATACTATTACACTTGTGATTTTAGTAGTAGTAACAATTGCAAATTTATTGTTACTACTTAATAATAGACATAACAGTGTATTTGCTTTTGCATATGTAATAGCCATTTTAGCTGATTCATTTTATTTTTTTAATATAAATATTATTGCAATAATTTATCTTTTAGCAGCACTTCTTATTTGTATCCAGGTATTAAGAGAAAATGTAATTGAGAAAAGTAATACTATATTTATGATATTTTTATCTATTTTAATTGCTGCAATTGGGTTATTTGGAATATATTCACTTACATATAAAGATGCAGTAGAAGAGTTAGATGAGAAAGATAATATCGGACAAGTTGAATATGATGAAAACTTTTTTGAATATGTATCTGAATTAAATATAAAAGATGTTTATATTAATGTAGAGAAAAATGGTAAATGGGGTTATATTAATCAAAAAGGTCAGAAAGTTATTGAGTTTAAATATGATTATGCATCACCTTTTGTAAATATTATAAAAAATAATAAGAATTTTGATGTTGCTTTAGTATGCAAGGATGGTAATAGCTATGTTATATTAAAAAATGAGAGAACTGTTTTTTCATATAAAAATGATATAGATGTTAAAGATTATGAGTCACAGCTTGATAAACTAGAGGAAATATATCTTCATACATTTAATCAAGAAGAAGACTTTGAGGATAATATAATTACATGTAAAACAGATAATATTAATAAAATAAAAGCATATGAATCAGGAGGATATTTATATCCATTTAATGATGATTATGATATTTCAATTAAGATATCACAGACTGGAAGTAATAATAGATATGAACTTGTAAAAAAATTCGGATCTAATACTAAAATTAGTATAGATTGTGATAACTTAGAATTTGATGCAGATTCAATTAGCGTATATAGTAATGGTTATTTACCATTTTTTAAGACTAGTGAAAAAATGCAAGGATATTATACAAAAGACTTAGATAGAGTTGAAGTTGGTGGCAATGCTCAAATACTTGAGTTTTATGATGATAATATTTTAATAAAAGACTATAATGAAAATAGAATTTATTTTATGAATCAGGAAGGAAAGATATTATCAGATAAATATAAAGACATATACGTATATAAAGATGGATATATTGTAAAAAAAGAAAATGATAAATATACATTGATAGATAAAAGCTTTAAGCAAACAATAGATAAAGAATTTGATTTCATAGATACTACTTTAATTGATTTAAATTTATTGATTTGTGCAAACCTTCCAAGTCAAATTTCATTTAATAGTTATGGTATTCCAACTAATATAAGTTATTCTTTAATGGATTTAAGTGGAAATATTATAACAGAAGGATTTACAAGTATATATAATTTAGTAAATAAGAAGCAAGAAGAGATGGAAACAGTAGATTATATATCTATTTTAACTGATATAAAATATGATTTTATTGGTGAGCGTTTTTATAATAATTAGTGTTAAATTTTTATAATTATAAATTTTTAAATAAAATTACTTGTATTAATTTTTTATTTAACATATAATTTTTATGAACACAAGAAAAATTTAGGAGGTAGAAATGAAAGAGTTTTTTTCTAAAAATTTAGCAATAATAATAACTATCATTGTACTAGTTGCTATTGTTGTAGGAGCTATTGTCTTAAAACTTGTTTTAGATAAGAAAAATAATAAAGCAGATGAAACAAAAACTAAAATTGAAGCAATAGTAAAAGAATATATAGGCGGTATTAATTCTTTTGATACAGAAAAAATACTAAAAACTATTGATTTAAAAGCTGCATATGCTTATGAACAAGTACAAGGAGATCTATCTAAATTTAATGAAACTTATAAAGCTGCAAAAGATGAAGATGTAAAGAACTTTGAAGCTGACTTAAAGAGTGAATTAGATGTAACAGAAGGATTTTATAAAGATACTTTAGATTCTTTCAAAATGGAATTTGTAGAAGTTGAAAGTATAAGTGAAGTTCCAGAAGTTGAAGGAATGTATAAAGCAAAAGTAAAAGAAACATTAAACTTTGCTTATAAAGGAACAGACATGAAAAATGATGTTGAACAATATTACTACATTTTTAATGATAAAGTTATTTATGATGAAGAAGCTGTAGAGACAGAAAGTGATGGAACAGAAGAAAAAACAAATGAAAATACAGAAGAAAGCGGAAATGAAAGTGTAGATAATGAAAAAGAAGCAGATGAGAAACCTGCTGCATAAATTGTTTCGTTTTTAAATATATATTAATATAAAAAATTTTTTAAATGTGTATTGTAATTAGAAAATCTATTATGTATAATTACAATATAAAATTTCGGGAGGAATAAAATAATATGGAAAAAGTAAAAAATGTATTAACAACAGCTTTAGAATGGGTTAAGGGACACCTTAAAATTATAGTACCTGTTGCTGTTGCTCTTGTAGTAGTAGTTTTTGCAATTGGATTCTTAACAGGTGGACCAAAGAGAGCTGTAAAGAAATATGTATCAGCTATAAATTCAAGAAATGCTTCAAAATTAGTAAAATCTGTTGATGTTATTGGAGCACAAGCTTGGGTTAAATGCCAAGGAGAAGAAGATGACTTTAAAGATGCTTATGATGAAGTAAAAGATGATGAAGACGAAGATGACTTAAAAGATGAAAGAGAAGAATCTGCAAAAGATATGTTTGATAACTTTGATGATAACTATGATTCTTATAAAATGAAAATTGTAAAATTCAAAGGAACAAAGAAATTAAAGAAAGACTTATATGAAGTTAAAGTTCAAATTGAAACAAAAACAAAAGACAAAGATGGAGATAAAGACGAAGATACAGATACTGTAAAATTCATCGTTTACAAAAACAAAGTAATTAGCCAAGGTTATTAATACTAAGGGAAAATAAAACTTTAGATAGACTTTTATATTTTATAAAGTCTATCTTTTTTATTGCAAAAATAAATTATTAAAAATATAATAAAAGTAAATATATTTGAAGTTAGTTAAAAATTTTAAAAGTATAAAAGGAGTTAATATGGAAATAGTAAAAAAAGAAAATGTTTATTCAGGATTTTTAAAATTAACAAAAAATAAAATTAAACTTAATAATGGGGAATATTTTGATAGAGAACTAGTACTTAAAAATCCAGGTGTTGCAATTGTTGCAGTTACTAAAGATAATAGAATATTTCTTACAAAACAACCAAGAGCTGGAGCTTTTTTAGATGAATCAATAGAAATTCCAGCAGGAATAATAGAAGGAGAAAATGTTATAGACGCAGCTAAAAGAGAACTTCTAGAAGAAACAGGATGTGTTGCAGAAAAGATAATTGAACTTCGGAGACTTTTATGGCGATATTTCATGTTGCACAGGAAATACATATATGGTGCTTGCATTAAATGTAGAAAAAGTAAAAGATCTAAAATTAGATGATGATGAATTTCTAGTATCTTATACAGAACCAATAGAAAAAGTTTATGAAATGCTAGAAAATGGAGTATATAAAGATGCTCATACAAATATAGCATTATATAGAGCAAAGAAATATTTAACTATTAAATAAAAAAAGTTAAAAATATAAGATAAAAATATATGATAAAAAATAAACTTAAAAATTTAAAAAAATAATAAATTTTTAAGTTTATTTTAATGTTATTATAATAATATTAAATCAACATTTAGACTAGTAAAAATATTTTTAGTCTAATGAATTTTTTCTTCCCCAATAAGTACTTATACCATAAAAGGTGTGAGTGCTTTTTTTATTTTAAAAGTGCCGGCATTCATACTGTAAAATGCCGGCTTGTAGATTCCTTCAGGCAAACACATAAAAACATTTACTTACGATACCTCCAAATTATCCGTCCTTTTGTGAGATCTTGCGATGGAACTTCTACATCAACTCTATCACCATTTAAGATTCTGATATTATTGATTTGAAGTTTACCAGCAAGCGTTGCAGTGATAATAGGTGAACCTTTGATAGATATAAGCTTTACACGAAACTTGCTACCACGAAGAGTTTCTACTACAATTCCGGATGTCTTGAACTTATCATCATTTTTCATATATTTGCCATCCTTTCTACAGTGCCTGAAGAAATTAGAAAGATTATACAATAATTATTGCTAAATTACAATAAAAATGTTGACTTAAACGTATTTTGGTACTATAATATGAAAATGATAATCATTCTCAAATGTGAATGGAGGATATATGAATAATATAGAATATAAGACTAAACAAAGAAAAATGATTTTAGAATATATTGAAAAAAATAAAGATAAGCAACTTACGGCATATGACATATTACAAAATCTTTATTTAAAAGATGAAAATCCTAGTATTGCAACAATATATAGATATTTAGAAAAGCTTGTAAAACAGGGAATCTTAAAGAAGAATTATTCTGAAAAGAAAAATGCTGCAACTTTTGAATATGTAAATAAAGCTTGCGCTAATCACTATCATTTAAAATGTGAGAAATGTGGCAGAATAATCCACTTAAGCAATGAAGTATTTTCTGATTTAGAAAGTAAAATTGATAAAAAATATGATTTTGAAATAGATAATGTAAAGACTGTTCTATATGGAATATGTAATGAATGTAAAAATTAGTTAAAAGGAAAAAATATGTTAAAAGTAAAAATTAAAAAGATTATTTCTGTTATTTTACTTATAATTATTATATGTTTATTCTTATTTTTCTTGATGAATACTAAAAATGTATTAGTAAAGAAAGAAAATGAAAAAAAGACTGTAGTAGTTACTACATTTTCTTCATATGATTTTGTAAGACAAATAGCAAAAGATAAAGTAAATTTAATATTTTTATTAGGTCCTCGGAGTTGATTCACATCGGTTATGAGCCAAAAGCAAAAGATATTGTAGATATTAAAAATGCTGATTTATTTATTTATGTAGGTGGGACTTTAGAGCCTTGGAGTAGCAAAGTAGTAGATTCAATTAATAAAGAAAACACATTAAGATTAATTGATTGTATTTCTTTAGAAGAAGAGATGAAGATTGATGCTGCAGAATCAGATGGAGAAGTTCATGAAAGAGAATATGATGAACATATTTGGACTTCACTTGATAATAGTATAAAAATAATAAATTATATTGAAAATAAATTATCTAAGATGGATTCTGAAAATGAAACTTATTACAAAGAAAATAGCAAAAAATATATAGAAGAGATTTCATCTCTAAAAAATGAATTTGAAGATACAATAAAAAATAGCAAAAGAAAAAGATTAGTATTTGGTGATAAGATGCCAATGCAATATTTTATAAATGAATTTGGATTAGATGTAAGTGCTGCATTTAATGGTTGTGCTGAAGAGACGACTCCAACTAGCAGAACAATTGCATATTTAGTTGATTTAATTAAAAAAGAAAATATTCCTTATGTACTTTATTTAGAATTAAATGAAGGAAAAGTTACAAAAACTTTAGCTGAGGAAACGGGATGCAAAATAATAAAATTCCAATCAATTCATAATATTTCAAAAGAAGATTTTTATAAAGGAAAAACATATGTTGATTTGATGAGAGAAAACTTGGATGTTATTAAAAAAGCTTTAAATTAATTTTAAACTAATAATTTTTTATTGAGGAGGAAATTAACTTTATATTAAATAAAAAAAGTTAAAAAAGGAAATATGAGCCAAATAGAAGTAAATAATTTATCTTTTGAATATTCTTTAGAAGATAAAGCTCTTAAAAATATAAGTTTTAAAATTGAAAAAGGTGATTTTGTTTGTATAATTGGTGAAAATGGTTCTCGGGAAAACTACTCTTCTAAAATGTATAACAGGAATAAATAAAGTAGAAAAAGACTCTATAAAAATAGATGGAAAGATTGGATATTTACCACAAAAGACTGATATTCAAAAAAATTTCCCAGCATCTATTGAAGAAGTGGTTTTAAGCGGATTTGACTCAAATAGTTTTAGACTATGGAATACAAAAGAAGAAAAACAAAGAGCTTATGATGTAATGAAAGATTTAAAAATTTATGACATTAGAAAAAAATGTTTTAGAGATTTATCTGGAGGACAACAACAAAGAGTTTTAATTGCAAGAGCAATTTGTAGCTCAAAAGATATATTAGTTTTAGATGAACCAGGAAACGGATTAGATCAAAATATTGCAAAACAGATTTACAAATTATTAAAAACTTTAAATGAAAAAAATGGAATGACTATTATTATGGTATCTCATGACATAGAAAAAGGAATAGAAATTTCAAATAGAGTAATTGAAATCAAAAATGGTAAAAAGGTATTTGATGATATTTCTTCTAAATATAATTTGGAAGGAGATAAAAAGTAATGATAAATGCAATAATTCAAATGTTACAATATGACTTTATAAGAAGAGCATTAGTAGTTGGAGTATTAATAAGTATTGTTGCAGCACTTCTTGGAGTTACTCTTGTGCTTAAAAGATATAGTATGATTGGTGATGGTCTATCACATGTAACTTTTGGAGTATTAACAGTAGCACTTTGCCTTGGATTTGCTCCGATGATAGTATCAATTCCAGTAGTTATAGTAGCTTCTATTTTATTACTTAGAATAGGAAACAATAAAAAAATTAATACAGATAGTGCTATTGCTATTATTTCAAGTAGTAGTTTGGCTATCCGGTATTGCTGTAACATCAAGTTCAACTGGAATGAATACTGATGTATATAATTATATGTTTGGTAGTATTCTTGCTATGACAAAACAAGATGTTTTTTTTAGTATTTTAGTAAGTTTTATTGTAATAGTTTTATATTTAGTTTTTTATAGAAAAATATTTTCTATTACATTTGATGAAGAATTTTCAAAAGCAAATGGTATAAATGTAAGTTTTTATACGAATTTAATTGCTATACTTACTGCAGTACTTATAGTAGTAGGAATGAGAATTATGGGAACAATGCTAATAAGTAGTATCATAATATTCCCAAGTCTTACTTCTATGAGACTTTTTAAGTCTTTTAAGAAAGTAGTTATAAGCTCAGGAATAGTAAGCGTTGTAGCTTTTATATTTGGAATATATTTTTCTTATGTTTACAATATAAGTGCAGGTGCTATGATTGTAATTACTAATTTAGGTTTATTTATTGTTTTTTCACTTTTGGCGAATATATTTGCTATGGAAAAATAGTGATTGAAAAACTTAAATTATGGATATATAATATTAAAAGTTTTAAAGGGGGATAAATTAAAATGAATAATAGTATTAAAACAGTACCAATTACACTTCTTACAGGATATTTAGGATCACGGAAAAACTACTCTTATTAACCATATATTAAACAATCAAGAAGGTTATAAAGTAGCAGTAATAGTAAATGATATAGGAGAAGTAAATATAGATGCAAATTTAATTGGAAAAGGTGGAGTTGTAAAAGAAAAAGATGATAGTTTAGTTCCACTTACAAATGGTTGTATTTGTTGTACTTTAAAAGTTGATTTAATGCAACAAATTGTTGACTTAATAAAAACTAGAAACTTTGATTATATTTTAATTGAAGCAAGCGGTATTTGTGAGCCTCTTCCAATCGCTCAAACAATAGTTGCACTTTCTGAATCTACTTTAGAATATGGACTTCCAAAATTATGCGACTTAGACAATATTGTAACAGTAGTAGATGCTTTAAGAATTGCATCCGAATTTGGATGCGGAGCTGAACTTGAAAAAGAAAATATTGATGAAGAAGATATAGCAAATCTTTTAATTCAACAAATAGAGTTCTGCACAACTATAGTATTAAATAAAATTGATGAAGTTTCTGAAGAAGAATTAAATAAAGTAAGAGCTATTATTAAAAAACTTCAACCAAAAGCAAAATTAATTGAAACAAATTATGGAAAAGTTGATACAAAAGAATTATTAAATACAAAAAGATTTAATTTTGAAGAGGCTAGTACTACAGCAGGATGGCTTGAAGAAATAAATGCTGATATAGATGAAGATGAAGACGAAGATGAGGATCATGACCATGATGAGCATGATCACGAACATGAGCATGAAGGACATCATCATCACCACCATGATTCTGAAACAGAAGAATATGGAATTAGTTCATTTGTTTATATGGTAAGAAAACCTTTAAATAAAGAAAAATTTGATAAATTTGCTTGTAATATGCCAAAAAATATCATAAGAGCAAAAGGTATAGTTTGGTTTTCAGATGAAAATGATATGTCTTATATATTTGAACAAGCAGGTAAGCAAGTCCAAGCTTATGAAGGTGGCGTTTGGGTAGATACTCTTCCTAAAAAAGAAAAAGAAGAAATCTTAAAATTAAATCCAGACATTGAAAAAGAATGGGATTACAAAGTTGGAGACAGAATGGTAAAATTAGTATTTATCGGAAAAGATATGGATAAAGAAGGAATAATCAGTTCATTAGATAATAGCTTAGATGAATATAATAAATAATTTTAAGTTTTATTTAAATTAAAAAGATTAGAATAGAAGTACAGTTTGCAAGTACTTCTATTTTTATATATAATTATTAAAAATATTTATTTAAAGGTGGTTTTATATTGAATAATACAAAGTCTAGAAGAAAGGTAAAATCTTCTTCAGGGTTAAGTAAAAAAGAATATTTAGATAGATTAAATAAGTCAAAAGAAAAAAATGATATTGAAAGAAGCGCAAGAAATAAGAGAAGGAAAAGTAATAGTAATAGTAGTAAAAATAGAAATGAAGTAGTAGAAAATAGAGATTATGATGAATTAGATGAAAAAGATTCTAAAAAATCTTTTAAGAAAAAAGTGCTTAAGATTGTCTTTAGAATATTTCTTATAATTCTTTTTATATTATTTATTATGTTTATAATATCTTGTTTTAAATGGAATTCTTTAGCAAAAGATATGATAAAAAATACGTCATCAATTGTTGTAGATTCTTCTGGTAAAAAAATAGGAGATATCGGAAGTAATAGAAATAGAAAAAATATATCTATAGATGAAATGCCAGAAAATCTTAAAAATGCTTATGTTGCAATAGAGGATCAGAGATTTTATAAGCATATGGGAATTGATATTAGAAGAACAGGTGCTGCAACATTAAGTTATATTAAAAATTTAGGTCATGCTTCTTTTGGTGGAAGCACTATTACTCAGCAACTTGTAAAAAACTTAACTGGAAACAATAGTAAAAAAGTTTCAAGAAAGTTTGATGAATGGTCTAAAGCATTTGTGCTTGAGCTTACTATGTCAAAAGAAGAGATTTTAGAAGCATACTTAAATATTATTTATGTTGGTCCAAATGTTTATGGAGTAGAGATGGGATCTTTTTATTATTTTTCTAAATCTGCTAAAGACTTAACATTAGAAGAGTGCGCATATCTTGCTGGTATAAATATTTCCCCATATTCTTTTAATCCTTTTAGAGATGATGTAGATAATAGTGAAAAAATTAAAACAAGAACTAAGACTGTTTTAAATAAAATGTATGAACTTAAATTCATAAGTAAAGAAGAATTAGATGCAGCAAAAGAAAATGTTGAAAAAGGACTAAACTTTAAAAAGGGAGAATTAAGTAAAAAAGAAGAAAACATAAATTCATATCATACTGATGCTTTAACACTTGAACTTATAAATGATTTATCTGATAAAAAACATATATCACAGGATTTTGCTAAAAATTATTTATATATGGCAGGACTTAAGATATATAGTACAGAAAATATAGAAATTCAAAAAATTATTGAAAAAGAATATTCTAAGAAAAAATATATATTAAATTCAAAACAAAATAAGGGAAGTACATCTCAAAGTGCAATGGTAATTATTGATCAATCAACTGGATATGTAGTGGGATTAGTTGGCTCTTTAGGAGAAAAAGAAACTTCAATGGGATTTAATAGAGCAGTTCAGGCTAAAAGACAAACAGGTTCTAGCATAAAACCTATTGCAATTTTAGCTCCTGCAATTGAAAAGAAAATAATTACTGCATCTACTATTTATAAAGATGAAGAGACTTCTTTTAATGATGGAGGAAAAGAAACCTACAAACCTCAAAATTATAATGAGTATTTAGGGGATATCACAGTAAGAAGAGCATTAGAAACATCTCAAAATATTCCTTTTGTAAAAATAATGCAAGATTTAACTCCTAAAACTTCTATTAAATATTTAAAGAAAATGGGTGTTACTACTTTAAGTAAAAAAGACGAAAATTTATCACTTGCTCTTCGGTGGTTTAGATAAAGGAATGACTCCTTTAGAAACAGCTGCATGCTATGCAACTATTGCAAATGATGGAGTATATATTGAGCCTACTTTTTATACTAAAATTGAAAATTCAAAAGGAAAAGTTGTATTTAAATCAAAGCAAACTTCAAGAAAGGTTTTTTCAAAACAAACTGCATTTATAGTTAAAAAGCTATTAAATGAACCAGTAAATGGAGATTATGGAACTGCAACTTATTGTAAAATAAGTAATATGGATGTTTGTGCTAAAACTGGTACTACTAATGAAAATTATGACAGATGGCTTGTTCGGATTTACTCCTTATTTTACATCTGCTGTATGGTATGGATATGATATAAATGAAACTATTGAATTTAATGGAAGAAATCCAGCAGGTATAATCTGGTCATCTGTTATGAAGGAAATTCATAAAGATCTTCCATCTAAAAAATTTACTATGCCAGATAAAATTCAAACATATACAATTTGTAGAAAATCTGGAAAGATTGCAAATGAACATTGTGTAGACACATATACAGAATATTACTTAGAAGGAACAGCCCCAAGTGGAAATTGCACTATCCATTCAAGTTCTAATAAAGGAAAGAAGAGAAAGAAAAATACTGTTAAAAATGATGCCGGTGAAACATCTAATAAAAACTTAACCTCTTCTGAAAAGACTGATGAATTATTTCAAGATGAAGATGGACTAGATAGTGATAGTAAAGCATTAGAAAATAATAATAGTAGTAATACTGATGAAGAAAAAAATACAAATAGTAATCAAAATAATGAAGAAACAGATAAACAAAATAATATAGAAAAAGAAGAAACAAATAATAATGAAGTAGAAAATAATACGGATAAAGATGTGACAGAAAATGCAGAAGAATAATTGACTTTTTATGTAAACGTAGTATAATCTATTTTAGGTCTTGATTTTTATGTCCGGACCAATAATAATAGGGAGGCCAAGATTATGGCAACAGAGTATCAGGCAAGAGAAGAGAAGGATGAACGGCTCATAGAAGAGGCTAAGGCCAAACTTGAGCAGGAAAAGGCAGCAGAACCGACTGTGGGAAAAGTGAAGAGCGAAGTACTACCTGACGGGCATACTCTGACTTACTCCATCCGTAAGGACGGATCGCTTCTGGCAAACAAGTCACACAATTTGCCTCAGCATCTGAGAGAGACGGAATAAGGGACAGGAACTTTCCAAGATAATTGGAGTGCGACTAGCTAAAAAGCTAGTCGCTGGTTCTTTTTATATATAAATTTAATTAATTTTTTTATTATTTATTTTATTTTCTCTTTCTTATTTTTATTTATTACCTTTTATTCCTTTAAGACCTTTTAAACCACCTAAATAATACTGAGATAAAATATTACTATCAAATGAATATGTTATATTATTTTCTTCTCTATGTCTTTTTAGAGCAAGTTGAATTAATTTATCTAATTCGTCTTTATAATCAAGTCCGGTTTCTCTCCATAAATGGAATGATAGAGAACCTGGGATTGTATTTACTTCATTTACATATACACTTCCTGTATCATTATCTATTATGAAGTCTATACGAATAACTCCGCTGCAACCTAATACTTTAAATGTTTGCTTGCTTAAATTGTGTATTTTTTCTTTAGTTTCATCTGATATATCTGCAGGTAGTTTTAAAGATCCAGCATTCATTGTTTTAGCTCCACCAAAACCTTTTGAAGCGCCTAATTTTTTAGATCCGGATATATATTTATTATTAAAACTTAGTATTTCATCTGATTTTATTGGTTCTTCACACTCTGAGCAAATGCATTCATCCATATCACCAATACATGAACAATTTACTTCTTTTAGGTTTGTAATTGCTTTTTCTACTAATATTTTTTTACTATAAGTAAATGCTTCTTCTATAGCCTCTTCTAATGAAGCTTTATCTTTAGCAATTGTAATTCCAACGCTAGAACCTAGGTTTACAGGCTTTATTATAACAGGATAATTAAATTTTCCTTCAATGCTATTTATTATATTTTCTAAACTTTCACTATATTCTTTAGATGTATAACACATACAGTCAAGTACAGGAACATTATTTTCTTTTAATAATATTTTAGATGCATACTTGTCCATTCCAAGAGCAGAGGATAGTACATCACATCCAACATAAGGAAGATTAAACATTTTTAAATATCCTTGAAGAGTACCATCTTCAACATTTGTTCCATGTACAATTGGAAAAGCTACATCTATATAATCATATATAGGACTTTCATAAAATTTTTTATCACATTTAATTAGTGCGACTTTATTATTTTTAAATCCAAGAGTAACTTTTGAACTTAAGTGAAGAAGATTATCTAAATCTCTATATTCTGTGATATCTCCTATAAAATTACCACAATACATTTGATTATCTTTTGTAATATAAATTGGAACTACATCATATTTTTCTGTATCAATATTTTCTATTGCTTGAAGTGCTGTTATAATTGATACTTCATGTTCAACACTTTTACCACCAAAAAATACACCAACTTTAATTTTCATATTATTCATCCTTTCTTAAATTAACTTTAAAGTATAATTTTTATTTTAAAACATTTATTTTTATTCTAAGTTATAATTATCTGGAAGATCGTTTTCTAATAATACATTAATGCGATTTTCTAAATTTAAATTGATTATTTTATTTATTGCCTCTTCTGGAGAAGATACAATAAATACTTTATCTTTATCAAAGTCTTTTGATATTATTCCATCATATATTGGCTTTGAATGTTTCGGGCCAACTAAATATATATAGTCACATACTTTTGTCATATATTCTCCAAGTTCATAATTATATTTTTCTTCATCTGCTCCAAGTTCTATAAGCCCAGGGGTTACTGCTATTTTAATTCCATCAAATTCTCTTAAGGTGTCTAATGCAAATTTAGAGCTAACTGGATTTGAATTATATGCATCATCTATTATTGTAATATTTCCTAGAGTCTTAAGAGATAATCTATGCTCAATACTTTTTATTTCTCTTATTTTTTGTACAATTTGGTTATATGGAATATTTAAATATCTTGCAACAGCAATTGCACAGCTTAAGTTTATAATATTATGTTTTCCAATTAAATTTGTTTTAAAATCTATTATTTCATTTGTATCTTTATCTTTCATGCTAAATGTTAAACCATGGGAAGAAGAGTGAAGATTATTTGAATTGTAATCTAAAGATTCATTATTTATTCCATAAGTTATAACTTTTGCATTTTTTACATCTTTATTTGATATATATTCATTATTATAATTTAAAAACATAGTACCATTATTTTTAGATACACTGTCTAATAGTTCAAATTTAGTTTTTATTACATTATCTATATTTTTAAAGCTTTCTAAATGTTGAGGACCTATTGCTGTTATTACTCCTAAAGTAGGAGATACTATATCACATATTTCTTTTATATCTCCGATATTTGTTGCACCCATTTCACATATAAATATTTGGTGTATAGGTTTTAAATTTTCTCTTATAGTTTTTACAACTCCAAGTGTTGTGTTATAGTTTTTTGGAGTTGCAAGTACTTCATATTTACTAGAAAGTACTTTACTTAAAAAGTTTTTAATACTTGTTTTTCCATAGCTCCCAGTAACTCCAATTACTATTAAATTTGGCATCTGGCTTAATATTTTTTTAGCATCTTGTATGTATAAATATTTAAGTAGCTTATTTATTGGATAGTCTATAAGATTTGCTATGAAACACATTATAAATGATATTATATTTATTATTGCTAAGGCTAAACTTAAATCTACTTTAAAATAATTTGATGATATAAAGCATAAAGCAAACAATAAGGCTATTTCATATGCAAACATTCTAATTACTCTTAAAGTATATTTTAATTTAATTTTTTGTTTTTTCTTTGGCAGGTTATAGTAAATTGATAATACAAGAACTGCTATATTTATTATAGAAAATATACTATTTTTATCCTGCAAAAGTAGAAGAACCGTAGATGATATGATAAATAATTCTTGAATAGCTATTTTTGAAATATTTTTTCTAATCCATTTTATATGTTTCTTAAAAAAGTATGAATTTAGCTGAAACATATGCATAGAAAAGAGAAGTAGCAATATTAAATTGATTATATATAAAAAGAAAATTGCAATTTTCATTTAGTTTCCTCCAAAAAGAAATGTATTTATTATTTTACTTACGTATTCAGTATATTCTAAAAATACATAGTGACTTGCACCTTCTATTTTTACAAGTCCAGCATCTTTTATTTCTTTTTCCATAATTAAAGCATCTTCAATTTTTGTTGCCGTGTCAAGTGTTCCCCATATTAAAAGTGTTGGAATATCTATTTTTTTTAAGTTTTCTCTTAAATCAGTATTTACTAAATTTACTAAAGTCTTTCTTAAAATAGGAGTACTTTTTTTATAATCTTCTGATCCAAAATGTTTTTTTAGTTTTTCAATTAAATTTGGAAATAGCTTTTTAAAAACTTTAGTATCTAATATTTTTTTTCCAATTTTAGATACAAAAATTAAAGCTTTTTGTTTAAATGTTTTTTTACTTTTAAGTCCAGCACTTCCAATTAAAATTGCTTTATCTATATTAAAATCATTATCTTCTGATAAAAGCTTTATTATAATACGACCACCATTTGAATGTCCTATTACAGAAAAGTCTTTTAAATCTATTTTTTTAATAAATTCTTTTATAAATAAAATATAATCATCTAATGTATAACTTTTTTCCATTTCTTGAGATTTACCAAATCCGAGGCATATCTAAAGTATAAACACATGAAAATTTAGATAAAGAATCTATTAGTGGAGCATAAGTTTCAATTGTAGTTCCCCATCCTGGAAGAAGTAATACATTTTTCCCAATGCCTTTTTTTATATAATTTATATTTAAACCGTTTTACTACTACGTTTATATAAATCACTCCTAACAAATATATTTTTTTAGATTATATCATATTATTTTTTACTTTTTTATCTATTTTAAATATTATCTTAAAATAATACAACTTACAAGAATTCACGAAGAATAACTAGAATTCACATATAATTTATTGAAGTTTAAGAAAAATCGTAGTATAATCTTTTTGTTTGGAGGAATTTTTATGCCTAGAAAAGATTTTATTAGATTAAATGTAAATGATAATTACTTATCTTTTGGTAATTTATTTAGAGTTATCAAAGAAGAATCACAAGATGTAAATGGATTTATACAATCTGATTTATTTTCTATTATATTTGATACATTAAACATAGCAGATAGTACAGTAAATAATTATTGTACAGGTTTTAGAGCAATAAATCCTGTTTATAAAGATTTTTTAAGGAAGTTAAAGAGTAATTATGAAAAAGATAAAAATGCTATTATAGAAATTGTATCTCAAATATTATCTCTTATAGATGGAGAAAAAATAAAAAGAAATTATTCTATGATAGAGATAAATCAAAATCAAAGATTAATTAATATATGTAATAAACTTTATTTTATTTCAAAAAATGATTCTGATGTTTCTTTGATTATGCAAAATAAATTATTTAAACTTTTAGAAAGTAAAATGTATTATAATTTTTTTGCAGAAGTTTTATTTTTTGTTGTACTTGATAAAAAACAACCAATTAATATTGAAAGTGAATTAAAGATTAATATAGAAAAAAATATTTATGATACTAATATTTCTATAAATAATATAAAAGATTATATAAATCTTCAGCTTACATCTGGAATATGGGCAATAAGAGAAATTAAAGAACTTGCTAAAAAGAATAATCCTTTTGCTTGTTTTGAAATAGCTTCAATGGAATGCTATGGAATTATTACTGGAAAGGCTCGATATGAAGAGGCATATAAATATTATAAAATAGCAGAGGAATATAATCATCCAGTAGCATCTTGGGCAATTCGGATACTTATATTATAGAGGGTTTATTGGAACAAAAAGTAAAAAGGATAAGTATTTAGCTTTGAAATATTTTAATAAAGCCAAAAGATTAAATTCTTCTAATAGTTTTAATAGTTTAGGTCTTATTATTCTAAATGGAGATTTTCCTCATATTAAGAAAAATAAAGAAAAAGCAAGAAAATATTTTGAAAAAAGTATTGAACTTGGAAATGTGTATGGGTTTAATAATTTAGGAAAAATTGAAGAAGAAAATAAAAATTATAAAAAAGCATTAGAATATTATATGATGGCTGCAGATAAAGGAGAGAGCTGGGCTGCAAATAAAGTAGGAGAGTTTTTAAGAAGAGGAATTGGAACAAAAAAAGATGAGAAAAAAGCATATATGTATTATTCTATCTCGTCTGAAAGCTCACAGCTTACACTTTGCAGGTATTCTATTTTAAATTTAGTAAAATATTATTATGAAGAAGGAAATTTAGAAGCAAATATTGAAAAAGATATTTCAAAATCTATTTCTCTTTTAGAAGAAATAGAAAATGAATTATATGAAGCTTTAGTTGAACTATTTATAATTTATTATAAACTTTATATTTCAGATAAAGAAAACATTTATTATTATAATAAAATGATGGAATATAAAAATAAGTGTGAAAACAGAAAAGAATATAATAAAAAGTATAAAAATGAAATTGAAAGTAGATTAAAAAATATTAAAAATAAAATAGATAAAATAAACCTTCCATAAAATTATTTTTTAATATATAATTTTTTAAAGTTTGTTTTAATAATGTTGGAGGAAAATATGATTAAATTATTAATAGTGTCTGATATACATGGTTCACTTTATTTTGCCAAAAAGTTAGAAGAAATTATAGAAAAAGAAAATCCTACTGGAATTATTCTTTTAGGAGATTTGTATTACCACGGACCAAGAAATAATCTTACAGAAGAATATAATCCAAGTGAAGTTGCAAATATTTTAAATAAACATAAAGAAAAAATATTAGCAGTAAAGGGAAATTGCGATGCAGAAGTAGATCAGATGATATCAGAATTTAAGCTTGAAAATAGTATTTCTTTATATGCAGATGGATTAAATATGTTCTTTTCTCACGGACATAAGTTTAATATAGATAATCTTCCAAGTGGATATGAAAATATTGATGTTTTAGGATATGGTCATACACATCAAAGTTTAATTGAAGAAAAAAATGGTGTTTTATGTATAAATCCTGGATCTATTTCTCTTCCAAAAGGAAATAGCACTAATTCTTATATGATTTTAGAAAACAAAACTATATATCTTAAAAATGTTGATGGAGAAGTACTAAATAAGAAAGTTATAAAAGAGTAAAAATAAAAAATAAAAATGTTTAAAAAGGGCTTTAAATAGGCTCTTTTTCTTGCTACAAAGCAAAAAATATGATATAATATTTATGTAAACGTTTTTCTTTTTTATAAGTTTGGAGGTATTTTATGAGCAACGTAAACCGGAGAGTAAATCTTAATGAGTGTGATGTATTTTATTTTACAGCGGCAAGACTTATTGCATTGTCTTATGCTGTTATTATCACAACGTTTATTTCGCTATCTGTACTGTCAGCTGGTGCATACCAAATGTTCTTAAGAACAGAAGTTAGGTACATAGAAAGCGCCCAGCACTATTCAGGTAACAGATGGGACGAAGAGGCATACGAAGAATATTATGAGTCACTTGAAAAAATCGAAGACTATGGAAGTAGCGGAAATCTGCAACATTTTGTTGTATATGGAAATAAGTTTTTAAGACTAATCGTTTATTCAATTTGTTTCGTAGTTTTCTGCATTGACCTATACTGGATACTAAGAAGGTTTACAGTATTTTCAGCAGCGGTTCTTCTTGGAAGAGTAAGAATCATATTCTAAGCTTTCCTAAGGAGTCCAAATGAAGAAACCCCGCACTGCACTCGCAGTGTGGGGGAGATACCAAGACAAAAAAATAATAATAAAATTTTAAAAGAATTGAAGTATTTATAAATGATAGTATAAATATTTCTTTTTTTAGACTTTTTCCTTTGACATTTACGTTTTTTCCTCTTTTTTATCTTTTTTATAACATTTTTGTTTCTTTTTTCTTTTTTTTATGTTAAAATAATTAGAATGTTAGGAAAGAGCAAAGGAGATGTTTTATGGATATGAATGTAAATAATAGTAAAGTTTCTGAAATAGATGGATATTTTCTAATTGTTCCAGTAAAAAGAAATTCTGTAAGTCAATTTGCAATTAAAAACAATGAGCTTAAAACTTTAAAGAAACATATGATTTCAGTAGATAAAAAAATATGCCATAACTATTTACTTTATTTCCTATGGAAATATTTTGATAAAGATCTTATAGAAAATAAGATTAAAATGGAAAGTGATGACTATAAGGAAAATTGTACATTTGAGCTTTCTGGTAAAAATAATTTTTATACATTAGATTATATAAATCTTATGAAAGAAGATATAGAAGAATTATCTAAATTATTAAAAACTGATTATGAAAGCGGAAAACTTGAAGAGTACAAAAAGGTACTTTTTAAAAGATTAAAAGTTGATGAGAATTATTTTAAAGAAAATATAGATGTTATAATTGAATTTTATAATGATATTATAGTTTATTTTAACGAATTATTAACATTAGATGAAAATAAATATATAATTTCATTTATAGAATATTAATTTAAAAGTTAAAAGGATGTTTATTAAATAAAAATCCTTTCTAGGAGGTTATTTTTATGGGTAATTATACATATTTAGCAATTGGGATTTTACTTGGTATTGCGATATCTGTATATGTATATATGAGCAGAGAAGAGAGAATAGAAAAAGAAATTCAAATGAGTAAAAGAATTTTTTCAACTAAACTTTTAGATTCTGCGCTTGAAAAGTCTGTTACTAAGATGAAATCTTTAATTACAGAAAAGTCAAGAGAACTTAGCGAAGATGAAAAAAATGAAATTATTTTTGATTGCTTATATTCTGCAAAAAATTTAAAAGATGATGATAAAAATAAAGCAAATAATAATATATAATTTTATTAATTTAAAGTTATTTAAATTAAGATATTTTTTAGAAAAAGGTTTCTTAGAAATAGAGCCTTTTTTATTTTTTGTATAAGTTTTTAAAGTAAAAATTGGTAAAGAATAAAAATATTTAAACTAGAAAAAATAAAAATAAAAACTAAAAACAAAAATGGAAATAAAAAAAGAAATAAAAAAAGAGAATAAGAAAAAACTAAAAAAGAAAAATAAAATAAAAAAAATAAAATAAAAAAAGAAAAAAGAAAAAAGTTAAAAAATATTTTCTATGATGTTGTTGTAATTTTTCTTATGTGATATTATGTAGAAAAATGTTTTAAAGGAGTTTTTTTAAGTTATGAATAAAAATGAAAAAAAAGAAGCTAAATTAAGACAAAAAGAAGCAAAAGAAATGGAAAAGCAAGAGAAAATAAGAAAAAAAGAAATAATTAGAGAAGAAAAAGAAAGAGTCAGAAATTCATTTTTTTATAAATTAAAAAATTTTATTTTTACATTTATTTTTGTAGTAATTTTATTATGTCTTGCATTTCTAGGACTAAAATATTATATAACAGAAAGAAATAATGAACTTAATAAAGAAGAATATGAATATTACTATTCAGAAGGTGAAAAATACTTAGCAGATAAAAAATATGAAGAGGCAATTGTTATGTTTTCAAAAATAGATGAGTCTTCAGAAAAATATGATGATGCTAAGGAAAAAATAAATGAAGCAACTGAAAAGTATTTAGATGAATATATTGAAAATGCTGAAAGATTAATAGGAATTAAACATTTTGACGAAGCAGAAGATTTATTTAGTGATCTATCAGAGGATATTTTAAAAACAGATAAAGTAAAAGAAATATTAGCAAAGATTGCAACAGAAAGAATTAGAGACAGTATAAGTAATCTTCAATCTAATTATGATATTCTAATTAAAATAGATGATATGATTCCAGATGATGCAGATGTTAATGTTGAAAAAGCTATTGATGATTTAGTTTATGAATATATGGATTTATATATAGAAGAAGTTACAAAAAATGTTTCTACTAGAAATTATGAGATTTATTTAAAAGAGATAGATACTCTTCTAGAAAAATATGATAATGATGAAAAACTTGTAGACTTGAAAGATCTTGTATCTTCTTATATTCCACAAGATGTAACTCTTCTTCCATATGAAGTAGAATCAGATGTCGAAGTATCTGGAGAAAATGCAAAAATATCTGATATTAAGAAAAAAGAATATACAAGTTATATTCTAGCAAAAGAGACAAAAAATGCTGAATCTAGAAAAATATCTTTTGAACTAGATAAAAAATATTCTAGATTTTCTGGAACAATTGCTTTAAATAGTGCAGTAAAAAAGTTTTCAAACAATGAAGTTAAAGTTTCTATTATAGGAGATGGAAATGTTTTATATAAATCTAAAGGAATAAAGAAAGATATGAATTCTTTTAACTTTGATGTTGATGTAAAAGATGTTCAAAAACTTGAAATAGTATTCGAGACAAATTCTGGTATATCTTATTTTATAGGAAGTCCACTTTTAACAAAATAATTATTAAAGGCATTCTTTTATATAAGTTTGCCTTTTTATTTTAATTTTAATTTTAATATTTATTTAAGATTTAAAATATATAATCACTTAAGATTTAAGTTTTATTTAAAAGAAGATATAAATTTTTATTTAAATATTTATACGAGGAGATATTATGAAGATTTTAATAGTAGAAGATGATAAAATCTTATCAAATACGATAAAACAATGCTTAGAAGAAAAATTTGATACTGAGCAAGCTTATGATGGTTATGAAGGTTATACATATGCTAAGGGTAATATTTATGATGCAATTATTCTTGATATTATGATGCCTGAGATGAATGGATATGAAGTCTTAGAAAAACTAAGACAAAATAATGTTTTAACACCAGTATTAATTCTTACAGCTAAAGATTCTTTATCTGATAAAGTAAAAGGATTATCTATTGGTGCAGATGATTATTTAGTTAAACCATTTGAAAGAGAAGAATTAATTGCAAGACTTGATGCTTTAATTAGAAGAAATAATTCTTTTTATACAAAAGATATTTTAGAATTTAAAGATTTAAAACTTAATACAAAATCTAGAAAAGTTGAAATAAATGGCGAAGAAATTGTCCTTCAAGGAAAACAATTTGATCTTCTAGAATATTTAATGAAATCTAGAGACACTATTATTACTAAAGAACAAATCTTTGATAGAATATGGGGATTTAATTCTGATACTTCTACTAATGTTATAGAAGTATATGCAAGTGGCTTAAGAAAAGAGCTTAAAAAATATAATTATGATCAATATATTAAGACTTTAAGAGGAGTCGGATATATTTTATCTGAAAAGTAATATTTAATTTTAGAAAGAAAATTTTAAGATGAATGAAAGAAAAAAAATAAGTATTCAAATACTTAAAAATACATTATCTAATTTTATATTATATGCTGTCATATTTACACTTTTTGCAGGACTTTTATATTTACAAGTAAACTTATATCTTTATGCAAGCTGTGATAAAGATTTACGTTTTGCTGCCAAAGAATGGGTAGAGCAAAAAGAAAAACATGATAATACTGATTCTAATGCTAATTATTTATATAGAATTAGTAATTTTAACGTTATTGCTATAGAAAGAGGAGAAGATGGAAAAATAAATACAAATTCTTATATAAATCCATCTTACTTAGAATATTTTTCTGATATAAATTTTGATGATCAAGCAATTAATAAAATTTATGAAATGAACATAAATAATAATTATCATTATAGAGCAATTAATGTAAAATATATATCTAAAGTAACAGGAGAGACTTCATATGTTCAGCTTTTAGTGAATATAGATTCTGAAAAAGCAATGATAAGTATTTTTTCAAAAACTCTTATAGTTGGATGTATAATTATAATTTTACTTATTTTAGTACTTACATATTTATTATGTAAAAAATCACTAGATCCAATAGTTAAAAATTATGAAAAACAGACTGAGTTTGTTCAAAATGCTTCTCATGAGCTTAGAACTCCACTTACAATTATTCAAGCAAAACAAGAAATGTTACTTAAATATCCAGATAGCAAAATTATTGATAAATCAGAAGATATAGCTCTTACTTTAAATGAAACAAGAAGACTTACTAAACTTGTAAAAGAATTAATGGATTTAGCAAGAGCTGATGCCTCTTCTGAAAAATTAAATAAAGAACAAATTGATATTAATAAATTTATAGAAGATGTAAGTACTCCTTATAGAGAATTAAGTAATATAGATAATAAATCTTTTTCCTTAGATTTAAATGCTACAAAAAAATGCCTAGCAGATAGAAATAAGCTAAAACAACTTATGATCATTTTAATGGATAATGCCCTAAAATATACAGAAGAAAATGATTCAATTGAGATAAATACTTCTACATCTAAAGATGAATGCGTTATAGAGATAAAAGATACAGGAATTGGAATTAGCGATGAAGCTTTAAAACATGTATTTGAAAGATTTTATAGAGAAGATAAAGCTAGATCTCGTGAAAAAGGAGGATCTGGACTTGGTCTTTCTATAGCACAAACTATTGTAAAACTTCATGGTGGAAGTATTAAGATTACTCATAATAAGCCAAAAGGAACAATAGTTACTATTAAATTATAATATAAGTCTATAAAGCGCTATTTAAATATCAAGTAAAAAGCGCTTTTTTATTTATAAATTAGCTTAAATCATAAGAATATTTTTGTTTGACTTTAATATATAAAATGAATATAATATTTTTATGATTTAGATTAAATGGAGTAATTATGTTAGAGAAGTTAAAAAATATGGATGAAAAAAGAAAAGTGCTTTTTATATTTAGTATATTGCTAATTTTTATTGTTTTAGCACTTTTCACTTTTTGTGCTATTTTTTCGATTACTCAAATAAAAGACAATAAGATGAAAAAAGGAGTTCATATAGCTGGAATTAATGTTTCAGGACTTACTAAACAAAGAGCAAAAGAAACTATAGAAAATTTATATAACACTAATTTAAATGACTCAGTTTTTCTAAAATATAAAAATTATACTTATTGTATTACTATAGAGCAAATAGATGCTAGATTTGATATAGATGCTGCTATAGACAAAGCTTATAATATTGGAAGAGAAGGAAATTTCATTCAAAATGATTTAAAAGTTTTAGACCTTATGATGCATCCTAATGCAAATGTTGAAATTAATTTAAATTATAATGAAAATAATTTAATAAATTGCTTAAAAGATATTTCATCTAAACTTCCAGACCAAGTTATTCAATCTAGTTATTATATAGATGGAAGTGACTTAATTATTACATCTGGAAAAGTTGGAGCAAAGGTAGATATAGAATCAATGTCAAAATTAATATTAGAAGCAATTACGACAGCTTCTTATAAAGACACTTATTATCAGATATTAACTCATAGTGAATATCCAAATCCAATTGATGTAGATAAGATTCATTCTGAAATATATAAAGTTGCAAAAGATGCATATTTTACAACTAATCCTAGAATGGTATATGCTGAGGTAAAAGGTGTAGATTTTGAAGATTCTGTAGAAGATGTAAAAAAATTAATTGCAAAAGAAAAAAAGGATGAATATGAAATTCCTCTTCATATTACTAAACCAAAAGTTACAACAGAAGATTTAGGAGAAGAGGCTTTTCCAAATAGACTTTCTAGCTTTAGCACGAACTATGTAACTAGTAACACTAATAGAACAACAAACTTAAGACTTGCTGCTAAAAAGATAAATGGTACTGTTATTATGCCAGGAGAGACTTTTTCTTATAATAAAGTTGTAGGAGAAAGATCAATTGAAGCAGGATACAAAGAAGCTGCTATGTATACAAATGGAGAAGTTTCATCAGGAGTTGGTGGCGGAATATGCCAAATTACTTCAACCTTGTATAATGCTGTTTTATTTGCAAATCTTGAAATTGTTCAAAGACAAAATCATACTCTTGTACCATCATATGTAAAAGGCGGAAGAGATGCTACTGTTGTATATGGATCTATTGATTTTAAATTTAAAAATAATAGAGACTATCCAATTAAGTTAAGAGCTAGTGTAAGCGGAGGAGTTGCTACTATTTCTGTATATGGACTTAAAACAGAAAATGATAAAAGAGTAGAGATTTCATCTGAGAGAATAAAAAATCGTGGTGGTTATTCTACTTATAATGCTTATATTTATAAATATGATAAAAATGGAAAACTAGTTGAAAAGAGAAAGCTTTCAACTGATACATATAAAAACTATTAGGGGAGTTTTGCTGTGAGAATTAGAAGAAGAAAATGGGCAAAGCAAGAATTAGAAGAGGCTTCATTTTATATAGATGATCCGTCTATCTATAAAGATAAATGGAATGATTATTTTAATAACAATCATCCAATATATTTAGAACTTGGATGTGGTAAAGGATCTTTTATAGCAAGCTTAGCATCTTGTAATTTAAATATTAATTTTATTGCATGTGATATGATAGAAGCAATGCTAGGACTTTCTAAAAGAAATATTGAAAAGGAATATAATAATAAAAAATTAAAAATAGAAAACCTAGCTTTAATAAGAATGAATGCTGAAAGAATATTAGATGTATTTGGAGAAAATGATAAAATTGATAGAATATATATAAATTTTTGTAATCCATGGCCAAGAGGAAAGCATAAAAAAAGACGTCTTACTCATACAAGACAACTTGAACATTATAAAGCCTTTTTAAATAAAAATGCAGAAATTTATTTTAAAACAGATAATGATGAATTATTTGAAGAAAGCATTGAGTATTTTGAAAATTCTGGATTTGAAATAATTAGTAAAACATATGATTTAAAAAAAGATTTAATATTTGAAGATATAGTAACTGAGCATGAAATTATGTTTGAAGAGCAAAATATTAAAACTAAAGCTTTGATTGCAAGATTAAGTTAAAATATGTTTTTAAGTTTTATTTAATAAATTATATATAAAATCAAAATAAAATTATTAAGGAGGACAAGACTTTGATAGAAGTTGAAAAACTAACGAAAAAGTATGGAAATTTTACAGCTGTAGATAATATTTCTTTTTCTATTGAAAAAGGTGAGATTGTTGGTTTTTTAGGACCAAATGGTGCTGGAAAGTCTACTACTATGAATATGATAACAGGATATATTGAGCCAACATCTGGAACAATTACAATAGATGGCTTAGATATAGAAAGAAAAGCTAAAAAAGTTAAAGCTAAGATTGGATATATGCCAGAAAATGTTCCACTTTATAAAGAACTTAAGGTTAGAGAATTTATAAATTATATGGCTGAACTTAGATGTGTTCCAAAGCAGAATAGAAAAGAAGCTGTAAATAAAGCAATTGATGAAACTGGACTAAAAGATGTTGAAAATAAATTAATATCTAAAATATCAAGAGGATATAAACAAAGAGTATCACTTGCTGGAAGTATTGTTGGAAATCCTGAGATATTGATTTTAGATGAGCCAACAGTAGGATTAGATCCAGCTCAAGTTGTAGAAATTAGAAACTTAATAAAATCATTTAAAGGTAAATATACTGTAATTTTAAGTTCTCATATTTTATCTGAAGTTAGTAATATGTGCGATAAAATTATTGTTATAAATAATGGAAAAATTGTAAGAATTGATTCTACTACAAATTTAATTAATTCTGAAACTAAGAATTCAAAAGTTATTACTTTAACTATAGAAGATAGTGATTATAGAATCGAAAACTTCTTAAATGAACTTGATTTTATATCAAATATACAAGTAATATCTAAAAATGATGATAATACTGTATCTTATAAGATTACTTGCAAAGATGATACAGGTTCTTCATTAGATGCTAGAAAAGAAATATCTAAAGCTTTATCTAAACAAGGAATAGTAATTTTAGAGATGAAACAAGCTGAAGCTACTCTAGAAGATGCATTTATGGATATTATAGATAAAAGCAAAAAAGAAAATCAAATGAATGAAGACTTAAATTCTAAACAAAAGGCAATAAAAGTAAAATTATCACTTAAAGAAAGACTTAGCAAACCTGATAAATCTACTTTTGAAAAAGGAGGTAAAAAATAATGCTTGCAGTATTAAAAAAAGAATTAAAAACATACTTTTTAACTCCACTAGCTTATATATTTTTAGCTGTATTTATATTTGTATTTAATAGCACATTTTACATTATGATATTTGATACAAAACAAGTCATATTTGAAAATGTTATTATATTTACTTTATTTTTTATGTCATTTTTAACACCAGTACTTACAATGAGAATGTTTGCTGAAGAAAAGAATAGTGGGACAGATGTACTTTTATTTACTTCACCAAGAAGTATTTTTGGTATAGTACTTGGAAAACTTTTAGCAGCTGGAATTATAATAGTAATATCTATATTAATATCTTTAATATATTATCTTATATTAGTTGCATTTGGAGCAAAGCCTTCTCTTACAGTAACGTTAGTTGCTCTTTTAGGATTTTTCTTAATTGAGATGGCATATATTTCTTTTGGAATGTTTGCATCTAGTGTCTCTCCAAACCAATTTATAGCAGCAGTTATTCCAATAGGTTTTGCATTTTTAACTATATACTTTAATATGTCAACTGGAATTTTATCAACAATATCATTAATTGATTTATATAGAAAATTCCCACTAGGAATTATTTCACTTCGGAGAAGTTTTCGGAGCAATATCATTTATAATATTATTTCTTCTTTTAACTGTAATAATTCTACAAAGAAGAAAAAGTATTAAATAGGAAGGAGGAATAATATTAAATGGATACAAAGAAAAATAAAGATTTAAAAAATAAAGAAAACAAGAAAAATACTAAAAATACTAAAAAAGTAAATGAAAAGCCTACTAAAAAAACAAATAAAAAAGAAAAAGATGAAAGCAAAATGAATAGTAAGCTAAGTAAATTTGCATATAACTTTAAAAAGAACGTAATTACTAATGATACAAAAACAGTACTTCTTGTTTTGATAATGATAGGTGTTTTTATAGGGCTTAATTTATGGGTTAAATCATTGAATTTAATGCAAATTGATTTGACTAAAGAAAAACTTTATACTTTAACAGATACTTCTATAAATGCTATAAAAAATTTAAATAAAGATATTAAAATTTACGTTTGGGGTTATACAGAAGATGCTCCTGTTGTAGATTTAATAAGACAATATAATAGTAAAAATAAAAAAATTACTTATAAAATGGTAAGCAGAGATAAAAATCAAGACTTAGTAGAAAAATATAATTTCGAAGATGAAATGCCTTCTATAGTTATTGTTACAAATGAAGGGGCTGTATCTGAAAGAAAAGACTTTTTATATGATACTGATTTTTATTCTTATGATGCAAACTTAAATCAAGTAGATGTTACAGAGCAAAAGATTACAAATTCAATTTTAAAAGTTAATACAGAAGATATTCCTGTAATATATGCTTTAACAAATAGCGGAATAAATCAAGAAGTTTCAATTGAGTATTTTAAACAATGTATTGGATATTTTGGACTTTATACAATGTCTAATCTAGATACTACTAATGCTAAAAAGTTTGAAATTCCAAAAGACGCTGACCTTTTAATTTTACCTACTCTTACATCTGATTTAAATAAAAAAGTTTCAGATAAGATTAAAGATTATATATTAGCAGGTGGTAATATCTTAATATTTAATGATCCAAATATTGAGAAAAAAGGTGAATTTACAAATTATAATGAAATATTAGATTTATATGGTATTTCATTTGCAAATACTTTTGTTGTAGAAGACTCAGATCATGCTATTACTGGAACAGATTCATATATGTTTGGAACAGTATCTGAAACTTCTGAAATATCAAGAAATATAAATGTTTCTCCAATTCTATTTAGACCACGGAAGCATAGTTTATGATGAAGGTAAAACAGCTGAGGCAAAAGTTACATTAAATCCATTTTTATATTCATCTGAAGAATCTTATGCAGTTAATGCTGATGGAAAAGTAGATGATAAGAATGGTAGTTATATTATAGGTGCAACTTTAGATAAAGTTGTATCAGATGGAGTAAATTCAAGAGCAGTTGTTTATACTTCACAAATATCTTTCTCTGATTTATCTGCTGCAGATTTAGGAGATTCTACTAAACCTCTATTTTATGGAGTAGAGGAAATAGCAATGAATAGTATTGCTTATCTTACAGATAAAGGAGAATATTATTCAATAAGTAAACTTGATTCTTCTGTAATTTCTGCAACCACAATAATAACATCAGAAAAACAAGATTATATTATTAAATTTATAATGTCAGCATTATTCTTAGTAGTAGTTATTTCTGGTATTGTTATTCTTAGAAAGAGAAGAAAATAGAAAATTATAAAACATCTAAAAAATTAAAAAAACTAAATAAAATAAAAAAGTCTAGAGAAATTTAAGAATTATTTCGCTAGCTTTTTTATTTAACACTAATTTACATAAATCTCATATAATATATATAAAAATATATATTAGAAGGGGGACTATGATTTGACTTTAGATGGGAAAAATATAGGATATGTTTTTACTGGTTCTTTTTGCACTTTTAGGAAAAGTATAGAAGCTTTAAAAAAAATAATAAAATTAAATGCTAATGTAATTCCAATAATGTCTTATAATTCCTACTTACTTGATACTAAATTTGGAAAAGCAGAAGATTTTATAAATGAAATAGAAGACATAACTGGAAAAGAGATTATTCATACAATTCAAGATGCAGAACCTATTGGTCCAAAACATTTAACTGATATTATGATAATTGCACCAGCTTCAGGAAACACAATGGCAAAACTTGCAAATGATATTATAGATACTCCTGCTTTAATGGCAGCTAAATCACATTTAAGAAACGAAAAGCCACTTGTTATTGCACCATCAACTAATAATGGACTTGGTGCAAATGCAATAAATATAGGTAAATTATTAAATACTAGAAATTATTATTTTGTTCCAATTAGGCAAGATAATCCGATAACAAAACCAAGATCTATTGTATTTGATTCTACATTAATTATTAAGACTTTAGAAAGTGCTCTAGAAGGAAAGCAGCTTCAGCCAATGCTTTTATGAATATAAAATTTTTTTAATTTTTCTCTTGACAAAGAACGAATGTTTGCTTATAATTTATTCATAACCAAACAAGATTTCGGAGGGAATATGAAAAAACAAGAGAAAATAATAAAAATTAATTTAAAAAAACTTATTAGAAATATTTTGATTTTAATTGGATTTACTGTACTTATTACATTTATATTAACTAAAAATATATATTCGTACGACGAGCCTAAAGAAAAATATATCTATATTGCAGAAGGAGATACTTTATGGGATATAGCAAAGATAGAGAAGAAGTTTAATCCTTATTATTCTGGAAAAAATATTCAAGATATTATGTATGAAATAAAAGATTTAAATAATATGAAAGATAGCTCTTTAAGAGCTGGCAATTCTTTAAAAGTATATTGTAAATAATCACAACCACCCGTAAAAAAGGGTGGTTGTGATTTAATATTTTAATTTATTTTTTTAAAATTTCATCTAATATTTCTTTTGGAACATATTTTGATACATCTTTTTTATAAGTAATTAATTCTTGTACCATAGTTGAGCTTATATATCCAAGTTTTCCGAGCTCTTACATATATTGTATCTAGGTCAGATAATTCTTCATTAAGCATTGCTAAGTTTTCTTCGAATCCATAATCCATATCATTTCTTATTCCTCTTATTAAACAAGTAGCATTATTTTCTAAAGCTGTTTCTACTGACAAGTTATCATATGAAATTACTTTGACATTTTTTAGTCCTTCTGATTCTAAAACTTTTTCTATTGCATTTTTCATTACATTTACATCATATCTTCTTTGCTTGTTAGAATTAATTCCGATACCAATTATTACTTCATCAAAAAGTTTTGAAGATACTTTTACTACATGTAAATGTCCATTTGTAAATGGATCAAAACTTCCAGCATAAAATCCGATATTTTTCATTAAATTTCCTCCTTTATAAATTTGCAAGTGGGTTATTTTCTACTGCATTTCTTATTTGTTCATTATCAACGTGAGTATATATTTCAGTTGTAGATATACTTTCATGACCTAGTAATTCTTGAAGAGCTCTAATATCAACATTTCCGTATTTATACATTAAGGTTGCTGCAGTATGTCTTAATTTATGTACTGAGTATTTATTAGGGTCAATTCCTGCAATTTGAAGCTCTTGTTTTACAATATATTGTACGGCTCTATTGCTAATACGTTTCCTTTGTTCACTTAAAAATAGAGCATCTCTAGAATTATATTTAACACCGTTCTTTTGGCCTTTCTCTTAAGTAAGAATTTATAGCATTTATACAAGCTTTATTTAAGTAGATTGCACGTTCTTTATTTCCTTTTCCTATAACATTTAATTTATTATTTTCAAAATCAATATCTTTTATATTAATATTTACAAGCTCAGATAAACGCATACCACAATTTAAGAATAAAGTTATAATTGCACTATTTCTTATAGAATTGTCATGATTACCATGAGTAGAAGGTGGAGGAGTAGAAGATACTTTTAAAAGTTCTTTACTTTGCTCTAAGCTTAAGTATCTTGGTAATCTTTTATCAAGCTTTGGACTTTCTAGGTCTTGAGCAGGATTTGATTTTATTCTTTTTGTTTTGTTACATAGATAATGGAAGAAAGCTCTAATACTTGCAGTTTTTCTTGCAATAGTTGCAGGCTTACTTCTATATGTAGCTTTTAAGTATCCTAAAAAAGCATGAATGTCTTCTATTTTTATTTTTTCTATATCAGAAAGAGTTAAGTCTGATATTTCTATTTCTTTAATGTTTTCATCATCTACTTTTATATCTTTTTGTTTATATTTAATAAACTTTAAAAAATGTGCTATATCATAATTATATTCTTTTATAGTATTTACAGATTTGTTAGATATAGTAGATGAATAGTCTAAAAAGTCATTTAAAAATTCTGGATTTAAATTTCTATCTATCACAAGTATTCACCTCTTCTTAAAATTATAATTATTATATAATTAAAACACAATTTTTTAAAGACAAAAAATAAAATCCCTAAATAAAATAGGGACTTTATTTATAATTTATTATTTTAACGACCAATTCTTATATCATCTAAGAAAGAATTAAATTGTCTTTTATTATTTCCTAAAAATCTACCACTAAATTTTATTGGAAGTCTACCTAAGAAGCCACCTCTAAAAGCAGAAACCATACTTTCTCTGTCTTTTACTTTTGCAGTTATTTCTGCACTTTCACTTTTACTTGCAGCATCATATTTTTGTTTTGATAAAGTATCTGCATATGTAACAGTATAATGATGAGTACCAGGAATCAATAATAAAAGTTTTACAACTGGCATTCCTTTTTCATCTAGAACTACTTGTGAAGCTGTTGTTCCAGGTGCAACGTCTATATCAAATTCAGATGTTCCGTTTTTCTTTCTATTTCTTACTATTTCTTGATATAGTCTACTAAATACAGGAGCTTCATCAAACTTAAAAGTTTGTTCATCTGAATAGGCTTCTGTTAAAATATGACTTGGTCTATAAACAGTACGTATTGATTCATTATCTCTTGTTGGAACATATAAAGAAATATCTAATACATCATTTCTTCTGTTTCGATAATTATTTCCTCTTGGAGGATTAGGTGGTTCTGGAATGTTTGCTGTAGCCTGTGGTACTGGTGGGAATAAGTTAGCAGCATCTATTTGCTCTGAAAGTTCAATTTCTTTTGGAAGTATTCTATCTATATCTTTTGGTGAGATTGGTGTCATGTTTGTATTTCTTAAGAATTGAGGAAAAATATTGTAGTTATCTAAAGGAACCTTAACAATTTGTCCTTTTATATCAACTAATAATGTAATCATATCTGAATTTAAAGTTAAATCATGATATGTTAATACATAAAAAGGTATTCCTCTTATAGTTGTACTAAAAAGTGAGTTAGGCTTTATGTCATGAAGTCTACCATCATAATTTGGATTTTTTCCTGCAGGATCATAGGGGTATTGAATTCTTATTTCTTTCATAAATAAATTTTCTCCTTGTATATTATAAAAACTTTTTAAACACTAAAAACTATTATATCATATCATAATTATTATGTAAACAGGAAATTTTAAAATCTCAAAACAAGCTTTATAAAGCCTTTTTTAAATATGCTTAAACTTTATTAAATTTTACTAATTTTTATTGCTAAATTACGGCAATTATGCTATAATTTATGCGACTAAACTTTTAAATAAAAATAAATATATAGAGATTAATGGGGAGGTATTTATGAAATCTAAAAAATTAATTTCAGCAATGATAATTTTTACATTAATGGTAGCTCAATTTAGCTTCCTAAGTATTTTAGCACCTAAAGTTACATTTGCAGCAGGACCAGAAGCTAAAAGCGAAAATGTTGCAGACAAATATTTTTATGATCAACTAGATGATGATTCTAAAGTTTTTTACGACATTTTTGATGAAATGTTTTTTGGATGTGACTATAATAAGTTAAAGACTGAATTATCAAAACCAGAAACAACATTTGGCGTTGATTCTAAAGATGTTACAGACAAACTAACTACAGAAGGCTTAAAAAATAAATTACAAGCCTACACTAAAGGAAATCAAGACCTATTAAATACAATGGGAGCTGCAAGAGATGCTTATTTTGCAGACCATGCAGGACTTTTCTTTGTAGATCCTGATTATATTACTTTAAGAGTTTTAAGCCAAGGTGGTAGTTTAAAAGTATTCCTTGGAAATGGAAGATCTAAAACTTATATAAACAAAGCATTTTGGGATTATGATAAAAATAAAGTTAAAGTAGAAGACTTAAAAACTGCTATAGATGCTGTTAAGAATGAATTAGATAAAGCAGTAAAAGAAGTAAACGATGTTACAGCTGGAGCAGATGAAAATGAAACTATTAAAAAGATAGAAAAAGCTCATGACATTATTATTAGAGCAAATGCTTATAAATTAGAAGAAACAATTATAGAAGAAAATTACAAAATCGATCACAACAAAGCAGAAGGCGAAAAAGGTGATCCATGGAATGTTAGAACTGTTTATGGTGCTTTTGGACCAAAACATGAAATAGTTTGTGAAGGTTTCGCAAGAGCTTTCAAAATGATATTAGATAGAGTTAATATTCCTTGCGTTTTAGTATATGGTGCTTATACATCAAGTACTAGATATGAAGAACACATGTGGAACTATGTTCTAGTAGATAATAAATGGTATGGAGTTGATACTACTTGGGATAACACAGATAGAAAAGATACTGATGCTTCACTTGATGAAAAAGAGAAAGAAAAAGTATCTTATCAATATTTCTTAGCTGGTGAAGATATAATGAATCTTAACCATACAGTTACAGGAATTATGTCTGCTTCAAATAAAGAATTTAAATATCCAGCAATTGAAAAATCTAGTGATAAATATGAGCTTGCTTCAGAAATTGCAGGTTTAAGAGTTGAATTAGATGCTGACAGCTATGATTCTGAAGATGATATTAAAGCAGCGAAGATTAAAATTAGCTATTTCATAGATTTAAATGAAAATGGTGTTGAAGACCCTGGAGAAAGAATGGGTTATAAAAAAGCTAAAGAACATGGATACTATTTATTAAGTAGTATGATGTCTTATAAAATTCCAGAGCAAACTACACATGTAAAACCTTTTAACTTCGGTGAAGAAGGTTGGAATTATAATGGATACTTTGCTTATATCAATCCAGATATTTATGGAGCAATAAATGATTTCTATGATGATGGATCAGAAGTAAAAGATGGCGATGGAGTAACTAATAAAAACTCATATGTATCTTTCTATAATGCAAACTGTAATTACATGCAATTTGGTGTAACTACAGAAAAACCACTTGAATATTATCCAGAAATTAAAAAGGATGAAATTAGAAAAATGACAACTTATTTTGGAACATCTTCTGATATGGTTGCATTATCTGATAAAATCCATAATCCAGCTGGTGAATATGTAAAACCACCATATATAGAATCTGCTTCACCAGTTCAAAATTCAACAATGATTATAGAAGAAGGACCTTATGAAGTTAAAATAGTTTATGATGAAAAATTAGTTCCTATTGAAGATGAAACTATTGAAGCACATGTTACAATAGATAATTCTTCAAACACTCAAGATAACAATTATGAATTAACTGATTTTAAATTTGATAATGATAGAACAATTACATTTAAATTTAAACCAAGTAATTTATATGCTGATGATTCAGTATATTATACAATAGACATGTTAGGACTTATGGGAGAAAAATCTCACAAGAGACCTATGGCAGCAAGTTATTTCTGTGCACATAAATGTTCAGCATATGCTTTTAAATCACAAGGATTTGATTGGAACGTTTATGGTAAACCACAACTTATGGATGATGCAAGCTTAAATGATTTAACAAACTTTGAGGAATTATCAGACGAAGAAGGTGGAGATTTATCTCAACTATTAAAACATAGAATGACTTTAGTTACAGAGACTACAAAACCATCTGAAGAAAAAGAAATGAATAAATTATTAGAAAATAATGATGATTTAACTGCAGGTGGTGAAGTAGTAGAGACTCAAACATATAATATTAAATTAACATTATGTAAGATGCAAAAAATTCAAAATGGTCAAAAAGTTAGAATAATGCTTGGATTCCCTGATGGATATGGACCAGAAGATGCTGGTGTTACATTTAAGGCTTATCACTATTCTAAAGATGCTTCAGGAAGAATCATAGGAGTTAATGAGATTCCATGTATGGTAACAGAACTTGGATTAATTATTGAATGTGATGCATTTAGTCCATTTGCAATTGCTGCTATTCAAGGAGCAGAAGTTGAAGATACATCTAAAACAGTTATTTTCCAATCAAATGAAGGTGGAGACATTTATATAGATGGTAAATTAGCTGACAGTGTTAAATTTGACGAAAAAGCTAGTGAAAAAGCTAAAGACCAAGTTACAATTACTGTTAAACCAATTGATGGATATGTAGTAGACGATATAGTAATTGGAGAAAAAGTTGTTGACGTTAATGGAGATGACGTTGAAAAAGTATCAGCTGTAGCTGGTTCAAACGAAATAACTTATACAATCAAATATGATGACTTAAAAGATCAAGCAGGTAGTGCAATGGTTGCTAAAGTTGCATTTATACCAGAAGAAATTAAGAAAGAAGAAAAAGAACAAGGATTAGAACTTGTTGCTCAACCATTAGTTCAAGCTTCATTTACTCTTGAAGCTGAAGTAAAAAAAGACGGAGAAGCTTTAGGAGATGGAGTTCTTGATGAAGGAGAAGAATTTGAAGTTGAATATAAGATTTCTGATATGAAATCTGTAGGAAAACAAGGAATCAAAGGACTTGGAGCTTTACTTTCATATGATAGACAAAAATTACAATGTGAAGAAGTAGTAGCAGGAGATGGATGGAAAGTTCAATATAATAAAGAAGATAGCGGAGAAAGACATAATATAGTTGCAACATATAAGATTGAAGATAATATTATGAAAGCATTAGCTTCTCCTGATGATGGAAATGAAGATCAAATAGGTAATGTAGTATTTAAAGCTAAATTTATGGTTCTAGAAAATGAAAATACTACAGAAGAAATTAAGCTTTCACATATAGAAGCTGGAACTGGAATTAAAGATTCAGCAGATGTAAAAGCAAATGATGTTATAACTAGTGTAAAAATTGAAAAATTAGAAACACCACCTGTAGAAGAAAAACTAGATAATGCTGAAGGTTCTAATTTTATAATTACTGATACATTAGTAGAAGGTGTAGAAGTTGGAGAAACAGTTGAATCTTTAAGAGCTAAACTTTCATCTGGAAGTGTTCTACCAATAAACTTCTTTAAGAAAGTAGATGGTTCTGAAGATTTACATGAATTATCAGAAGCAGACAAAATTGGAACTGGAACAATAATTAAAGTTGGTGAACACGAATGGACAGTTGTAGTTAGAGCTGACCTTGATGGTGATGGTGAACTAAAAGTAAATGATATAAGTTTATTTAAATTAGACTATATTGGCGAGAATAAACTTGATGGAGTTTATCTACTTGCTACAGAAATGGATACTTATAAAGAGGAAATGAATCAAACTGATATAAATGATTTAGTTTTAATGATTTATGAATATAACGATAAAGAAATGGAAGATTAGAGGAATATTAATGAGAAAGAAATTTTTAAAATTAGGTGTTATGTTACTAGCACTATCAATGTTGTTTTCAATAAAAGTTTCTGCTTATACAATTAATTCAGCAGAAGTTGCTATAGCACCATCAAAAACTGAATATAATGTAGGGGATACAGTTGACTTTGTAGTTTCTTTAAAAAGTTTAAATGCTGATACTGGGCTTATGGCTTTCGGAGCATATGTAACTTATGATTCAAATGTATTAACTTTAAATACGGCTGCAGATGGTCTTTCTGGATGGGATGATGCAACAATTTCTTCAAAAACAAATAGATTTGTAACAACAAGAATGGATCATTCTAAAAATAGTGAAGATATTATAAAAATATCATTTACTGCAAAGAATGTATCTAAAAGTACTAAAACATCTATAAGTTTAAAATCACTTGAATTATCAAATGGAGCAGAATATGATATAAAAGAAGTAAAATCAAGTGAAGTAACAATTAACCCAAAATCTAGTACTCCTCAAGATGATGATTCTGGAGATGATGATAACAAAGATAATCCATCAAATCCGGATAATCCAAGTAATCCAGATGACTCAAAAGATTCAGATACTTCTGATAAAGATAATGACTCTAAAGATGATAACAAAGACAATGATAAAAACAATAATGAAAAAGATAATAGTTCTAATAACGGCGGAAATTCAGGAGGAAGTTCAAGTTCAAGCAAAGATTCTGGAAGTAGCAAAAAGAAACCTTCTTCTAGTAGTAAAATTCCTTATTTAGGATCTAATCCATATATTAAGATTACTATTTTAGTAGTTGCAGCTATAGCATTACTTCTATTTATAAGATTAAAACTTGTAAATTTAAAGATAAAGAAACAGCTTAAATCTGAAGAATCAGATTCTAAGAAAGAAAACAAAGAAGATAAATAAATTAAAACATAAATAAAAAAGAATAACGGCTAAAATATATGTTTTAGTCGTTATTTTTTATATATAAATTAAATTGAAAATTTTTATATTGAATATTATAATTAAATAAGATAAAAATTATAATTATAAGGAATAAAATATGAATGTTAAAATAGTACATGATCCAGAAGATGCAATTGGAATTGCTGTAATAATAGATGTATTTAGAGCATTTTCTGTAGAAGCTTATATAATGCAAAAAGATAATATAAAATTAATTACAGTAGGAAAATTAAGTTTAGCATATAAATATAAAGAAAAGCATCCAGATACAATCTTGATAGGAGAGAGAAGAGGTATAAAGATTTCTGATTTTGACTTTCGGAAATTCACCTTCTCAAATAGAAAATATTAATTTTTCAAATAAAACTATTCTTCATACAACAAGCTGCGGTACTTTAGGAATATCAAAAGCAAAAAATGCTAAAGAAATAATCTGTGGTAATTTAGTAAATGCTAAAGCAATTGTTAAATATATTATAAAAAGTGGTATTAATGATGTATCAATCGTAAGTATGGCAAGAAAAAATGAAAAAGCAGCTGATGAAGATGAATTATGTGCTAGATACTTAAAAGATTTATTATTGCGGAATAGATACTTCTTATATATATAAAGAATGTGAAAATCTTAAATTAACAACTGGTGCTAAATTTTTTGATAAAGATTTGCAAGAGATTTTTCCAGAAAAAGATTTTTACTTATGCTTAGAATTAAATAAATTTAATTTTGTACTAAAAGCTACAAAATTAGAAGAGGGTTATACTTTAATAACAAAAATAAACTAATATTAATAAAAGAAAAAATAATAAAGAGGTATAAAAAATGATTAGTGAAAGATATGCAAATGCTTATACAGAGGTGCTTGAAATTTTAAATCATCTGTCTGAAGAAGAATTATCAAAGATTCCAGAAGAAAAGATTGATTTTTATAAACAAAATAAAAATAATGATTATGAATTTAAATTTAATACTAGGCTAGATTATGATAAACAAAACATTTCAAGGGAAGCAAATGCGATTTTGGTTAGTCTTTATTTAGATTATTTTGCAACAGAAGAGGAAAAAATTAAAATAAATGAAATTCTAGATTTGAATTTAAGAAAAGAAGAAGTAGAAAAAAGAATTAAATATAATAAAGATGATATTTTTAAAACAGAAGATAATATAAATAAAGAAATAGAGCCAATTAAAAATGAAGAAACTATAAATAATAAATTGATTAAAACTAAAGAAAGCTTTTTTGTAAAATTTAAAAATTTTATTTTTAAATTACTTCATATAAATGAGAAAAATTAAAATAGTTTTAAAATATTCTGAAAATCTATTTTTCAGAATATTTTTTAGCTTAAAATTACTTTTTAATTACAATATTTATACAAGATGGTAAATCTGTTGACTATATATTTTCTTAAAAATATAATTATATTATTGAAAAGATTGTTTTTTAAGGAGCAAAAGATAAAATGAAAGGGAAGATAAAAAAATTTATTTTTGTAGGAATTGTTTTAATAATGGTAATTAATTTAACAACATTATCATTTGCAACAACTATTAATACAAATAAAACAAGCGAAGATCTTATAGAATATAACAAAGAGTTAGAAAAGAAGCTAAGAGAAAAGTTAGAAAGTAGTCAAACACAAGCTTCTAAAATAGAAACAGAGCCTTATACAGATTCAAACATGGATAATAAAAATGGCGAAGAAACTCCAAGCCCTTCAGAAAATAGTGATGCAAAGTTTTCTGATTTTACTAATGCTGAAGTTACTTTTGCTTTTGATGAATCTACACTTGTAATGTATATTTCTGGTTTTCAAAAAGTAGAGGGTAATTATTGCTACTTATACATTGGTTCTGATCAAAGCATACTTACAACAGAAAATTATGATGATAAAATATCAGTTAATGAATTAAAAGGAGAAAACAAATATAGGTTTAATCTTAGTAGTAAATTTATGTCACTTAACAAGGATTATTATTACATATTAGAAGAAACAACTTATGTTTCAAATCAACAAGTAAAAAAAGTGTTATTAAGTGGTAAAGTAGTAAGACCAGAACTTCCACCAATAGGAAGTAGAATAGATGTATTTATGATGACAAAAGGTCAATGTTCACCTTTTATAAAAGTTTATAGTACTTCAGAATATAATAGAAAAATAAAATATAAGATTTCAAAAGTAACTGATAAAAACTTACTTAAGAAATTTAAAACAAATGAAGGACAAGCATTTAAAGAACTTTTAACATATGCCAAAAATGGAACTGCTGTTGCAAGTGGTACTATAGATATGTCACAAACAAATTTTAATCCAATAGATAATGTTAAACTTGAAAAAGGTGCATATTATTGTGCGTATTATGAATTAGATGATGAAAATGGAAAATATTATCCATTATCTGATGCTCAAATTTATGAAGAAAATAATGAAGCATTATGCCATTTTGCATTTGGAGATATGCAATTTTCTGATGATGAAGTAGATAACACATCATCACCAAGTGATTTACCTTTCGCAGGAGCAATTACTATTGGCACATTTATACTAATTTCTGTCTCAATAGTAGTTGGTATATTTATATTAAATAAAAGATATGACGATGTTAAATAATTAAAAATATTATGGAAGACACAAACTAGATTTAATTGTTTGTGCCTTTTTTTAAAACTATACAAGAAAGATAAAAAAGGTGATAAAAGTAGAAAAGCTTAAGCTTATATGATAAAATTATAATGTTATAAATAAAACAAATAAGGAGTTTAGCGCATGGATATTGCTGACGAGGGACTTGAAGCAAATAGTAACAGCAACAATAATGATATAGAATCATTTGATGATGTGAAAAAATCTAATAACTCAAATGCATCTGGTAATGAAGAAAAAACAGGTAACCAAGGTGCATCTAATAATGCAGGAAAAACTGAAAGTCAAGATACACCTACAGAATCAAAAAAAGGATTTTTGAAGACTGACTTACATTCACATTTAAGTGGAGTTTTGCCACCAGATGTTATGATAGATAAATTAATTGAATTCTTAGATACAGATACAAAGACTTTTTTTGAGATATTTGGTTGTAGCATTAATGATTTTTTACCTTATTTTTCAGATGAAACGAAATTGGAAATATTAACACCAGATTCACTTGAAAACTTTATTTACAATGCGTGTTATAATAAAAATTCTCCAATTCCAAATAAACTTTCATCAAATTGTAAAAAATTTTTAGACAACCTGAAAAATAATGTTAATGGACAATACGGTATAAAAGTTGGAAAAAAAAAGAAGCAAAGTAAAGAAAAAAAAGAAGAAGAAAAAAGTCATATTATTAATTGTATAAAAGACTATCTAAAAAATAATCCAAATATTTATGAAAATTTAAAAACAGAAATTTTAAATGAAATTAATACTAATGAAACGATAATAGATTATGTTTATGTACATGGTAATATTGATACTGAAAAGCTTAAAAATTCCATATTGAACAATAATGATGCGAGAAAAAAATTAGCAATGTGTCCAGAAGATTTTATTGATGTAATATAAAAATTAATATTTTTTATAGGAGGGTATGATAATGTATAAATATAGTATATTTGAATATAAAGAATTTGCATCTTGTAATTTTCTTGGAGGAGATACAAATAGTTTTGAAGTAAAAATAACTGATAGCAGTGAACTAAATTTATCTTATACAAAAGAAAATTTTAATAATGAAATACTTGAATACAAATTATATTCTTTACCACTAAGATGTATTGATGAAATTAAAGAAGTCATAAAAAAGAATCAGGAAATTTTTGATATAAATTCATCACTTAATAATGGATCTCTTGATGGAAGTGGCCAAACATTTTGGTTTTCAACAGAAAAAAAGAATAGAAAAATTATTGCTTGGAACATTGATGATTCAATAGATGATGGTCATACTATTAGAAAAGAGTATCTAGATGAATATGGTGATAATCTAAGACAAGAGAGAATAGTTTTAAATTTATTTTTTGAAATATGTAAAATTTTAAAAAAAGAAAATATAATATTAGAACTTTATAAATTTAAAGGAAATAAAAAGATAGAATATAAGTAAGATAAATGAATTAATATAAAATCAAAAAACTAAAAAATCATTAGAGGTAGGAGAGAGGGGCCTATTTAAATATTTTAAATATAAAAAATATATTTTTTAAAATTCTTAAACTCTGATTATAAAAATTAATATTTAATTTAATTAATAAAATATAAATAAATATAATTATAAAATTAAAAAATAAATTTATAAAAATTTAAAATATTTGATTCAAATTTGTTTATATAATTTTATAAAAAACCGAACATTTGTTATTTTGGGAAATTTTTTATAAGTTTAAGATAAATTTTAAAATTTATACATTATAATTATATGTTTTTTAAATATGTCTATAATCTTAATTAGATTATAGTTTTTTAGTGTCTTAAAATCGCTTTTAAGACGTTTTTATATTTTCTTAAACAAGTTACATTACTTAAATTATAATTCTAAATATCATTTTATTATGATAATATAAAAAATATCATAAAAATACTGGATTTTCAGCAATTTATAAAAAACTCTAAAAATGGCTAAAAAAACGACGCACGAGAATCGATTTTAAGCCGTTTTTATTTTAAAGTAATATAGTTTGTTGTCTAAAAAATAAGGC
>CANQYZ010000012.1 GCA_947628215.1 uncultured Clostridia bacterium | reverse complement strand
ACTTTTACACTTCCTTTAAATGTTGCATTCTTTAATCCTATATTTACCCTTGTATCTAAGTCTTCGTTCATTGCTATCTCATATGCAAAATCTGGTGCCATTGTTGCTAAATGTAATGCTACTAATAACTCAAATGGCTTTCCATATCTTCCTGACCATCCTGCTAAATTATAATATGTTACATCTCTTCTCCAGTTCCAGAATGCTAGTCCTGAACTCATATTTGCTCTTGATATTTTTAATGTATTTGTTTCTCTATCTACTGATACATCTTCTATTACTTCTGATAATTGATCTAGTGTCCAGCCTACTGCTGGTATCGCTCTTATTGCTGATGCTACATCTGACCATATTCCGGTTATCTATATGTATCATTCCTGAGCCCCATGAACTTGATAATCCATCTGTTATCTTTCCTGTTGTTATACTTGTAAATATACTCTTTAAGTTTACTGTATCATTACTTATTAAATATGTTCTATTTTCTGCTACTAAATATGCTGTTAAATATGAACTTTTTACTTTCTTTATTGTTCCTGTTGAATTTCCATTTGAGTCTTTTTCAAATTCTACATCTTCTACAAATCCACACCCCTCTAAATCATATCCCATATCATATAAGTATTGCGCTACTTCTACTACATCTTCTTGATTTACTGCTGCCTGATCTATTCCTATTACATATCCTTGTATATTATCCCATATTCCCATTACCATCTCTTTTAATTTCTCTAATGTCATACTTGGGATTGCTGTTAAAAATGCAAATACTCCTATTAGTATTAATATTATTAATATTATAAGGATTACTATTCCTACGATTCCTATTGCAGCTCCTCCTGCTGCACCTGCTGCCGCTGTCCCTGCTGCTTCTCCTGCTGTAGCTGCTGCTCCTGTAGCAGCCCCTGCTTCTGCTCCTACTGCTGCTGTCTCTCCTGCCGCAGCTCCGGCTTCTGCAGCTGCTGTTCCTGCCTCAGCTCCTGTTTCTGCTGCTACTGCTCCAGCCTCTCCTGCTGTTTCTGCAGCACCTGCCTCTGCACCTGCAGCTCCAACTTCTGTTCCAGCACCTGTACCTGCTTCTGCACTGGCGCCTGTTCCTGCACCTGTTGGAGCTTGCTCTGGAACTTCTCCTGTTCCTCTTAAATCTTCTGGTTTTTCTTTATCGGCAAGTGACATGTCTTCTTGAGAAGGATTTTTTCCAGCTTCTTTTTCTGCCTGCGCTTCGTTTTCTAAATCCCTTGCTTCATCTTCTGGCTCTGATTCTGGTTTTCCGGCCTCTTCTGGATTATCTGAATCTACCTTTTCTCCTTCTTCTTGCTTTGACGCGTCTTGATCATCTTCTTTTTCATCTTTATTTTCTTTATCACCGCTATCATCATCGTCATCATCTTTGTCTTTATCTTTTTTATCGTCCTTTTTATCGTCTTTATCATCTTTTTCGTCGTCATCGTCGTCTTCCCAAACTGATGATACTTCGCTACTTTGATCATCTTTTCCATCTTGCTCTTCATTTTCTTCTTCTGGCAAGTCTTGCTCTTCTTCGTCATCATCTGGATTATTTATTCTTCTATCATCTAACATGTCACCACCTCCTTTTCATTAAGATATACCTTTTTCTTTATCTTGGAAGCATCACATATTTTATATCTTGATCATTTGAAACATCATTTATCATGTAAAAATCAAGTTCTATTGTTTGCTTGTTTTCATAAGTATATACAAGTGTTGCCACTGTATAATTGTCTTTTACTTTAAAAGAATCTTCTTTTATTTCTGAAGATATATATTTATCAAGTGGGCAATTAATCTTTCTAACTTGTTCTGCTAATTTCTTAAAATCTTCATATTTTGTAATTCCAAATCTTTTTTTAATAGCTGCTGTTCTACTTTTGTAATATTCTTCTACATTTTTTCCTTCAAGTTCTTTTTTTAGAATTGGGAAATATTGATCTACAACTAAATTAATTCTCTCAATTATATCAGCCTTAGCTAAACCACCTTTATAATTTTTATAAAGAACAGTTTTACTTTTAAACACTTCAGTTTCTATATTCTGAGTGTTAGCTTGAGATTTACTAATTTCAGCTTTTTGATTTTTATCCTTTTTATTGATTACACTAATAATCGCAAATAAAACTATTAAATTAATTACAATACATACAATTAAAATTTTTCTTACTTTTTTACTATCCATATTAACCTCTTATAATAAAAATTAATCTTTAACTTTTTTCTTTTTATGTAAGCGGAATTGTTAGACTATATAATTTAACAGCATTCTTCTTTTCTTTTTCTGCATTCTCTTCTACACCTGAATATGCTTTTAATATTCTTATTTTATTAAATACAAATGCTTGTGGATTTTCTTTTTCATCAACATATTTTGAAAAAGATATCTTATAAGTTCTTGTTTCTCCTGGAGCTAAAGCTATCTCTAAGCTATCATTTGTCATCTCTCTTCTTATATTTCCAAGATCTAATAAAACTTCTTCTCCTTCATATACGCTAGATAATACCATTATATAATCTGTTTTATTTGTAATTTTTACTTCATATTCTTCATAATCATAGAAAACTGCTTTTGACATAATTCTAATCTTTGAATAATCATCTTCTACAACTCTTTTTAATTCTACTTTGTCTATAAAATCTCCTACATTTAATTTGATTTCATTTCCTTCTTTTACCATTGCAAATTTTTCTTCAAAAGTTGCAAATTTTTCTCCTGTAAGTCCTGTTTTAATAAAATCATTAAATATTCTTACTGTATATATGTAAGTATTGTCATAATTCTTATAATCTTGAATACTGTATCTCTTAAACTGTGTAAAGATTTTTGTTACGTATTCTTTATATTTTTCTACATCATTATTAAAGGCTTTTTCTTTGCAATTTGTAGATATCATATTAAAAGCCTTTTCATATTCGCCATTATTACAATAACCAATATATTTGTCTATCATATCAGATATCTTCACACTATCTTTTTCTGGAACTACATCTGAATCTAATACTGATTCATGAGGAGTGTAGCTTGTATTTAATACAATTGGTTCTTTTCTAAGACCTAGTAAAAAGTTTATTATGATAATAATAAGCCATATTACAATTACAATTATTATTATTTTTTTATGATCTTTAATAAAGTTCCTAATTTTCAATCTTTGTTTTGTAAACATATAAGCTTACCTCCTCTTAAATCATATATCTTAAGCATTTACACTAAAAGATAATTCATAATCATTATAATCTCTCTCTAAGATTACTACATATGGATATTTATCCTCTTCTTCAATTTTTTCTCCATCTGCTGTCTTCTCTTCTTTTTTCTTGTTATCTCTTAATACATCATGAATATCTACAGATAATACATATAGATTTCCTGTTTTTTCGTTTCCTAGTCTTTCAATGTTTTTAACATTTACTGTAAGAGTTCCTGTTCCAATCACATTTCTGCAATAACTTTCAAATTCTTCAAGTGTTGGAAAATAAGTCTTTTTAAAATCTTCATTTAATACTTCGTATGCTTTAGAAAACTCTTCATTGTCAATATTAGTTGCAAATTCTACAATATATTTAGTCATTCTTTCTTGTTCTGTCATAAGTTTTCCTTTTTCCTCTTCTGTAAGATTTTGCTCCTCTTTTGCTTCTTTAATCTCTACAGTAGATTCTTTTTGAGGTTCAACTTTTTTGTTATCATTTGAAGAAAAACATTTAATTAACAAAAATATATTTAGTATCATTATCATAATTACAATACATGCTAATATTAAATTAATTCTTTGATTTTCTAAATTTTCTTTTCTTTTTCTTCTCATAATTACTCCTAACAAAAATAATTAATTTTTATGGATTGTTTCCGCTACCATCATCAAATGTATCATCTTGAATTCTATCTAATACTTCAGTAATTGCAGCTCTAGTATCTGTAACTCCATGTCCTTGATAAATTCCAGATAGAACTTGAGTTCTTGATGCAAGTTCTTTTTCTTGTATTGCTCTTGCCAAATTATATTCAGCTGTTCCTTGTGTTAATGTATTTAAATCTTGTGTTGCTAAATTGTTCATATCTGTTGCAAGTTGAGAAACATCATTTGGATTGTTTAAATCATATCCTTGACTTGTAACATATGCATTTAGCATCATTTGAATTCTTGATTCTAATGTATTTAAGCTAGTTCCAAGTAATCTTTCTACTTCTTGAGTTAATGCCTGATATTCTGCTTGATTTGTCTTATAATTTTCAAATCCAATTTGATGAGAATATTGTTCAAGCATATCTCTAAATCTATTTTCACCTTCTTGAACTTCTTGTGGTATCTTATTTCTCTCTGCAAGTGATGTACGAATGCTACTTCCAACTTTATATGCTTCAATACCAGTATTTAAAGAAGTTTGTTGGTTAGCACCTGCACTCATTGCAGTAAATGCTATAGCTCCACCTAATGCTGGATTCATAGCTGTTTTTCCAATTGCATCTGCTGCATGTGATGCAGCTTTTGTAACTAAGTTTGTACTGTTCTTTCCATTTTGTATATTTTGATTTAATTGTCTTAATTGTCTAATTCCTGGTGCATTATTAAATGATTGTCTCATATTTGAAAGTCTTGGGTTATTATTTACTACTCTATTTATATTTCTACTAAATCTTCCGCCATTCTTTGCAGCTTTTCCAGCAGCTTCACTTGCCATTTTACCCATAGCAGATATAGCTGCAAGAGATGCTACTGTATCTGTTAATGTAGAAGATTGTTTAAATCCAAATATCTCTTTTACGATTTTCTCTGCTGGCCAGATAAATAACATACACATAATTGCAAGTATCATTCCAGATACTGAGCTCCATCCACTTGAATAGATAAGTGATACTGCTGCATTTGCAAATACTAAATATATCAAGCAGTGGAATGGTTGAATAAGTACATTTAGTAAAAACTCTCTAAGCCATGTATTTAATGCTTGGGCTTTACCATCTCCTACTCTATCTATTGAATATGTAATTGTAATTATTGGTGCTATCATAATTAAGAAACCTACTGTAAGCATACGTTTTATGTAAGAGAATAAAAATGCTGCTGTAACACCAACTAATATTGCATAACATATTGCTGCTGCCCATGTAACTGATGCTGTACCAATAAAGCTCTTTTTAACAAGTGATGATGCAAGTTTCTCATAAGAGCTTATTGAATTAGAAGAATTTGGTAAGTTATCCATTATTCCTTTAAATATTGAAACAAGTCCGTTATTTACATTTAAAGCAATTATTATAATGTAGTGTAGCAAAAATACTAAAGCAAAACTTACAAGCCAGTCTGTAATCATCTTTTTATATCTTGCTTGATCTGATGCTACTGTTGATATTGCCATTCTTATACCAATATATAATAAAACTACAAGTAATGCTGCAATTGCAAATATTCTTAATGTATAATACCAAGCTGCAACGTTTTGTCTTATAACTTTTACTGCAGCACCGCAACTAAAGTCGAAGAAGTTTATGTTTGTAAATGATATTCTATTAAAGAATATATCGTCTGGTGTCAGCCATCCGAGTCATTGTAGATCCATCGGCACTTCCTATAGCAGTAATTACACCTTGCACAGCTCCTGCAATTCCAACTACTATTACTCTTAAGAATATTGTAAGTATACCAACTATACCATCTACTACAGTACCAAATATACTTCCTCCACCTGCTTCTTCTATTAAATTAGTTGTACCTTCTTCTGACATTGGGTCTGAAGCATATACATTTGCTGCTTGAAAATTCAGTAATACTGTAAATATCAAGATACATGGTAAAATTTTTTCCCACAATTTTTTCATTTCCTTCTCCATCCTTTATTTAAACTTTAATTCATTATGCTTATTTTCTCTTAAATCTAAATGTATCTGCCATACCGCCCTGAGAAACTCTACCTTTCATTCCGAATAGATTTCTAAGCATCTTCTCTGTTCTAGATAATCCCATGAAGAATAATACTGCAAGTAAAGGCGCAACTTGGAATATCTCATAAGCTGTATTTATAAATACTAAATACAATGCTGCATGCATTGGTTGTGTAAAGCAAAACATTAAAAATTCTTTCATCCATGTTTCAAAAGCTTGAGCTTTTCCGGTCTCCTGCTCTATCTATTGAATATGTAATTGTTATAAGTGGTGATATAACAATTAAAAATCCTACTGCTAAAAGTCTTTTTAGATATATTAAGAAAAATTTAATTTCATAAAATACCATAACTAAGTACATAAGTAATATTCCAACATAGCTCCAACCATTAGTACGTCCTGCTTGTACAAATATTTGTGCAAGTAAACTTTTTTCGAATGTTTTTACTCCTATAGATCCAAGCATTGAAACTAATGCTTCGCAAAATACAAGTACTATCGTAATAAAATAATGTAAAACAAATAATAATGCAAAACTAAATACCCAATCTACAAGCATCTTCTTATATCTTGCTTTATCATCAGCAACAGTTGATAGTGCCATTCTTATTCCGACATATATAAGTACAAGTAAACTTATTGCTACTGCAAGTATTCTTACTATGTAATACCACATAAGAACACTAGACTTTAGAGCATCTGAAATTTTACTTCCATTGTTTTCAATAACATAATTGGCATCTAAAAATTTTACTTCATTAAATACAACTGCGTCTATTGTAAACCATTCAAAATTTCCAGATCCTTCTGATGCGACAATTGATATTAAAGTATGTACTATCATAAATGGAAATGCAATTACCATTCCAACTCCAGCAGCAGCTGCTGCACCAAGAGAAAATGTAGAAGATACTCTTTTTGTAATACTTACATCATCTCTACCACTTACAGTAGTTGTTGCTTCTTCTGTAAGTTGTTGATAATTATCATATCCATATGCTTGCTCTACAGCCTCAGCATCTACTCTTTCATCATCATCGTCATCATCAGCATATATGTAATTAGGTAATATTGCTGTTAAAGCTAAAACAACAATCAATAATCCAATTATTTTTTCTTTCATATAATTTGATCCTTTTTAATTTCCCTCTTTTAATTGTGCAAGTTTGTTCATGTTTGTTTCAACGAATTCAAATTCCTTCTTAGTTGGTTGAATTGCAATTATAGCAGTATCCTCACCAACTTTTAATAATCCTTCACCTCTTTGACATGTAGTTAAGAAGTGAGCTTCACCATCGCTTAATTTAAATACTTCTTTTATATATTGAATCTCTGATTTATCTTGTGCTAAGAATAGTTTTGTGTCTGAAGATGTTAAAACTGCTTGTACTTCTGGTTTCTCATAGAAATCTTGGAATTTCTGTGACATAACTGCAAGTGAAACGTTTCTTTTTCTAGCACGTCTTGCCATCTTGTTTAAGAAATCTACAGCTTCTGGGTATGGAAGTAACATCCAAGCCTCATCAACTAGTACTCTTTTCTTAACAGCTTTTGATTTATCCTCACTATTTTTCTTAACATATTTCTCCCAAATCCATGATAGAAGAATTTGTTGTGCAAGTGGTCTTGCAAAATTTTCTTCTAGTTGAGAAATATCTAGATTTATAAAAGGCATACCATCTAAAAGTTCAAATGTTGATTGACCATCAAAATATGACATTTGTCCATTAAATGATTTTACATATTGCTTCATAACTTTTATTAAATAACTATAATGGAATCTATAGTCAGGGTTTTCATTACTTTGAGCATTTTTGTATATTCTGTCATACCAAGAACTTATTGTTGGCATTGGTTTTTTCTCTTTTTCTAGTCTGTCTTTTACAAGTGATGATGAATTTACATATAAACTATCAACATTGTTTGTAATACCAACACTTTCATATTCTTGAGCAACAGCTTCAGAAATAATCTGTTTTGTAAGCTCATTTACTTCTGTACTTCTTGTACTACCTCTTGCCATTGTAAGTAAAGCTTGAGTTACGTCCTCTACTTTATTTTCTACGTTTAATACAACTCTTTCTTTTCCTGTAATTTCGTCTTTTACTATTTCAGGCTCTATATCAAATATATTTATAATAGTCTTTGAGTTTGGACTTATTGTTACATTTACTCCACCTAGTGCTTCTGCAACTATTCCATACTCACCTTCAGCATCTAGTGCTAAACTTTCAATTCCCATAAGTACGGCTGAACGAGCTGTTAAAGTTTTTATTGTAACACCTTTACCAGCACCAGACTTACCAAATATAACCATGTTATAATTTGCAAGTGTTGGGCTAAAGTTATCAAATAATATTGGAAGTCCTGTTTGTCTATTAAATCCAAGAGGAATTCCTCTTTCATGACCTACATCTGATGTGAAGAATGGGAATACTGTTGACATTGAACGTCTATCAAATGTATGTGTTTTATTTATTTTGTTCTCACAGAAAGGCATATTTGATCTTAATGCTTCATCTTGAAGTGCCCATGCTGGTTTTACACCAATTAATGTTTTTGACATTTCTGATGCTAGAAGTTCTGTGTATTTATCTAGTTCTTCTAGAGAATATGCAAATAATGTACATACAATTGATGCATCAAATAGTTTGTTAAATCCAGCAGCGATTTGATCTCTTAGCTCTTCAGCCTCAGCTCTCTTTTGAGCTAAAATTCTCTCTCTGTTTATATCTCCTCTATCCCAAGCTACAATTCTTTCAGATTCTAGTTCGTTTATAGTTCTGTTTAATTCTGTTTGTGAAACGTTTTCACTAACAGGATTTATAAATACTGATACGTTTAAGTCTCCAAATGTATACATACTTCTTAAAAATTCAGGGAAAGTACACATTCTAGGAATAGTTGATACTATCATACTTCTTGCATATCTTGGTCTACTTGATACAATCTCCAAATAATCTGCATTACTAGCATCAATTCCTGCAGGAGCAATTAAATCTTTTATGTTCTTTTTATTTTTTTCTAATAAACCTAAAGTTTTTTGAGGTTCTTCTAGAACAATCTCATCTTGGTTATTATTTTCTTCTTTATTCTTTTTCATCTAACTTCTCCCCTCCTCTTTAATTTTCTTCTGTATCTTTTTTAGTTCTTCTAGTTCCAGTTTTTTTCTCTTCTTCTGGTTCTTCTTCATCTTCTAGTTTTGCTTTTGCAATTTCATTTTTTGCACCTTCATATATTACTGGATCCATTTGGTCTTTATATTCTTCTATAATATCAGTAGCTTTATCTTTTACCATTTGAGCTTTTTTAAGTTTATCTATTTGTCTATATCTATCTGCTTTTATTATACTGTCTGTTGCAAGTTCAAGTGCTTCAGCATCTATTGCTTCTTGTAATTTTTCTTGTTTCTTTTCTAAAACATCTTTTCCTGTACTGTATAGTGCATCATATTGTGAATCTAATGCTTTTGATAATTGGATAAGTTCTGAATCATCTCTGTTATATGCAACATAAAGAAGTTCTGCTAAACTTTCTGAATCTAATATTTTTCCATTTACTCCTGATGCTTGAAGTGCATGTATAACAGATTGAACTCTAGTATATAATTCAGAAAATGCCATGTTATCAAGTTCATCTGGTGAGCAATCATTTGCTCCAGAAAATTCACTAGAAAAATAAGAAATTACTACATACGTTTTTTGTTGTAAGATATTTTTATTTAAGCTCATTCTTCCAACGTAATCTGAAATATCAACACCATAATCTAGTACTCTGCTTTTTCTAAGTTTTTCAAATTCAAGTCTTTGTCTTAATTTTTCATTTCCTTTTGCTTTAGCATTTGCAATTCTTGCATTTATTTTTTCTATATCTGTTGCAATTGTTGAAACTTTTGCTTTATATTCATCTATAATATCTTTCAAGTTTAAGCTTCTTGTTTGAACATATAGTTGGATAGGAAATCTTAAAGTATTTAAGAATTGTACGAAACCTTCCTCAACTGCTGTTTTTTCTTCTTCTGACATTAAGTCATAGTTTACACCTTGACATTGAATTACCATTACATATTGGTTTCTATTTTTTCTTATAATCATGTTATCTTTGATTTCATCAAATTCCATGAATTTGTAGATTGACTCTTTAGACAATCCTCTAAAGGTTCCCATAGATTCATCTTCAACTACTTCTTCTTCTGGTTCTTCTTCTTTTTTCTTATTTATATACATGATAAGAACATATACACCAATTAAGCAAAATATTATAAATACTAAGATTGCTAGTATAATTTGTAGAATTGTTACAACACTCATTTCTTATCTTCCTCCTTTGTATAAACATACATTTTTTTATTTTGATTAAATTTTATCCATCTTAATATTATTTCACTTAATGGTTCTCCACCTATCTTTTTCGTGATAGGAATTCCTCCAAGTGTTGGTATTTTTATAGCACCTATTCCAAATCCTGCTAAAGCAAATATTGCAATAATAACAATTCCTACTATTGAAAGTCCCATTAGACTAAATATAAATAGAAATACAGATCCTATCAAAGCTCCAGCAATTGTTGTAATTAGTGACTTTACCGTAAAAATATAAAGAATTCTTGTCTCTCCTCTTAAATTTCTAGGAATATAATAACTTCCCATATTTATCCTCCTTTTGTAAATTGTTTTAGAAAATTGAACTAAATACGTTGTATGCTAACGTCCAGATACCAACTGCTCCAAATATAACAACAGCAGATACTACTAATCCAATTAATTGCTGTTTTAATTTTGCAGCTTCTTCTGGTGTCGCAATTACATATTTTATACCCATAACGATAGTTACTCCAACAAGTACTATTACTGCAAAACCAAGTAAAATTCTTGCAGCTGGTAAGAATACATTAGACATTTGTGAAGTAGATACGTTATTATTTTTACCTTTATTTAAAAATCCATTTGCAGAACTTTGAAGTTGACTCCAACTTGGGAATGAAAATCCACTGCTTGCATAAGACCTTACAGGAGCGCATATTACAAGCATTAAAAGTACTGTTAAAATTACTACTATTTTCTTCTTTTTCATACATTTTCCCCCATTTTAATATAGTTAATTATATTATATTCCAACTGTTTTTTATCTTCAACGAATTTTATTAAATGTAATAAGATTGTAAAAAAATAGAGAGAGACGCTATATCTATTACGATATAAGCATATGTTCTCTCTCTTAAATATATTAAATTTCTTATTTTTTATTTTCCCATTCCTTCTGCGAAAACTTGTATGATTTTAAGAATTCCTGCAGCTGCATATATAAATATTGCACCTACTATATATACTACCGCATGTTTTTTTATCTCAGCTTTATCACTTGGAGATGAAACTATATATTTAATAGCTAATGCTATTAACATTATACTTGCAACTCCAACACCAATTATTTGTGCAATACCTAGTATATTTTTTCCTGCATTAACAACTGTAGAATTTGCTCCATTTCCTACATTAACTCCTGCTACAGTTGCATTTACTATTATAGGAATATATAGAAAAACAAATAATATTATACAAAATACATTTATTAATTTTGCTGATTTATTCTTCATAATAATACCCCCTATCTAAAATAGTCCTTTAGCGACTTGATATACAGTATCAACTAGAACAGTCGCACCAAATATCAATACAGCTCCTATAATAAAAGGTATCATTTTTTTCTTTATTTCTGCCTTTTCACCTGGTGCACTATATACATATCTAATACCAAGTACAATAGTTCCTACTGCTGCAGTTACACCTGCAATACCCCTTATAACTCCTAAAATTGCTTGCGCAATATTTGATACACCTGTATCTGGGGTTAAGTTATTATATATACCTGTTACTCCATATGTACATGATGCAGTACATAAAATTAGTACTAAACTTATTAAAAAAACAATTGTAATTTTTTTAAATTTCAAATAATCACCTTCTTTGTAAAAAAAGATTATCGCAACGATAATCTTTTTTCGTACTGTTATGTTCAATTATCTATGCTTTAATTAATCCAGCAAAGCTCTTGATTATTTGTAATATTCCTGATGCAGCGAATAATACAACTGCACCTACGATATATATAACAGCATGCTTTTTAATTTCAGCTTTATCACCAGGAGCTGCAGAAATGTATTTAATAGCTAAAACTATTAACATTATAACAGCAACACCTATACCAATAATTTGAGCTATACCTAAAATACCATTTAAGATATTTTTGATACTTTCAGCACCAGGAGCACCTTCATTAGCTGTTGGTACATAAGATCCAAATACTGTTGATACAACTGATAATATCATAAGAATCATTAATATTGTAGATACAACTTTCATTACCTTCTTATTCATCATCTTACTCTTCCTCCTTTATTTATAACGATATTCGCAAACTTTTTCCTACAATTATATAATAACATATTTTTCTAAATTTGTATATATTTTTTAGAAAAAAATATTAATTATGTCGGATTTATAAGGTTTTTTGTAATTTTACCATATACAACTTTTTTTGTATATATTTTTTAAAAAATTTTTTTATAAATCTATAATTACAACATCTCCATCTCTTAGCGGTTTGTACTTAATCTTTTCTTTTTCATAATATTTTACGACTTCATTTATTTTTTCGCTTTCTGGATGGTCTGACATATAATGTGGAACAGGAACAAAATCTATGAGATTTAATCCCTCATATAATACAGATTCATTTGAATAAGGATTAACTATATCATCTACAATATCTAATCCTTTAAATGTAGGAGCCAAAACACAAATTCCTGCACTATATCCAGCGTACAAATATCCATCTTTATTAGATATGCTTTTTAAAAAATTATCAAATCCACTATATTTCATTGCAAGTCTTAATGTAAAAACATTTCCACCAATAACATAAAAAGCCTTTATTTCTTTTAAATCTTCTATTAATATATTTTCTTTTCCAAAATATTTCTTTAAATCAATTATATCTACTTTAAATCCTAGTATCTCTAATTCTAAAATATTTTTATTTATACTTTCTTCTTTTTCTTTAGAATCTGGTGCATAATCTCTAGAGTTTATAATAACCCCTATGTTGTTTCCATTATTCTTTATCCATTCTTTAAGCACTTCTTTACGATTTCCAGTTTTATATGATGATAGATATAATTTCACCTTTGCTTTACCTTTCCTAATATAAATATTTATGTATAACAAATTTAAATATAATTAATTTTATTTAAAAAACTCCTTTTCGTCAACTAAAACATTAATTGGTAAATAATTCTTCGTATAGTCTTTAAAGAGTATATCATAATTTTAAAATATATATTAGAATCTACTATGAGGTGAGTTAAATGCCAGATTTTGTTATAAGAAGTAAGAAGAAAAAAGATTATGAACAATTTACTTGTAGAATTGAAAGTGATCTACTTGAAAAAGTAAGACTTATTGTATTAGACAATAATTTAAATTCAGTTAATGAATTTATAAATGATTGTATTCGTTTTTCAATTGATAATTTAAAAATTATGAACGACTCAGATGAAAAATAATATAGGATTTTGAATTTTAAGCATGCACAAAACTGTGTATGTTTTTTCTTTTTATTTTAATATATTTTTATTCATATTTTACTATAATTTTGGATATAAATAATATTATGAAAATTTTTTGTGTTTTACTTGGAACTGTTATTGGTGCTGGATTTATTTCTGGAGCAGAAATATATTTGTTTTTTAATAGAGTAGGTTTTTTAGGTCTACTTGGACTTTTACTTTCATCTATATTATTTTTTATCGTAGTATATTTATCACTAATTAATAAAGAATCAAATTATAATGATTTAGTAAATAAAACTATATCTTCTAAAATAATAAAAACTATATTAAAAAGTGCTGTTACTTTATTTTTAATCGTAAGTTATTTTATTATGATAGCAGGGCTTTCTTCTTTTCTAAATGAAAATTTTAATATAAATTATTTATTAAGCAGTATAATTAGCACATCTATTGTTTTTTTCATTTTAAAAGGAAATATTTCTAGAATAGAAAAGTTTAATTTAATATTTGTGCCATTTCTTATTTTTATAATTTTATTTCTAGGTATAAATAATAATTTACATATACCTTCTCTAGACTTTAATACTTTTGATTTTTCATTTTTATGTCTAGGAATTCTATATACAAGCTATAATTCAATTTCTCTAATTCCAATTATTTTAAAATTAAAAGATAATACATTATTATCAAAAAGAAAATCTTTTATAATTTCTTTTTTATTTTCTATAACAACATATTTTTCTGGAATAATAATATACTTCCTAATTGAAAATAATCCAAATTGTATAAATGCTTCTCTTCCAATGCTTGAAGCAATCAAAAGTCATTCTTTATTTACAATATTTCTCTTTAAATTTGGTATAGCATTTTCTATTCTAAGCACTGCTATATCTACCGAATATTCTGCAGTTACAAATATAGTAAAAAATAAAAATGATTTTACTAGGTTTATTCTTATATTAAACTTTATTTCAATATGTACTTCTTTTATAGGGTTTCAAAATTTAATAAAGCTATTTTATCCTGTTTTTGGAATCATTGGTCTTTTTAATTTTTATATTTTAATAAAAAATTATATTATATTTCTTAAAATAAAAGTAAAATATTGAAAATTTTTGTCGTAATTGATATAAATAATGTACAAAAGATAAAATAGGAGTTATTATGGAGCAATATTCTATTGAAAATTTTAAAGAGACTAAAAAAGTTAAAAAGAACATAAAAGTAGCAGCTATTATATTATTAATATGTATTGCTATTATTTGTATCGCACTTTATTTAGCAAATAATAACTTTAGAAGATATATAGATGTGCATTTATTAAGAAAAGAAATAAATGAAAAAAATGCTATTCAATTAGAACTAGATGTTGAAAGTTTATCTTTTATTTCTGTATTTAATAATAAAATAATTACTGTAAATAATGGTGCTCTTACTTTTTATTCTAATAAAGCAAAAGAAGAAGATAAATTAGATGTAATTCTTTCTGAACCAGTTGCTGACTCTTGTGAAAAGTATCTAGCACTTGGTGATAAAAATGGAAATAAAATTTATTTAATTCATGATAAGACTATAAAATGGGAAAAAGAAGTTGAAGGAAAAGTTTCAAGTATTAGTGTTAATAAAAATGGATATGTATCTGCAATAATAACTGATACTACATATGAATCAGTTATATCTGTTTATGATAAAGATGGAAATATCGTATTTACACAATATCTATCTAGTACATTTGCAATAGATAGTGATATCTCAAAAGACAATAAATATGTTGTATTTGCAGAAATTGATTATTCTGGAGTATCTGCAAAATCTAAAGTCAAAATAATTTCTGTAGATGCTGCTCAAAAAGATAAAAACAATGCAACGGTAAATACTTATGATGCAACTCCTGGAGATATTGCAACTAATGTTCATTTTTCTGATAAAGATACTGCTACTTGCCTATTTGATTCATATATTTTAAACATAACTCCAAAAAATACAGAAAAAATATATGAAGTAAATAAAAATACTCTATTTATGGATACAAACTTAAGTAACCAATATATTAAAATAGAAAAAGAATCTTCTGAAATTTTTAAATCAGATTATAGACTTAGAATTTGTAATATTAAAAATTCTAAAGAAAAATTATATGCTTTAGAGGGAAACGTAAAAAAATTAATTTCTTCTGATAAAATGATTTCAATTATTTCAAATACAAATGTAGAATTCATTGATAATAATGGTTGGCTTAAGAAAAGATATGTCGGTACAGATGAAATAAAAGATGTTCAATTATCAAATGAACTAGCTATTATAATATATAAAGACAAAATTAAAATAGTAACTTTTTAAGAGGTAGCTATATGGGAATTTTTATAGATTTATTTATTATTTTAATTTTATTTATTTGTATTGTTTTAGGATATAAAAGAGGTCTTGTAAAAGTTGTACTTGGTCTTGTTGCTTTTATTATAGCAATAGCTATTACAATTATTTTCTACAAACCTCTATCTTCATTTATAATGAATAACACAAAAATAGATGATACTATTCAAAGTACAATTTATGATCATATAAAAGATGAAAATATTGAAACTTCTGAAAATGAAATAATAAATCTAGCAAATAAATACATTATTCAAGATGCAAAAAATGCTACTTTAGAAATTATATCAGAAAGTTTAACTGAAACTATAATTGAAGTTTCATCATTTATTTTTTTATTTATAATTTTAAGAATTGGTTTAATCTTTGCAAATAAGCTATTTTCAATAATAACTAGTCTTCCTATTATAAATCAATTTAATAAATTAGGTGGTCTAATATATGGTATTTTCCAAGGAATTTTAATAAATTATATTATATTTGCACTTATTTTAATTATTGTTCCTTTAATAAATATTGATTCAAAAAAAATAGATAATACAATTAATAGTTCTGTTTTAGGATCTGTTTTATATAATGAAAACATAATCGTAAAAGCTATAAAATAATCTTTTAAATATAAGTTTAAATTTAAAGATGTTTTATACTTCTTGATTATGTTTTTTTTGTTTGGTATAATTGGGAAAAATGTGATTTAATCTACTAAATAGGAGTGAAATTATATTGAGTAGAAGAGAACGACGTGAAAGAGAAGAAAGAGAAGCAAAAGAACAAAAGATAAGAGAAAAAGAAGAAAAAAGACTACAAAAGATTTTAAAAAAAAGAGATAAAGAACTTGAAAAAAAAGCTATGCAAAAACAAAAAAATGCTTCTAGTTCTAAAAAAAGTAAAAAAAATAATAATAAAAAGAAAAATAATACTAATAATTCTAATAGTAAATATAAAAACAGTAAACAAAAAACAAGCGCAGTACAAAATAAGAAATCTAAAAAGAATAAAAAGCCCTTCTTTTTAGTTCGTTTCTTGATGGTTTTATTAAAAATTTTGCTTATATTTGTATTAATTGCTTGTTTACTTGCAGGAAGTCTTATAGCATATCTTGGTGTTAAAACTAATTGGCAGCCTAAAGAAATGTTAAAGCTTGCAACTAAAAAAACTACTATGATGATAACAGGACAGTCTGAAGAAGATATTAAAAATCTAAAACCTATTTATTGCTTAGTAATGGGTGTTAGTAAAGATATAGATAGAGATTTAACAGATACTATTATGCTATGTGCATATTATCCAAGAACTCAGCAAGCATCTATTCTTTCAATTCCAAGAGATACTTTTATAGGAAATAATGAGTCTTTGGCTCATGGAAAAGATAAAATAAATGCAGTATATGCAAATCATAAAAATAGTCCTAAAGCTACTTTAAAAGAAGTTGAAGAACTTACAGGATTAGATATAAACAATTATGTCGTTGTAAATACTAAAGTATTAGTAAAAATAATAGATAAAATTGGTGGAGTAAAATTTGATGTTCCAATTGATATGAAGTATGATTCTAAAAAGCAAGATCTTCATATTAATCTAAAAAAAGGTGAACAGTTAATAGATGGTAAAAAAGCTGAGCAATTATTAAGATTTAGACATAATAATGATGGTACATCATATCCATACAAGTATGGTGATAATGATTTTGGTAGAATGAAAACTCAAAGAAACTTTATAATAGCTACTGCTAAGCAAACTCTTCAATTAAAAAATGTATCTAAAATTAGAGACTTAATAAAAATTGTACTTGATAATGTAGATACTAACCTTGATATAAACGAAGTTTTAAAATATGTTCCTGCTGCTATTGACTTTAATATTGATAATATTAAATCAACTACACTTCCTGGAGTTGCAGATAGAATAGGTCCTTCTAATCTTTGGTTCTTCGTTCATGATGAAGATGAAACAGAAGAAATAATAGATGAAATGTTCTTATTTAATGAAAAGGAAGAGAAAAAAGCAGAAGCTTCAATTGATTAATAATAAAAAATAAATAAAGGGCTTAAAATTTTAGTTTTAAGTCCTTTTTATTTCTTGTTTTTTTAATTATTATTCAAATGTCTTGTTCTTTTATATTTGATTCTATCCATTTTATATTTTCTTTTTAATAATATTCCGAGCTACTAATATGATAATAAATATTACTATTACTACTCTTATTGCAATTTTGGCAATCTTATCACTTTTTTCTTCTACATCATGTCCTGCCAGTATATCTGCCGTATATGTAAGTCCATCTAATTCATATGTTGCAGTTCCTATTACCTCACCTTTTTTTATTGGTGCTGCTAAATTTTGTTTTAAAACAATATTTGGCTCTATTTCTTGATTTTTATTATCTAGATTTGCTAATGCTACAATATCGCTATTTATTAATAAATTTAAATTTTTTGTATCATTTGTTGCGTTTTCTATGCTTATTGTTTTTATAGAATTATTTTTTCCTTTTATTTTTACAAATGAATAATTATTAAAAGCAAAATCAAGTAAACTTATTGCATCTTTATATCTTACATCTTTTGCATTTGCGCCAAGTGTTACAGTAATAAATTCCATACCATTTTTATCTGCAGCTGATACTAAGCAATTACCAGCAGGAGTTGTATATCCTGTTTTAACGCCAATAGCTGCTGGATAATAAAAGTTATTTTCTACATTATTTTTATTTACTATTATTAAAGCATTTGTATTTGAAAAAGTTCTACTTCTATCTGGATATACTCCAGTTGCTGGAAGTGTATATGATGTAGTAGATACTATCTGTCTAAAAGTTTCATTTTTCATTGCATATCTTGTAATTAAAGCTAAATCATATGCCGTTGTATAATGGTTTTTATCATGCATACCATTTCCATTTACGAAATTTGAATCTTGACAACCAATTTCTTTTGCTTTTTCATTCATAAGATTTGCAAATTCTTTATAATCTCCTGAAATATGTTCTCCAAGTACTACTGCAGCCTCATTTGCTGATGCAAGCATTAATGCATAAAGTAAATCTTTTACACTTAAAGTCTCGCCTATTTGAATATTTGCTGTTGTATAGCCTGATGGAATTGATTTTACTGCATATTCGCTAACCTTTGCCATCTCATCTAAACTACAGTTCTCAATTGCAATTATTGCTGTAAGTATTTTAGTTAAACTTGCAGGATATCTTTTTGAATAACCATTTTTTTCATATATAACTTTTCCGAGTTTCTGCTTCCATTACAAGAGCTGCTCCGTGACTTTATAGAAGAATTTAGCTTTTGAGCATCTTCTGCAGTTGTAGAAAAGCTAGAAAGCGGAAAACACAAAGTCTGAATAATAATCAATATTAAAAATATTTTTAAAATATGTTTCGTAGATTTCATAGATAATCTCCTTTAAATCAAAAAAGATTAAAACTAATATACATTATTTTTCGACAAAAAACAATAGAAAGAAGGGATAAAAATGTTAAATAAAGTAAAAATATATCTTGAAAAGAATAAAAAAATTATTTTAATTATTTCTGTTTTTGCAGTACTTCTTACTTTAATATTTGTAGTTAAAAGTTTTGATTCTACTGAAAAACAAGATTTAAATATAATAAGTCTTAAAAATGATGAAAATGAAAATATAGAAGATTCTTCTACTTCATCATATGATGAATATACAATAGTTATTCATATTACTGGAGAAGTAAAAAATGAAGGTATTATAAAAATACCAGAAGGTGGTAGAATTTCTGATGCCATTGATAAAGCAGGCGGGCTTACAGAAGATGCAGATATTAATAGAATAAACTTAGCTTATGAATTAGAAGATGGGCAAAAAATTTATATTCCAAGCAAAAAGGATAAAAATGTTGAAAATTATATATCAGATGGTGTTGATAGTATTGTCCTTCCTGAAGAATCAGAAAGTACTTCTAAAACTAGTCTTATAAATATAAATAAAGCATCTTTAGAAGAGCTTCAAACATTAAATGGTATTGGTGAAAGTTTAGCAGAAAGTATTATCACTTATAGAACAGAAAATGGTAAATTTAAAAATATAGAAGATATAAAAAATGTTGCGGGAATTGGTGATAGCAAATATGAAAAAATAAAAGATAATATTAAAGTTAAATAGTACTTATTTGAACTTTTTTATATAAAATGCTATAATGTTTACATAACATTTAGGAGGTATGACTATGAAGAAAATTTGTCCAGAAACTGGAGATTTCCGGTTTGAAGCTTACTCTAGTACTGATGGCATAACCATCAATCCTGTGAGAAGCTACGGCCCAATCGCACTTTTATCATTTAGAGCAGTAAAAGCTTCTCTTCTTCGAAATGGAAGTATTACCTGCAGACGCGTAGAATTTCACTCGCAAACAACCACGGATGACCTTATTCTAGCGCATGAAGCATTTAAGGCAAGGGTTGCAACTCAAGTATTATCCTTCGTCTTACTCATTGCTTTCTTTGCTCTCATATTTACATCGCACGTTCGGTTATCCGAGATAATTTTTGCACTTTTCCTTTTAAGTCGCTCTTTTGAATATGTCGCATATCCTGTGATAATGTTTATAAAGTGCTTATTTGGAAATAAACATGTAAAACAGCTTGCAAGGTTTCACTCTGCAGAGCACGCAGTAATCAATGCTTTCTATGATCTTCAGCGTATTCCAACACTAGAAGAAATTAGAGAATATTCTTCTTATTCTTATGGTTGCGGTTCGCTAATTGGTTTTAAACAAGCCATTGTATACTTCGGATTCGGACTTGCTCGTTTTGTTCCAGGACTTGCTTGCTTACCTGCTATGTTAATTATGGCTATCTTATCTGTTATCTTAATCAAGACTAACAAAATCATATTCTTGGAATTTCTGGTTCTTAACAGGCCAACAGATACAGAATATAAAGTAGCTATCAAAGCTATGGAAGAAAGCCTAAAAAACGTAGCTGTAGAGCCAAATTTAGATGATTTTTTGAGTATTGTTCTTCCTGGAATTTTAGTAGGTGTAAGTGCCGATAATTTTGACGAAGAGATTTGCAAAGGTTGCCCAAGCTTTGACAAGTGTAAGTCTAAACAGGGGAGTTGTACCTAAAGCAGGGATCTTTTCTTGCCCCCTTAAGAGAGATTATGCATTTATTTTGCATGTCTCTTTTAAAGGGGATTTTTTATTCCTATATTTTAAAAAAATCTATATAATTATCCACATTTTATTAAAAAATGTGCACAAAAAATACCTGCTAGAAATAAATCCTAGCAAGTATTTTATCTTTTGTACTTTTTTCTTTTTTATTTTTAAATTATCTTTTGTTTATTTATGCATATATTTTTAGTAATCTCTTTTTCTCTTAACTACTCTTACAGTAATTACTACAATTCCTGCTGCAAGTATTCCCATTGCCACTAATATAATTTGTAGATAATGTGTTCTTAATAACTCTGCATATTTTAAACCAGTAGGCTCTGTAAATGTTACAATTTCAGTAGCATCTGCATCTATTTCTGCAAATTCATCTGATTTATGTAAGTTACTTGTATGTCCAGCCTCCCAGAATCCTAATTCTTTTACTATTTCTAAAGCGTTACCTGGAGTAGTTGCAATTGATTTTTCGTCTTTCTTAATTGTTTCATGTTCCTCTGTATCACTTACATTTTCCATAAATGTTCTTCTACCTACTTTATTAGAATATACTAATACTTCAGCTAAGTTATTGTAATTCATATTATTTGCATCATCTGGTGTAGCAATTGTAGCACTTGTTATGAATGTGATCTCTCCTCTTTCTTCATCATCTTCTTTTTCTTCATATGATATTGGTACTAATTCTTTTGTAAGTTTCTTATTATAGAAGTTATCTTTACTATTATTATCTTTATATTCATACGCATTATCTCTTGTAAATGTATCTTCTACAAATGTGTAACCTTTAGGAGTTGTTTTTCTTCTGTTATTAGATTCTCTTGTATATTTAATAGCAGTTCTTGGATTCTTTTTAATATTTTCTGCTACAGATAAAGCAAGGTTATCTTTAGTTTCTGTTACAAGCTTATTTCCTTCATTATCTGCTAATACTGTAACTCCACTTGCATCATCTGTATAATAAGACTCTTCAGAAATTAATCCATCAAGTGTTGTAAGTGGTCCGTCTGTATATCCTTCATAGTTATTCTTTACTACCCAAGCTGTATCTTCTAAGTTGCTTGTAGCTCCTGAATCTGCAGATATATTTGGATCTATGTAGTCTGCTAATTGGTTTACAGTAGTCTTTGCTATAACATCATCTTCGCCTGTATCATTTGCATAATAGTAATGTCCTACTTTCTCACCATATTTAATATCTTCACCTGTGATTAATGGAGTAAATTTGCTACTGTCTTCATAATCACCTTCTATTTCGTCTGCAATCTTTTGTATTTCTTCTGGTATATATGTCTCATCTAGAATCTTTGATGTAAAGTCTACTTCGCCTTCATTTACTACATCTACTCTGTAAGTTAATTTAACAGTTAAGTCTTGGAAGTAACTACTATCCATTGTGATATATTTGTATCCTTGAACTCCTCCACCTTGTGTAAGAACAAGTATCTTACCATCATTTACAGTACCTTCTGCATTTTTAATGATTTTTTCTTCATCATCCATTGATACTTCAAGAATTACTTCCTTACCATTATTCTTAGTCAATTGTATTTTCTTTAGATATTTATCTAATTGAATACTTGATTTAGCTCTTTGCTCTAGACCAAAGTCTATATTTTCAGCTTTGTATTCATGTGGCTCTTCTTGTACATCTTTATCATCTGGATTCTTTACTCTCTTTACTGCTATACCATTTGTGTATTTTGGTCCTTTTTCTGTATCACTTATGTTGTAATCTGAATAATCTATTTCACTAGATTTTTCTATCTCAATGTTTAATTTTGCTGTATTTGCTATCATTGCAGTTCCTGCTATTAACTCTTCTTTATACTCATCTGATAATGGAGTGGCACTTCCTGAGTCTTCATCATTTGCTTTATCATTTGCCTTAAATACTTCACCAATTGAGTTTGTAATAGTTCTTGAATATGCAATTACTCTCAATCTTTGAGGTTCATAATCTCTTGCATCAGATACTCTATCTTCCTCTAATTTTTTAGCTGTGTCATTATCACCTAAATCATGCCATTCATTGTTTAGAGTTGGCTCTCCAGCTTTATTCTTTGTATCACAGTTTTGAATTTCTGAATCCTCATAGCTTCCAGCATTTGTTTCATCAATTTGATATGCTGTGTTTTCATAATCTTGTCCATTATATTTTAAAGTATCTTCACTATTACCATATTCAAATCTTACTTGGAAAATACCAGCTGGTAAATCTGTAAAGCTATATGTACCATCATCATTTGTTTTCGTAATTGGTTCAAAATCCGGTAATACACTTGTTATATCATCAGGCCATATAAACTCATATTCTACCATATCGCCACTTCCGCGGAGCCTTTGCCCTAATTTTTTCTACTAAACTTACTGTTACTCCAGGAACGCCTTCTTCATCAGAAGTATATAAGCCATCTCCTGTTGCACTATCCCCTTTAACATCTTTTGTATCTTTATCTTCCCAAACAATACCCTTTATTTGTCTTAAGTCATCAGATTCTCTTAAATAAATTCTAAATACCGGTGCTGATTCTATATCATCATCAAACCATTTTTTATCTAGAGTATCATATACAGTTCCATCTATAGTTGTGCTAACTGTCTTATCTAAGTTAATATTATTTGGAGCAGAATCTTGATCAATTCTTCCTGCTACTTGATGCTCTTTATAAGCAACTGTTTTATGTTTTCCTATTGAAGATTTAGTATAGAAAGATGAATAATTTCCAACTTCTATTACATTATTCTTTCCTCCAAGTAGTTTATCTTCTCTTGCAGCATTTGCTCTTGCGTCTCTATATTTTTCATTTTTTGCCATCTTGTATCCTTCGCTATCTATTTCATAAGTTACGAATAATTCTATTCTCTCTCCTGGTGCTAAAACGAAATTATTTGAAGAATCTACAAAATTATCTTTACTTTCTACATACTTAAACATGTCAAGTGTAGATTTTTTAAATTTGCATTTTGTTCCGAAAGGTCCATCTTCTACTTTCCAAGAACCTGCCGGAATTTTTCCATTTTCAACTGATCTATCTGGAGCTGAACTACTTCTTACTAATCCTGATACTGCTAAATCTTCTTTACTATTGTAGTTATATGGACTGCCTGATGATAAATCAGATTCCATTAATGAATAAATTCTATAATATGGTTGTTCTGCTATAAGTTTTTCATATTTCTTTCCTTCAGAATCAATTACTTCTTTTTTAACATCTTCTTCTATAAGGGTAAAGTTTGCATCAAAGTAATCTGTTATATCATTTATTGTAACATCTAATGTTTCAGAATCATTGTAAAGTACCATCTTGTATGTAGCAAACATTTCAAGTTCTGTATCCTTTTTCCAATCTGTTAATATATCTGATAGTTCTGTCTGTGGATCATTATATACATCAGATCTATAGTAAAAGTCTGATGAATACATAGCAAAATCATATCTTTGATTTACATTTTGTATTTCTAGTAATTGATGTAGATAATCGCCATTATCTTCGTTTTCATAATCTCTTAAACTACTATATCTATACGTAATTTCTTGTTGATTTACAATAGTCTCTGCCTTATATAAATCTTTTGCTACAGATATATCTACTCTTTCTCTTTCAAGAAGTCCTAGATTTATCTGATTAAAGTATTCATATATTGGGAAATACCATGATTCTACTTTATCTAGTATCTTTCCTTTTTCTTCTTTTAATTGTGCATATTTCTTTAATTTTTCATCTGGAGTTTTTCCTGAATAATGTCTAATGTAAATTCTGTCTGTATATGGAAGTAAGTGACTTCCTGTTGATGTTCTAGATGCCATTTGATACTCTTCTTTTGCATAGTCATTGTCTTCTGTATCAATTAAAGCAACTATTCTATCATTATCTCCTCCAGCAGGGCCAGCATCTATTCCCTCTTCTGCTGCATATTCTGAATACATCTTTCCAGAATAATGTAAGTCAATTGGATCTTTTCCATTTTTATCACTTGCAAATCCTGTTGAACTCTTATCATCATTAAATTTAGATGATTCATCACCATAAATTTCATAGAAATTATTATCAAAGTTTAATCTTCCAAGTGGTATTTCTTTTCTGCCACTTGCAACTGGTTTATTTGTTGTATCTGCTTTTGCATTTTCTACTATATATGAATCATTTTTATATTTTGAATAATCTAGAGTTCCGCCAGATGATTTTGCTTTTTCTGATACTGACTGGAATTCTTTTAACTTAGCTTTAGCATTATTTCCAGAAGCAGATGCTAGGAATTCTACTGCCTCATAAGTTTGTCCATTATATATAAACTCTACATCATAAGATACTACTTGATTTTCCTTTTTATTTTCTATACTTGGAACTCTCAGATAAACTTTATATTCGCCATTATTGTTTGTATATAATCTTGTTCCTTTATCTTTTTTCCACGTATATGCATCCTTAAGTAATACGGTACCTTCCGACTCTACCGTCTTTGTTTTATATGCTTTTGCAATTTCTCTTTTAACTTCTGTATATTTATTTCCATTCTTGTTATATACAACTTTTAGGATTCTAACTTCGATATTTTTCATTCTCTTATCTTCACTATTTTTGTTCCATACATTGTTACCGAATCCAACATCTTTACCTTTTTCGTATTTAACTCCTTCTTTCCATACAAATCCAGATAATTGTGTTGTTAAATCCCATCCACCTGTTGATACTGAAAGTGCAAATTCTCCTCCGACTCTAGAATCATCAGAAGTAACTTCTAAGCTTTCCACTTTTTTATAGCCACCGGATCCTAGGCTGCCGCCGGCTGCCATCGCCGCGTATCGCCTCCTGGATAAATTTCAATTTTTCCTGCATCTATCAGTTCATCTATATCTAAATCAATATCGAGCTCTGCATCTATTGCCTTATAAATACCTATTTTAGAGTAAATACAATTTATAAATTTTTGAGTTTCAATTGGGTCAAAGCTTTCTATCTCTAAGTATACCCAATATTTAAATTTATAATAAACATGTAAATGTGTGTGGCAATGAGAAACATAATGTATGCCATGATAGTGTCCGTTATCTTTATGTCCTAAATCTTCTTTCCATTCTGACTCTATTTTCCACTTAACTATATATGCATTTCCTTCACGTAAATTTTCATATTCTGCACCACCATTTGACCAGTGGAAGTCAAATTTTAATTCTTTAATAGATGTAATATCTTCTTTATAGTCAAGTTCTATATAGAATTTCTCTCCTGGATAAGGGTATGGGTACCAGAAGTTATCTCCTTCTATATAATCTTTATAATCATTTACATCATAATATTGAAGTGTTCTTTGATGATCATATACGATTCTAAATCCTTTTGCTCCATCATAATATTCTGGTCTTAATCTTAGTAATGATACTGTTCCTTTTTCATCTTGTACTTTTAATTTAGCTTCAGCAATTCCTGCAAAGTTTACAGCTTCTCTACCTGTAGTCTTTACTGCAGCTCTTATATAATCTACACTAAATGGACCTACTCTATATGTATTAGTTTTATAATCAAACAATACGTCAACATCTGAAGTATCTATTTCTGATACGCAGTTTTTATAATCTATGTCAAACATACCATAACTATTATATTGGCTCTTCATACCTTGTGGAGTATGATGTCCGCCTGCGCTATCTGCTACAGCCAAAATATAATTTTGAAAATCATTAGCTTCTGTAAATAGTCCACCTGTTTTTTCTAAGTTGTCAGCATCTGGAGTTCCATAAGCATTATCTTCATCATCTGATGTTATATCTACTGTATATGAAGATCCACCAATAACTCCATTTCCGCCACCTCCGGCACTTCCAGTAGATCCTCCAGATGATATAATGTTCCACCAAGCAAGTTGAACATAATTATTTCTTACTGTATTATTACGCATTTCTGTTAAAATATATGCTTCTGCTGGTGTAGCTTTTTCTCTTCCAGAGTTTGTGTAATATCCATAAGTTACAGATTCGATCTTTCCTGACTCAAAAATTGTACCTGCTGCTTTTTCTTTTGCTTTTTTAAGTCCTGTATTTCTAGATGAAGTATAATCATCATCGTAATAAACTGTAACATCTACAGTAGCGTCAGTATTTTTATAATATACTTTTTCTCCACTTAAATATGGTCCATATAATAATGCTATCTTTCTTCCACTGTCTGTTGTATCTACTTTTTTTCCATTTACAAGTACATATCCAACATGTTTTTTACTACTATAATCTTCTCTTAAATTAACAGATGTTAATCTTTCACCATGTCCACAACAAAATAGTGAATAATATGGTGGTTTATTATTTATAAACTCTCCACAGCTTAAAAATACATTAGACCCAACAATTTGTTGTGAAGCATCAACGCTTGCATTTCCTGAAACTATTGATGTAATTGGTTGACTTGTAGCGTATTTTTCTTTATTTGAAGGATCTGTAGTTAATACTTTAGAACCTTTAGATACTGTTATTTTAGCATCTACCTTATTTTCTTTTGGAAATAGTAATATGACTAAAGATAACGCTAATGTTATAAATAATATTCTTAAAATACTTTTTATTATATCTTTCATATTACCACCTCCTCATTTTATCTAATACATTTTTCTTAATTAAATATACTGTAACCAGAGCAATTAGTGCTATCAGAGTAGCAAGTGCTACATTTATTACGCTACCTCCAGTGTTTACAGAGATTACAACATCTGCTGTAGCATAATCATCTTCTCCATCTTTTCTGTTTCCTGGTGTTGAGTCTATATCTTCTATAGCTGAATCATTATAATGTTCTAATATTTCTGCTGTATTACTTACTATACCTGTATTTTCAGTTGTCATTTGTTTAACAAGTACAAGTTTTATAGATTTAGCTTCACCTGAATTTAATACTATATCTTTAAATCCATCTGTTACTATACTTCCATCTTCTGCTTGATACCATCCTTGGTTTAAATCAGGACTGAAAATTGTATCTTTTGGAATATAATCTACAACTTTTCCAACAGTTCCTGGAATTTCTCCTCTGTTTGAAACAATTATTGAATATTCCATATATACTTTTGCATCTTTTAATTCTTTTGCTTTAATATCTAATTTTGCAAAGTTTGTATTGTCATAATCATAAGCTACAACTTTGTCACCAGTCTGCACTGTTACTTTTTTAACAGCTTTTTCTAAGCTTAAATCAAATACTTGTGCATCCATTAAGCCTATATCAATATTTGCTACATTTCCACCAGTAACATTTATTATATCTGTTATAGCTAATGAGTTTGTAAGAAGTACATCTGAGTTTAATGACTCATCTACGTTTTCCTTCTTATAATCAGTTAATGCATATTTTTGGTTGTTATATCCAAAGATAATATAATATTTATCTCTAGTAACTTTACTAAATACATAATTTCCTGAATTATCAGTAGATGCTGTTTGAACTATAGTATTAGAATTTGCATTATAAAGTTTAACTGATATATCTCCGATTCCTAATTCACCTTTATCTTGTTTTCCATTTCTATTACTATCTAACCAAGCTCTACCTGTAATTTTATATGTACCTTGTCCCTTATTTTGATTGTTATTATTGTTACTTGTTTCTTCATTGTTTTCTACAATAGTAACTTGATCTTTATTACTATTATTTCTGTCACTACTATCATCGTCATTTTCTTCTGATTTTTGTATTGTTGTAGAAACTTTATCTGTTTCAGAAGGTTCTTTTAAATTATCAGACTCAAGTGAAACTTTATTGTCTATTTTCTTTTCTTCTTTTACATCTTGAACTTTAGTATTAATTTCCATATGTAATGTTTGATTTACATCAAGATTTACTGTTGTAGTCATTTGTCTTGAATCTAAGAATGCTACATTTGTCTTTTTCTTTGTATCATTATCAAAATAATATGATCCTGATAATCCTTTTAGTTCCTCTGGAAGCATATCTACAAGTTTTAAGTTAAACATCTTAACAATTCCTGAATTTTTAATTGTAAGATTATACTTAATTTGTTCTTGTCCTTTTACAGTCTTTCCACTTGCACTTGATACGAAAGTTGTCTCTAAATTTGGCCTTCCTATAATATTCATTATTTTATAGCTTGTCTTTTCTTCTACATTATCTCCTTTAGTTACTATATAAGATCCTATGCTTTTCTTTATTTCTTCTATATAATTTGTTTTTACATATACAGTCATTGTTGCATTTTCATCTACATTTAAATCACCAAAGTCAAAACTTAATGTTCTCGTAGATTCGTCATAATTTCCGACTTCTTTATAATCATAGTCTTGTCTTTGTTCATTAAACACCGGAATAGTTGCTTTTTCAAAAGTTACTCCTTCTGGAATATGTTGTTCAAATTTTAAATTTTTTAATGTTTCTCCATATATGAACTTAACACTATCATCATAAGTATCTTCATGTTCACCTTCGTGATCATTTTCATTTTCTGCATTTGCTTCTTCTTCTTTTTCTTTTTCAGCTAAGTATTCGTCATAAGTTTGTTCTCTTCCATCTGCATGGATAACTTTAGTTATTCCTTTTGAATTTAATGTATTATTATGTAATTTTATATAATACTCTAATACCTCTTGTTCTGGAACAATTAAATCTGCATAATTTTCTGTAAAGTCTACTTCTAAATCTGACTGTTTTATTTCTGTAGAAGGTGTTTCATCTTTTACATCTTCTTTACTTTCAGATTCTTCTGGATCAGCTGGTTCTTCAGGATTTTCTGTACTTTCAGGAGCTTTTTCTTCAGATAATCCTTCTGCATCAGCTTCAACAGTTGCAGAAGATAAAGTCTTAGCTTTATCATTTACAACTACATTATATTTGTAATCTTTATCTTCACCCACAAGTAAAGTACCAACATCAATATTTAATTGTTTAATATCTTCTCTTTTCTCATAACGTCCTTCTTCATTTCCAGTTGGATTTATGTATTCTAGATAAGTACTTTCTTTTGGGATATCTAAAGTAACATTTATTCCCTCTGCATCTACTTCTCCAATATTTCTAACATTTACTGTATACTCAATAATATCTCCTGCAGCTACGCTTTCTCCTGCATTTGATCTAATATTAACAGTAATTTTTGGAGCACTTACTGTTTCAAGTCCTACTCTATCAGCTTCTATTGCAAGCTCTTTATTTTGGCTATCTGTATAATAAGTAGCTATTGTAGAATAAATATCTGTATCACATTTTAAGTTTTCTGGTATTACATATTTGTAAGTAAATACTGTCATCTCTTCTGGATTTAAATCTTCTTTATATACTATTAAATAAGATTTAATATTCATTTTATTAGAAAATGTAGATGTCCATCCATTTGTAGAATCTTCTAGATTTTTATTTGCATTTTCATTTTCTGAATAATATATCTCTACATTTTTTGTATTACCTAAAGTTTGACTTAATCCCTCTAACATCTTTGTATTTATATTTGTTCCCAAGTTTTCATTTGTAAGTATTGTTTTATTATTCTCAAAAGATGTTCTTCCAAGTACAGATACATTTTTCATAGTATCTTGAGTATTATTCATTATTATAATTTGATCTGTTACAATTTTTGCTTCGCTTTCTGTTAAAACTCTGTCTGATTTCTTTCCTTGCATATATGAATATACTGAATTATTCTCATTATATCCTGATAATCTTTGTGCTGTAACTACTCCTATAGCACTTTGGAAAGATACTTCTGTTTCAGCTATACCATTACTTGAAAGTATCATTCCAGAAGGTTTGCTACTCTCCATATTCCATGTACTAGCATTAGCATAATTTGTAGCATTTTCATTATAGTAATTCATTTCAATTTTGCTATTCTTAGATGTAGTAAATTCATTTACTTTAACATCTATATTTAATAATATATTTGTTCCTTCTGTTAAACTTACTAAACTATATTTAGTTTGAAGTCCAGCTAAATTAACTTTAAGTACTACATTTCCATTTTTGTTTTTATGTCCTTCTACATTTGAAATCTTAAGTTCATTATTTCCATATAATAAACTCATGCTATTTACAGTTACTTGTTCAATTTCTTTTGGGAAAATGATTTCAAATACTGGATTTTTATAAAGATCTGTTTTTTCGTTGTAGTTATTTAAAGCAATTTTTAATTCTATATCTTTATTGTCTGTAAGTGTACTTAAAACTTTTCTTCCTGTCATAATAGTTGCAGATGTTATAGTGTCATTTAAGTTTACTTCATTTGATTTTGTTTCTATCTCATCTTTTATATTTCCAGTATATAGAGCCTCTGCATCATATGTGTTTACAATTTTCTTGAAAGTTATAAGTTGTCTTTTTTCATAAGTAGGTCTAGCTATTGCTTTAACATTTACTATATTTAAAATTCCTTCTTTTGCAGGATTATTTACTCTTATTGCTATTTTAGAAATTCTAGTATTATATGTAATTTCAACATTTCCATTTTCATCTTGAGCTGTATCTTTATTTAATGTAACTAAAACATTTCCTTTTGAATCTAGTATATCAAGTGTTCCTGTATCTCCTAAAATAGTGCTTAGATTTTCTTTATTTATTGTTGTTGACTTATAGTATGTATTACCATTTTTCTCAGATACTGCTGAATATTTTTCTCCTTGTTCATTTTCAAAATATTCATTTTTTTCTGTAACTAAAATTTGTTTTACAAAGTCTGCTTTTGAAATATTTAATGATAATAGTTTTGAATAAGTTGTCTCATAGTAATCTGAATTTAAATTGTAATTTGCATATATATTTCCTTTACTAATTTCTTCATCTATACTATCTGCTTGGAAAGATAATAAACTTCCTTTTGCATCTGTAATATCATATTCTAAATCTCCATTTAGCTCTAATTGTTTTTGTGTACCACTGTTATACATATTAGTATTTACTGAAATAGTTGTTGCAAGCTTATTATCTACTTTTCCTGCTACTGCATAAATTACGTTTATTGTATATCTATCTTTTCCTTGTGGAGTTGGATACATTAAATTTTCTGGTTCTAGCATATTTGATACATTTATTGATACATTTCCATTATCATATACCCAATTTGTATCATCAAAAATTACTGTTTCGCCAGATTTTCCATTTGTAAAGGCTGTAGATATTGCGTCTACTGTTACAATTTGTGGTATTAAGGCATCATTTTGTGGTACTTTAAAATTAATTGATGTATTTTGCATTGGAAAGACTTTTGTAACGTCTTTTAATCCAACATCAATTGCATATTGTACTAGCATATATTTCATTTTGTCATTTGTGTATTCAAAGCTTTTTTCAACGCTTGAAGTTGCAATAATTGTTGCATCTAAATCCCAACTTAATAATGCAGTTGCATGTTTTTCAAATTCAAAATGGTTTGCATCTAGATCAACATATGTACCAGATAAAACAAATTCAACATTTGAACCAGTTTTATTTACGTCATAATATGCACTTTCTTTGAATTTTATAGGAAATCTGATTAAGTTATCTGTTCCCTCATTCAAACGTGAAATTATAAATTGATTATTACTTACTGACTGAATGTATTCTGAATCAATTCTTGTTTGATCAATTTCAAATACTTCTTTGTCTAAGTTCGTAATCGTTATAACAGGACTTTTTACATATCCTTCTTTGATTTTGATTAGAACATCTAAGAAAAGTCCTTCTTCATCTGCTTTTGCTGTATAAGCGTCTACTCTTTCTAACTCATTTGTTTGAACATAAGCACTCATTTCAATAGCATTTTCAATTTTTTGATTATTGTCATTTACTCCAATATCCGTGAAAAATGCCGCAAAAGTACTCATGTGTGCAAAGCAAATACAAAAAACTAAAATGCTAGCTAGCATTTTCTTTGCTAATGCCTTCTTTTGTACCATAGTAACCTCCACAAAATTATTTTTTTATTTTATATAATATATATATTTTTATTTTAAAATTAAGTATTATACTGTCAATTAAAATATAGATAATATCTGTATTTTATTATTACGGATATATATAAAACTTTGTATTGTTACAATTTGATTATTTTTTATTGTTTTTTAAGTTACTTTTGCGTCATTTCCCTTTTTAAAAAAATTTTGTCACTTTTTTTAGGTTCAAAACATATATTTTAAATATAAACATATCTAAAAATTATCTTCATATATTTCTTGTAGGAGGTTTATTTATATGGATAATTCTAGTTTAAAAAACTTGCTCAAAATATTATCTAAAATGGATAAAAAAGATATAGAAAAAGGCTTAGAAAAAGCAAAGCAAGTATTAAATAATAACGATTCAAGCGAAATTATAAATAACTTAAAAGAAAAAGAGGGGAAGAATTAAAAATGAATGAAGAATTGCTAAATGAATTCGTAAGTATTTTAAAAGAAAAGAATATAGATGTTGAAAATCTTCTAGACATGCCTACTCCAGAAAAAAATGAAACTAAAATAGAGGATGAAAAAAAGAATCAAAATAGTGAGAATAAAGAAAAAAAATATACTGAGAGCAATTCTTCAAATCCATTTGAAAACCTTGATATAAATACTATATTGAAACTTAAATCTATTTTAGACAAATATAAAAATAGTACATCTAATGATGCAAATCTACTTATAGCACTAAAACCATACATGAAAAAATCAAGACAATATAAGATTGACAAATATGCACAAATGTTAAAAATGGCTGAAATCATAAAGAACTTAGGACTATTTGGTGGTGATTAATTTGTATTTTTATTCTCCAAGATTTTATCCTAGAAACTATTTTTATACTTCAAACTATAATAACTCTAAGTTTAATTCTAAACTAAATATCCAAAATGCAGAAAATATAAAATCTAAAGAAGAAAATTTAATAGATAATAACAACTATGAAAAAAATAACTTTAATATTTTAAATCTAAACATACCTTATGATGATTTAATATTAATTGCCCTTATTTGTCTTTTAAGTAGCTGTGATAAAATCTCATTTTTTCTGATTATAGTACTTATTTTGATATATTTAGATATTTAAACTTTAGACTAATTTTTTCTATTCTAAAAAACAAAAAAGTCAAAAACCTTTTTAGCTTTTGACTTTAATTTTATAGCTTATTTAATTTATAAATCATTTACACCCTTTTGAGTAGAAAATTCAATTATAATATCATTATCTTTTAAGTACATAAAAGGAAGCTTTCCTTCTGTATTTTTTACTTCTTTTACTATGTTTGCTATTCTAACTTGTGTGCAATCTATACTATGACCTGCTATGATTGCTTTTTTGTTTCCATTTGCACCAGCATGTGCCAATCCTCTTATTGTTCCTGTTACTACAATATTTTCTCCTGCAATTACTTCAGCTCCATAATTTAAATCTCCAAGTACTACTAGACTTCCAACAAACTCTTCTCTTTGTCCGTGAACGAAGATTTCCATATATAAACTTAGTCTCAGAAGACTTTATATCACTTTCAAAAGTACTTTTAATTGCGTGAAGTCCTAACTCTTCTTCACCATCTTCTTTTGGCTTTTCATTTACTTTTTCTGATTTTTTAGAAACTTCTTCTAGCTTTTCTCTTATCTTTTCTCTTTGAATTTGTCCGAGAAATTGAATAATTATCAATAAATTCTATTTCAGTATTTGCTATTTTTTCCAGAATTCTTCTTATTTTTTCAATTTCCATTTTAGATAATTTTTGTCCTGTTACTATAGTTCTTGTAAAATTACCAAGTCCATATAATTTTCTAAGTCTTTGCTCTTTATGATTTAAGTCATAAATAACTTTTTTAATATCACTTGCTCTTACTGTTAATATTACTTCTTCTTTTGTTGTAGTAAGTTTTACAATAGCTCTCATAGATTTTTACGTCCTTTCCTAAATAAAATTTATCTATATGTTTCTATTTCTTTATATGCACTCATATTTTCTTTGACTTTTTCTGTGTTCATTCCAAAATATTCACCAATTATGTCTCTTACTACTTCTGCTGTATAATTACCATGTCCACCATTTTCAACTAATACGACAACTGCAATTTCTGGATTATCATAAGGTGCAAATCCTGCAAACCATGCATTAGTCCAGCTACCAGCTTCTGTTGAACCAGTTTTACCACCGACATCTATTTCAAATCCTTCAAATATGCTTCTAGCAGTTCCTCTATCTCCTGAAGTAACAGATTTCATTCCCTTATGAATTGCTTTTATATAGTTTTTATCTATGTCAATGTCTTTAGTTGTATTTTCATCTGTAAGTCCTAGCTTTTGATTTACATATGCATCAACTTGCTCCCTTGGAACTTGAACGCCATTAGATGCTATAACATTTTTTACTATCGTTGGATTTACTGCTTTACCACTATTTGCAATCATTGCAATATATTTTGCCATTTGAAGTGGTGTATAATCATTATAACTTTGCCCAATTGCAGCTGATGTATGGCTAGCAGGAGATACTTTTCCATCTGATTCTTTTGCAATTTCAGTAGAAGGCGCTGTTCCTGCAGCCTCATATGGAAGTTCAATTCCTGTTTTATATCCAAGTCCAAATGCTCTTGCATATTGTCCAATTTTATCTATCTTTAGATGATATCCTACTTCATAGAAATAGTAGTTACATGAGTTTTCAATAGCAGTTGTTACATTCATTCTACCGTGTCCTGTATGATAATCTGTATAATACCAACATTTTTGTGGAATTCCTGCTTTTGTATATACGCCACTATCATAAATAGTAGTTTTAGTTGTAACTACTTTTTCTTTAAGTCCAGCTACTGCTGTAACCATTTTAAATATTGATCCGAGGCGCATATGTTCCTTGTATTGCTCTATTATATAAAGCTTTATTCTTATTATAAGAGTTTAACTGTGCTTGAGATATACCATTTAAAAAATCAGATGGATTATAATCTGGATAACTTGCCATAGCAAGCACTTCTCCAGTTTTAACATTTAATACTACAGCAGCTCCGCCTTGTGCATTATATTTTTGTGTAAATCCACCACTTCTAATTTTCTTTATATTGTTTTCTAGAGCTTTTTCAGTTATATATTGCAAATTTGCATCAATAGTAAGTACTATATTTGCTCCACCTACTGCTTCTTTTGCTGTATATTCTCCTGTAATTGTACCATCTACTGCCATTTCAATTTCTTTAGTACCATCTGTTCCTTTTAAATACTCTTCAAATAAATTTTCTATTCCTGTTCTACCAATATAATCATCTCTATCGTATGAATCTGATTTTTCTTTATATTCTTCTGCATTTATTTTTCCAATATATCCTATAATATGAGAAGCTAGATTATTTTGTGGATATACTCTTTTAGATTCAACATCTATTGCAATACCACCTAATTTTCTATTTTGTTCTTCAATTTGGATTGCACTTGTTCTTGAAATCTCTGTTGCTAAAGTGATTGGCTTTGTAGCAGTATAACCAGTTAAATCTATTGAATATCTAAGAGTTACTATTTTTCTAGCTTTTAAATTATCTTCTTGTTTTACATTATATTTCTTTTTCATTATCAAAAAAGCTTCTTCAGGAGTTGCTGCTTGATTTATACTATAAGTTTCTTTCCAGTTTGAAAGTTCTTCTCCTTCAATTAAATATTTATATGGTTCTACTGATATTGGAAGCTTGTCTAAATATGTATCTTTATTTTGTTCTAATATTTCACAAAGAGTAAGTAGAGATGAATTTAATTCATCTTCTGAGATTTTCGTTTTAAATAATTCTACATTAAATCCCATTTTTGTATCTGCTAAAATTGTTCCTGTTCTATCATAGATTTTTCCTCTTGCAGCTTCAATTCCAGAATCTCTTGAAAGACGAGTATTTGATGTTTCTCTATATTCTTCTCCATGAACTATTTGAAGATTAAAAAGTTGCACAAGAAGAATTACACCAATTATATACACAATTGTTGTAATTATATTAAATCTTAAATTAGATTTTTCAATTTCAGTCTTCTTTGCCAAAACTTAAAACCTTCTTTCTAAAAATATCTTGTAAGTAAGTGTTTTTCCTTAAACATTCTCTCTATTTTACTTCCGATTTTTCTAATTAAATTATAAAGTACATATGTTAAAACTATATTATATGCTACTTCTACTGCTAAAATTTTCAAAAATGTAGACATTTCTGATGTATATTTAAATACAAATATATTTAAACCATAAAGTCCAATTTCAAATACTATTGTTCCAAGTGACACTAATAAAAGAATTGTTATTTTACTGTCTTTTGAAAAGTTTTTGTCTAGATATGATACTAATATTGATATAATCGTAAGCATTATAGCAGTAGGTCCAACAAATTGTTTTCCAATCTCAAAGTCTATTGTAAGTCCCATTATAACCGACATTACTATTGCAAAATAGTTATTAGTAAACAATCCTAAAAATATTGCAAAAATTATAAACAAATTAGGAGAAACTCCCCCTATAGTAAACCAGCTAAAAAAGTTAGTTTGCAAAAAATATAAAATTATAAAAACTAGATATGTAATTATTCCAATTCCTACTTTTTTCATGCTTGCTCCTTTAGCTTAATTTTTTATTACTAAAACTGTATATAATTTTGAGAAATCAACTGCTGTCTCTATTACAGCATATCTATCTGTAAGATTATTTGTATTTACAACTTCTTTAATAGTTCCTATTGTAATTCCTTTTGGATATATTCCCCCTATTCCAGAAGTTACAACTGTATCTCCTACTAAAACTTCTGATGATGTATCTATATATGTTGCTCTTAATTCTGAATTATTGTCAATTGAACCTTTACAAATTATTCCTTCTGATGATGTAGTAATCATTGCACTTACTGAGCTTGAAGCATCTACTATTACTTGTACTGTAGAACTTGTATTAGTGCAAGAAACAACATTTCCAACAAGTCCTGCTTCTGCTATAACTGTCATTCCAACTTCTACTCCTTGTTTTTTTCCAATATTTAAAACAAGTTGACTTCCAAAGTTACTAAAATCTCTATCTATAATATCTGCTGGAATACTTTCATAGTTAGCATATTTATCTTTAAGCACAGAGTACTCTTGAAGAGAAGCATTTTGAGCTTTTATTATTTCAAGTTCTCTTAATTGTTCTTCTAACTTACTATTTTTATTTTTTAATTCTTCATTTTCTTTTCTAAGCGTATTTAAGTCGACAAAAAATGCATCATTTCCTTTTAATTTATTTCCAAGATAATTAAAACCATTTTGAACTGGTCTTATAAACGATGTTGATATGCTTTGTGCATATGATAAATTTTTAACATCTACATTAGTTAAGAAAACTAATAATACAAGTACTATAATAATTACGATTGTACTTATTATTCCTGCATGTTTTGCCTTATACATATCTTTTATCTCCTTCTAGATTGTAACATCTTTATTTTTCCTATATTTTCTAAAGACTTTTCTGTTCCAAAAGCAACACATTTAAGTGGATCTTCTGCAACATATACATTTATTCCAGTTTTTTCTGAAAGTAATTCGTCAAATCTTTTAAGTTTAGACATTCCTCCTGTAAGCATAATGCCTTTTTCCGTAATATCTGCCACAAGTTCAGGTGGTGTTTTTTCAATTGCTAGCTTTACAGCTGATACAATTTTATTTAATGATACTTCTATCGCCTCATATACCTGATTTGAATCTATCATCACTTCACTAGGATATCCAGAAATCAAATCTCTTCCCTTTATACTCATTGATTCTGCAAATCCAGGTTTAGCATTTCCTATTTTAATTTTTACATTTTCAGCTTGAAGTTCACTTATTTCTATATTTCCATATTTTCTAACATAATCTACTATATTCTTATCTAAATTATCTCCTGCTATTCTTATAGAATTACAAGTAACAATTCCGCCAAGTGAAATAACAGCAACTTCTGTAGTACCACTTCCCATATCTACTATTAAATTTCCTTGAGGTTCTCCTATGTTTATGCCACAACCAATAGCTGCAGCTAGTGGTTCTTCTATTAGATATACTTCTTTTGCTCCTGCATCATATACAGCTTCTTCTACAGCTCTTTTTTCTACTTCTGTTATTCCTGATGGAACTCCAACTACAACTTTTGTTCTTGCTATTCCATATCTTTTATTAATTCTTCTCATTATGTCTTTTAGCATAAGTTCTGTTGCAACTAAGTTTGCTATAACTCCTCCTTGAAGTGGTCTTATAACATTTATCTTCTCTGGAGTTCTTCCTATCATTTCTTTTGCCTCAAATCCAGTTGCAACTAGCTCCCCGCTTTTATTATCAATAGCCACAATTGAAGGTTCATTTATAATTACACCTTTATCCTTCATAGCTACAATTATGGAAGTTGTTCCTAAATCTATACCTAAGCATCTAGTAACAAAATTAAATAAGCTCACTTTTTAGCCTCCTACTATTTAATCTTTAAATTTTATGCTTTCGTATATTCCATCACCAATTACAATATGATCTAATAATTCTATTCCAATTAATTTTGCACATCTATATAATCTTTTAGTTACATTTATGTCTTCTAGACTTGGCTTTGGATTACCGCTAGGATGATTATGTAATAAAATAATTCTTGATGCTCCCATCTTTACTGGTTCAGTTAGAATATCTTTTGGTTCTATATATGCAGTATTTACTCCTCCAAGTGAGATGTCAATTACTTTAATTACTTTGTTTTTTACATTTAAAATAATTAATTTTACTATTTCTCTTTTTTCATATCTCATTTCTGGTAGAAATAATTCTGCAGCTTCTTTAGATGTTTTAATTGTTATATCATTATTTATTGGTCTTTCTAATCTTTTGGTTATTTCAGAAAGAGCTTTAATTCTAATTGCTTTTACTCTTCCTATTCCTTTAATTGTTTCCAGTCTATCTAAAGATATATCTTGAATAAATCTTAAGCTTTTGTCATAAGTATCATTTAAATTTAATACTTTTTGTGCAAGTTCAATTGAAGTCTCATCTTTAGTACCACTTCCAATTATAATTGCCAAAAGTTCTGAATTTGATAAGTAACTTTCACCATATAATTCAAGCTTTTCATATGGCCTTTCTGATAAAGGAATTTCTTTTAGTTTTATAATATATCTCCTCTCTCAAAGCCCCCAAAATCTATACTTTTCTATATATGAATACTGCAAGAATCATTCCTATAATGCTTGCAACATTTATTTTTATCCATAGTCCGAAGGTAATACTAAGCACGCTTAAATCAAGTACTACTGGTTCTTTTAATCCAAATTCTTCTCCATAACTTAGCCACCAAAGCCAGCTAACTTTTTCTGCTAGTACTCCAAGTAATCCTCCAATTACAATTCCAGATAATATAAATATTAAAAATACCCATATATTTTTTTCTTTAGTCATGTTTTTAATCTACCTCCATTTTTATCTACGGAAATTTGATTTTAATATAAATTATTATATATGTATATAGGCGTTTTTTCAAGTTAATTTTTAATTATTTTAAAGCTAAAAAAACCATATTTTTCTACTTGCTCCATATATTTTCATTTAAAACATTATTAAATGAAAGTATAATAGTAATATATAAGTTTAAGAGGTGGTACTTTTGGAAATAGAAAGATCAATAAATAAAATAAATTTGGTGCTAAATTTGCAAGATTTTAAAAAAATGAATATAGATATCCACAATATCTTAACAAACTGTGATATTAAAACTTTTTTTGAAAAGCATTGTTCAAAGTATATAAAAGAAAAAAATTTTACCTTTAACTTGCTTATTTTTCGAAATAATATTTGTATACTGAATTTTGATATAGAAAATAAAAAGAACATGAAAAAAATAATACGTACATATAAAATATTACATCATACATATGTAAATTCTAAAATAAAAAATGATAAACTAAAATTCAAAAGTTTTTATGATTACTTAAATCATTCTATATATTCAAAATATGTTTCTATTAAAAACGGTATTATCTTTATTAAAGATAAATCAAAAGAAAAATATATATTAAATTATCTATCTGAGTATGAATAAGTATTAAAAAATTTTTAAGATAACTATTTAAAATTATTTTTATTGCTATATTAAAAGTCCTTATAGCTTTTATTCTATAAGGACTTTTAATTATTCTTTTATTTTAATTTTTCTTTATCTTTAGTATAAATTTTATTCTTCAGGTTCATCTGATTGTTCTTTTTCTATTTTGCTTAAATGTACAAATGTTACAAGAACTGCTAATATGTAGCTTGCAAGTATTGCTATTACTGCAGAAGCTTTTTCTATACCAGTAGAAACTGTCATAATAATTTCTGCGTCATCTTTATTGTCTTCTATAGTCTCTTCATCAAATCCTGCTGGATTTTCTGTATTTTCAAAGTATGCTAGATTTGTAAGTATTCCGAAGTTTTCATCTCCATTTATCCATCTCATTCTAACTTTGTAATTTCTTCTTTCTCCTGGTTTGATAGTATCCATATTATATCTTGCAGTATCTTCGTTTATAGTCCATCCTACATTTGCATTTGTCATCTTCATATACTCTGGAATGTTTTCAACTATTGTTGCTTTTCCTTCTAGTTCACCTGTATTTACAACATCTATACTAAATTCAATATCTATATTTGATGTATTTATATCTTTTCTATAAACTTCTATTTTTTGAAGTTCTTTATCTGTTACTCTCTTTTCTTTTCCATCTACATATATTTTAGATATAGTCTTATTTATTCCTAAATTAAAGCTTAATTTCTTATAATAATATGTTAAATGAATTTCGCCTTCCATAATTCCTGTTGCATTTTCTGGAACTTTAGTTAATTTGTAGTATTCTATTTCTTTTGCAGTTGCTCCATATTCATCTCCTTCATGTCCTTCAATTACGTCTTGCTCAGCGACTGCTTTTTCAGTATTTTCTTCTAAATAATCAACTATTACTTTTGAAGGCTTTGCGTACCAGAATATTACTGTTATTTCTTCATCTGCATTTAATTTTCCTTCTGTTAATCCCTCTACTTCTACGAAGTCATATCCTTCGAATTCTTTTTGTTCTAATTTATAGTCATCTCCTTCATGTCTATTTATTTCTGTTGCATCTAAAGGAGTATTTGTATACTTATCTCTGTATTCTGCTTTTATTGTAGCCTTTCTTATATAATAGTAATTTACTTCTGTTAGACCTCTTGTCATTTTGCCTTTAGAATTTTCTGGAAGTTTATCTTCTACTAAGTCATATCCTATAAATTCTTTTGCTTCTGTTGTATATTCATCTCCTTCATATCCTTCGTATTTTTCTTCAGCTAATACTTTATTAGATATGATATCTATATGCTTTTCAATAACACCTTCTGATATATGTACATAATAGTATGTAACTACTGTTTCGCTATTAAATGTTCCATCTTCATTTTTTGTTACTTCCATTTCACCTGATTTATTACTTGGAACTTCTACTAATTTATAATTATCAAATTCTTTTTCCATTGTTCCATAAGTATCTTTTTCATGTCCTGATATAATAATGTCTCCTGCTAATTTTTCTTTTGTGTTTTTGTCAACATATTTTACTCTAACAGTAGCTTTTTTCTTATAATAGTAATCTACTTCAATAGCTTCTTTTGTCATTTTGCCTTTTGATTTTTCTGGAAGTCTTTCTTCATTTAGATCGTATCCTTTAAAATCTTTTGGTAAAATTTCATAGCTATCACCTTCATTTCCTTCATGTACTTTTTCTTCTAATATCTCATTTGTTATTTCATCTATATGTTTTTCAATTACACCTTCTGATACATGTGAATAATAATATCTAAGTACTATTGTATCTTTTGTCATATGTACTGTTTCTTTATCTGGTTTATCGATTAATACATATCCCTCAAAGTGTTTAGCTGATGATGTATATTCATCACCTTCTAAGCCATTCTTTGTCTCTTCTTCAAGAATGTTATCATTTATTTTGTCTATATGTTGTACTATAACTTTTGTATTGTATAAGTAATAATATACTACTTCTATTGTATCTCTTCCCATCATACCTGATGTATTATCTGTATTATCTACTAAAGTGTATCCTTCTATTACTTTTTCTTCTGTTTCATAAGGTTTATTTTCATATCCATCTATTGTAATTTCGTCTTGTATGTCTTTTCCAGTAGCTTTATCTACATATCTTACATGAACTTTTGAATTCTTTGCATATTTATATGTTAAAGTTTTTCCCTCTTCTTCAAAAATACCACTTGTAGATTCTGGTTCTTCTAATAATGTATATCCATCAATCTCTTTTCTATCTTCTTTAAAGTCATATTCTGTTCCAACTTTACCAATATGTTCTACTTTGTCTATAATGTCTTTTTGTGTATTTATATCTTTATATTCTATTACTACTTTTCCGTCTACATTTATATTTGTATCATAACTTGCATCAGATTCATGTGGATTTAATACATTATCTAGTATATATAACTTTCCGTCTACAGTATTTGTCATTTTATCTTCTGCTAAATTTACATCTTTATATAATAAACTTACATGTCTTTCAAAGTTTACTTCATATGTTTTATTTGGTCCTTCTTTATAAGTATCAATATCTTTTAAATCCATACTCCATGTCAAAGTATTTTGTTCTTTATTATATCCAGCATCACCTAAATCTGACTCTTCTGTATTTATTAAATATGGAAGTTTATCTACTACTTGCAAATATGCATCTCCTACATATTTATCTATACTTGCTGTATATTTGATTGTATAATCTACTTTATCTTTGCTATGTCTTATTTCTTCTGCTCCTGTTTTTTCAACATGTCCTTCGTATTTAGGAGTTGGTTTATTATATAAAATTTTTACTCTATTACTTGAAATATCCTCTAAATAAGCTGTATTTTCAATTGCTTCGCTTTCATCTCTAAAGTAATTTACTGCTACTTTAAATCCTACTGTTTTTTCATTTCCAGTTTCTATATTATCTATAGTCCAAGTAATTTCATCTTCATCTTCTGTTCCATTTTCATAAATGTCTTTTAATGTTGTTCCATCTGGTACATAATCATAAACTGTAGCATTTGTAGCATCTGTATCTCCAGTATTTGTAACTTTTAAATTATATGTTATTTCATCATCTGCTGTAACATTGCCTTCTTCTAAGTTTTCCTCAGATAATCTATTTATTTCAAATGATTTTTCTATTTTTAATATTGGAATTTTTAATTCCCTAGTCTCTACTTCATCTATTGTTGGATTAGATAAAGTTTCCTCTTCTTTTACTTTTTCCGAACTTTTTACTTTGATTTTATTTGTAACAGTTCCTTCTTCATCTTTATTTACTTTAACTTTAAATGTAATTACAACTTCAGAAGGATTATTTTCTTTTACCTTATCTAGATATATATCTAAACCTTCATTAAATAATGAATTTATTTCTTCATCATCTTTTGGTTCTTCATTTATAGTAACAGATTCTTTTATAACTTCTGCGTTTTCTGATAATTCATCTATTACCTTTACAAAAGATCCAATTTTTCCACTATTTCTAATTTTAACTTTATATTCAATTTCTCTTTCAGATAATGCAAAGTCTTTTTCACTTATTCTTTCTTGCTCTACACTTACTACAGGGCATATAAAAGTATGTTCTACTTCTTTTGTTTCCTCTTTAGTCTCATTTTCTTGATTATCTACAACTTTTTCTCTCTTATATTCTACTTTAGCTGTATTTTTTATTTTGCTTAAGTTTTCTGCTTTTAAAGCTTTTGCTTTAAATTCTACTGTTTTAGATTCATTTGGAGCTAATGTGACATCTATTCCATCACTTAAGTTTCCATCTTCTGCAAGTTCTTCTGTTTCTTCATCTATTATTTTTATAGAATCTTCTAAAATTTCTGCATTTTCTGATATTTCATCTTTTACTTTTGAAACTGTTGTAACATTTCCTTCATTAGTAAGTTTTATTTGGTATGTAATTTCTTCTCCCTCTTGTACTTCTATACCACTTTCTGGAGTACTAGATAACTCTAGTTTAACTTTTACTTTTTCCTCTTCTATTTTAATGTTTTTATCATTTTCATTTTTAGTAATACTTTCATCATTTACTTCTACACTTTCGATATCTGGATCTTTAGATGTTCCTTTAACAGATAATAAACTACTAATCTTTCCAGAAATAATATCATCTTCTGTAACAGTATGAGTCAATCTTACACTTTTTGTTTCTCCTGGTTTTAGATTGTCTATAGTTACTTCTCCAGATGTTACTTCATCTTTAACTATTATATTACTTACACTTAGGTTTCCATCATTTGTAACAGTTATAGTATAAATTATGTTTTCATTAAGTTCATAATATTTTCTGTTCTTTGGAATGCTTGTTATCTCTTCTTTAACCTTTATATGTGTATTCTTTTTTACAACTTTATCAGATGTTTCTTCTATTTCAATATTTTCTACTTCTTTAGTAGGACTGCTTCCACTTGCTGTAACTTCATTTTTTAATTCTCCTGCTAAAATATCTTCCTCTGATACTATATGTTCTATATTATATGTTTTTGTTTTAGTTGGAGCTAAGCTTTCAATATTATAGCTTTTATCTACTAAACTATCATTTACTACAATATTTGAAATTGTAACATTTCCATCATTTATTACTTTAACTCTATATTTTACCTTCTCACCAAGTTTATAAACTTTTCCTTCTTCTTGTTCTTCGCCGCTTTCTGTAACGTTTTTATTTTCAATCTTCAAATGTGCATTTTCTTTCTCAACATTTAATTCTATTTTTTCACTTTGAGAAGATATTTCAGATTCATCTTCTTTTATACCTGTAATCGTAGCTATGTTTTCTATTTTCCCATTTATAATATCTTTTTCTGTAACTTTATATGTTGCTTCAAATACATGACTTTGATTTATAAGTAATTTATCCATACTTAATGGATTTACTGGTTTTAATTCTTCTAAAGTACCAGTTACCTTTACATTTTTTAAATCAATTGTTCCGTTATTTGTAACAGTAATTTTAAATTTTATTTTATCTCCAAGTTTATATTCATCCTTTTGATTCTCTACACTTTGCTCTATTGTTACACTAGCTTTTTTAATAGTTGTTTTTATACTATTCGTTTCTATGCGACTTACAATAGCTTTATTGCTTATATTTGATAAAAATGTATCTTCTGATAAATCTTTTACTCTTACTTTAAATGATACATTAGTTTTTCCGCCTTCAAATGTTACTTCATTTGATTTTATACCATACCAATTTAATACTTTTGCGATTTCTTTTGAAATCTCTATTCCTAAATACTTATGTCCCTCTTCTGTTAAGAAGTTATTGTTTATATATTCTGCTGCATTTTCTTCTGTAATATAAGAACCTTTTTCTAAAGATAGTTTTGTTCCATCTCCTGCTATTGTTTCTCCTGTAATTAAATCAACAAAAGGTATATTATAATCTAAAGCAGCTTCTTTTAATTTATTATTCATGCTTATAAAATTACTTGGAAGATTATTTCTATCTGCAGGACATTCTACTCCAAGTACAATTATTTTTATATTTGGAGAATGTTTTCTAGCATAGTATATACATTTCTTAAGTTCTCTTGCTACATCTTCTTCTGATTTATTATTTGTTACATCATAAGCTGAACCAGATAATATTAAAACTTCTGGATTTATATTTTCAACTGCATATACTACTTTTTCATAATTTGTTACATATTTTTCAACTTTTTGTACATATCCTGTTCTATTTCCACCCATTGAAGTCATTTCAAATCCAATTAAATCAGCCATTATATTAGGATAAGATTTAAATGATCCTCCTATTTTTGATCCTTCTATATTAGAAGCTACTGACCATGAATTTCCAATAAATACTGCTTTTTTACCAATAGTTCTTTTAACTTCATGCTTATCACAATCTTTTTCTATAAATACTCCACCAAATGCTCCTGTTAAATCTACTTTATAATTTCTATATGTCCTATTTTCATTTTTCAATGTTACTCTATAATAGCTAAATTCACTAGAATTTTCATCTGCATTTCCGTCCATTTTAAGCATTTTATATGTTCCGTTATCATCTAATTTTACATTAATTGGTCCTACTGCTCCAATTACAAAATTAGTAGCATTTGTATTAAATTCTACAGTGTAAGGCGTGCTAAATCCTTCTTCTAATGAGCTTTTTCCAATAACAGATTTTTTAGATCCTTCATATAGCTTATCTATTGAAACAAGAGTTGAATTGTTTGAAATATATGATCCACTAACATTTCCGTTATTATTTTCATTTGAAAAGCAAGCATATTCCTGCCATACATCACCATTATCTGACATATCTTGTTTTGCTTCATCTATTGATTTATAATGTTTTACTGTTCCAAGTTCTTCATTTTCATTTATCTTTGAAGTATCTGTGCTTATTTCAGATTTTAATTTTACTTCTATTCCGTTTTCTAAATCTTCTTTTGAATACTCAGTATCTGTATTATCTATTTTTAAACTTCCATCTACAAATTCTGTACCATCAGGAATTACATCTTTTACTACTGCAACATCTTCCATAGAATCATTATTATCTATTTCTATATTATATGTTATCTCTTCTCCCTCTTGGCTATATCCTAAATCTTCTTTTTCTAATTTAACGTTTGTTTTAGCTGTGACTTTAGACTCTTTGTGTTGTTTTACCTCTGCATTTATTTTAATAGCTTCCATTTCTTTAGTGTTTACTATAGGTGTATTTATTATTTGTACTTTATCACTTGATTCTTCTGAATCATCTATCATTACATCAAAAGATAAATTGAAAGTTGTTTGCTTATTTAATAATACTTTTTCTACTTCTTCTGCATATCTATTTCCTAAATACTCATATCCTTCTTTAGTTAAATGTACAGAGTCTGGTTCTACATAATAATCTGTATTTCCTGTTCCTGTTTCATTTCCTACCCATCCATTTCCAGTAAGATATACTTTACCTTCCGTAACTTGAGTTCCATCTGCTAAGAATGTATCTCCATTTATCATATCAACAAATGGTATTTTAAGTTCAAATGCAAGTGTTCTCATTTGATCATTAAAGTCTTGCGTCCATTTTGCTGAATGAATTTTATCTCTTGGTGTTCCTACACCAAATAAAATAATTTTAATGTCTGGTGAAAGTTCTTTTACTTTATTTATATCTTTTCTTACTTCTTCAATTGCTCGCTCTACAGTATAGATATTGCTAACATAACTATAATCGTTTGCACCACCTGTAAATATGAATATATCTGGATCTAATTTTGCAGTTTTAAATGGATATTCAAGTCTATTATAATATAAACTATTAGCTAAGTATCCTGATCCTCCAACTCCAGCATTAATACATTCAACATTTAATAAATCTGACATTACATTTACATATGAATTAATTGACTTTACAGTAGTAGCTGTTGCCCAGCTGTCTCCCATAAATAATACTTTAGGTCTTAGCTCTCTTTCTACTTTACTTGCGGTATCATCTTTATTTATCCATATGCAGAAAAATCTTCCATCTAAATCCATTCTTATGTTTCTTTTAGCTTTTGTTTCAAAGGTTACTTTAAATGACTGTTCTCCACTTTCATCACGTTCTCCTATTTTTCTATATCCATTTCCTTCATCTGCATAAAGTTTAAAGCTTGATGCTGCATCAAAAATAAATTCTTTACAGTCTACAGCAAATTCTAATGTATAAGAATTTGGATAAGAACCGTTCTCATTTCCCTCTAGTCCATTTGTGAAATTCACACCATATATATCTTCTCTGCCTGCTTTTCCCCACTCATGATCTACAATTAAATTACTATTGGGAGAAGTATATACATCATCATTTACTTTATCTTCGTCCTTTTTTATTGAGGAAACATATTTAAATTCACTAAAATCCTGATTATAATATGGTTCTATTGTAACATTTTCAAATTTTTCAAATATTTTTTTATTTTCTGGAATTTTTGTTGGAGCTATAGTTTCTGATATACCATTTTTCAAATCATCTTCTGTATAATCAGTCTCCATATTGTTTATTTTGATACTGCCTTCCATAAATTTTGTTCCTGAAGGAATAGAATCTTGTATTTTTACTAATTCATCTTCATCTCCAAGATTTTTTACATTAATATTGTAGGTAATTATATCTCCTACTTTTGCAGTATCTGCATTTTCTGATACAGATGTTTCTATATCTAATTTTGCATCTGCATTTGGCTCTACCTTAGGCATTTCCATAGTTTCGCTACTTTTTTGTTCTTCTCCTGTAAGCCTTGCTATAAAGTTTTGAATACTATTCTTTTCGATAGTTTTTGAACTAAAAAGAAAGCTTAAACATAGAGCTACTACTATTAAACCTACTGGTATTAGTAACTTTATGCTAAACTTTGCCTTTGGCTTGTCTCCTTTTTTCTCTTTTTTAGCAAACATTTTTCTTTCTTTCCTTTCTTTTGTGAAATAAAATTCCTTCTTATTTCTTACATATAAAAATAAGTAATTTCTATATCACTTTTTACATGTATAAAATTTGTCTGCTAAAGTTCTTTATTTTCAAGGCTTTCTAAGATGTTTTATTATGTTTACTTTTTTGTTATATTTTTATCAATTAAGCCTCAAGTTTCTCACTTTTTCCTAGGCGTTTAGGACTAAAAAAGACATTGTAAGTTTTTGTACCTACAATGTCTAAATTAAAATTTTTCTTTAATCAATAATTTCAAGTCCAGCATATTTTGCCATAAGTCTCTTATGTCCTACTTTTTCAAATGTAATATCTACCTTTAAGTCGTCTCCCTCTGCTTCTACATAATTAATATTACCTTCACCAAATTTCTTGTGGTATACTTTCTGACCTGCTTTATAAACAGATACATCAATATCATCACTTGTCTTTTGCTTAAGTCCATTTAAGAAGCTTTCTGCACTTCTAAAAGCAAACTCTGGTTTTCTTCTAGTAGTATTGTATTCATTTGAAGTATATGATTTAACTTTTGGTTCTTCATTACTATTACCATATTTCCAAGTATATTGATAATCATCATATGCTTTTTGATTACTACTTTCAAAAGTTTCTTCATAACCATCTAATAATTCTTTTGGTATTTCTTTTAAGAATCTTGAAACTTGATTGCAGCTAGTAGAACCAAATATAGTTCTTTGTCTACTACAAGTTAAAAACAAATGTTGTTTTGCTCTTGTTATTCCTACATAGCATAAACGTCTTTCTTCTTCAAGCTCTGATTCTTCTCCTATTGACTTGTATCCAGGAAAAATTCCCTCTTCCATTCCAACTAAAAATACAACTGGGAATTCTAGTCCTTTTGCACTATGTAAAGTCATAAGTGTTACTGAATCTTCAGTGTCATCAGTATTATCAATATCAGAAGAAAGTGTTATTCCTTCTAAAAATTCTGATAATGTGTTATCTGCAAACTCTTCTTCAAATTCAATAGCAACAGTTAAAAATTCATCTAAGTTTTCAAGTCTTGTTTCTGCTTCAGCAGTATTCTCATCTTTCAAAGCTTTTGAATATCCTGTCACTTTTAAAACTTCCTTTATAAGTTCTGATATAGGTAAGCTTTCCTTTTTGCTTTTTAATTCTTCTATTTGAGATATAAAATCTCTTGAATTTGCATATACCCTAGTTAATCCAAAGTCTGCAGCTCTATTTATTACTTCATACATAGAAACTTCATTTTGATTTGCTATTTGTTCAACATTATCTAAACTTGTCTTACCGATTCCTCTTTTAGGTTCATTAATTATTCTTTGAAGACTTAAATTATCTGACGTATTTTCTATAAGTCTTAAATAAGCAATAATGTCTTTAATTTCTTTTCTTTCATAGAACTTTAAGCCACCAACAATTTTGTATGGAATATCTTCTCTTCTTAAAATATCCTCTATACTACGTGATTGACTATTCATTCTATATAGTACAGTAAAATCATTATAAGACATATATTCTTCTCTTTTTAGTCTTCTTATTTGCTCTACTATAAAATTGGCTTCATCGTATTCAGTATCTCCTCTATATACATATGGAAGTGTACCTTTCATATTTTCTGTCCATAGATTTTTCTTATATTTTGTTTCATTGTTCTTTATTACTGCATTTGCAGCATCTAAGATATTTTGTGTACATCTATAATTTTGCTCTAGTTTTATTATCTTTGTTCCTGGAAAATCTTTTTCAAAGTTTAAGATATTAGTAATATCTGCTCCTCTAAAAGAATAAATTCCTTGGTCATTATCTCCTACAACAGTAATATTTCCAAATCTTGCAGCAAGCATTGATACTAATGTAAATTGTGCTTTATTTGTATCTTGATATTCGTCTACTAATACATACTCAAATTTATTTGAATAATACTCTAATACATCAGGGTTTTCAGAAAGAATTTTAATTGTATAATTTATAATATCATCAAAATCAATTGCATTATTTTCTCTTAACTTTTTTTGATATAACTTATAAATTTCTGCTATAGTCTGTTTTCTAAACTCTCCATTCGTTCTTAAAGCATATTCTTCTGGCTCTAGCATTTCATTTTTGCTATTACTTATTTCACTTAAAACTGATCTATCTGTAAATAATTTATCATCTATTTCTAGTTGTTTCATACATTGCTTTACAATAGTTCTTTGATCAGAAGTATCAAATATAGCAAAAGATGATGTAAATCCTATTCTATCAATATATTTTCTAAGTATTTTCACGCATATAGCATGAAAAGTACCAATCCACATATCATTTGCAACTTCTCCTACTAAATTTTCAACTCTTTCTTTCATCTCATTCGCAGCTTTATTTGTAAAAGTAATAGCAAGAATATTCCATGGTTTTACTCCAACATATTGCATCAAATAAGCAATTTTATGAGTTAAAACTTTAGTTTTTCCACTTCCAGCTCCAGCAATTACTAAGCATGGGCCAGTAGTGCTTAGCACTGCTTCTCTCTGTTTGTCATTTAGATCTTTTAGTATTTCTATTTCTTCTGTCATGTGTTTCTCCTTTATTAATAGTTTAAAAAACTTATGTTTGTATTATATTTGTAGTTCATAAATTTGTCAATATAAAAAATCTTATATACTCATTGCAATTATTCCAAGCAAAAATCCTATAACATTACCTACAACAGGAAATCTTCCCTTATACATACTCTTAGATTCTGGTATCAATTCTCCTGATACTATATAAAGCATTGCTCCTGCAGCAAATGCAAGTGAAATGCTTATACTAATTGTAGATACTTTTCCAACTAAAGCACCAATAAGCGCACCAATTCCTGTTGTAATGCCAGATATCATTGTATAAATAATTGTTTTTAGCCTATTCATTCCACCTTGTTTTAATGGAATTGCTATAGAAATTCCTTCAGGAACATCATGAAAACAAATTGCAATTGCAAGAGAAAGTCCAAGTTTTGCAGAACTATCAAAACCACTTCCTATTGCTAATCCTTCTGGCAAATTATGAATTGCAAGACCAATTCCAATAATAATTCCTGTTGTAAGTAAACTACCTGACTTAGATGAATACTTATATTTGTATGAAGTATTGATTTTATTATCACATATAATCATTGTAATTACACCTAAAGATATTCCAAATATAACATATGAAATTTCTGATAATGAAATTGCTTCTGGTATTAGTTCAAAACATATAATAGATAACATAAGTCCAGCAGTAAATTCTAGCATAAAACTTAAATATTTATTGCTTTTTATGTTTAAAAAAGAACCTATTATTCCGCCTAAAGTAGTTCCAAGCATACCAAAAATAAGACCTAAAAAAGTAATATTTACCACACTCGTCACATTCAAACACCTCAATTAAATATATTCATCTTTTTCAGGTTTATTATTAGATTAAGTTTTGATTATTCTATTTATTCTCATCATTTGATTGTTTAGCTTCTTTAAAAAATTCATTAAAGTCAATAAGTGGCATTATAATAGTTGGCATTCCGCTTTGTGCTGTTACAGATGCAATATATGATCTACAGATATGTGAAATTACAGTTGAACCATCAATTTTAAGTATTTCTTCAAAAGCTTTTTTATCTATATTATCTAAGAAATTAAATAGGGCATTTATTGTCATAATAATTTTGGCTTTCTTTTCTTCCTTTTCTAAGATATCTACATTATATCTTAGTTCAATTTGTCCTATCATCTTTTTTTCATCAACTTCTGTCATTCTAAATTCCACTTCCACAGCAACTTCGAGTTCTGTATCATTTCTTATTTTGTCAAAAACATTTAGTGAAAATTCACTAATATAGTTATCTATTAACTGTAAATTAGATTTATTATATTCCTTTTGCATATCTTTCTCCCATTAATTTATAAAAAAGAAAAGTATTATTCTTCATACTTTTCTTTTTTATATTATTGTTCTTCATCACCTTTTAATTTTTCTGCTCTATCACTTGCAATCAAGTTATCTATTAGTTCATCTAAATTACCATTTAAAAAGTCTTCCATTTGAAAAATACTAAAACCAATTCTATGATCTGTTATTCTTCCTTGAGGATAATTGTATGTTCTTATTTTTTCACTTCTATCTCCAGATCCAACTTGGCTTTTTCTTTCACTTGCAAGTTCTTTTTCTTGTTTTTCAAGTTCTATTTCATAAATTCTAGAACGAAGCAATCTCATTGCATACTCTCTATTTTGAACTTGTGATCTTTCTGTTTGACATTCTGCAACTATTCCAGTTGGAATATGTGTAAGTCTTACAGCAGATGATGTTTTATTAACATGTTGTCCACCAGCTCCTGATGCTCTAAACACATCCATTTTTATATCAGCAGGATTTATCTCAACTTCTACATCTTCTGCCTCTGGTAAAACTGCAACTGTTACAGTTGATGTATGGATTCTACCACTACTTTCAGTGTCAGGTACTCTTTGTACTCTATGTACACCACTTTCAAATTTTAATCTACTATAAACACCTTTTCCTGTAATCATAAAAGATATTTCTTTATGATTACTGGAAAAGGTGCTTATAGTAGATTAAAATAGAGAGTATGCAA
>CANQYZ010000011.1 GCA_947628215.1 uncultured Clostridia bacterium | reverse complement strand
GAATAAACGCTATCAAATACAATAATCTCTGTACTACCATATAAATCTTCAACTGTAATAAATGCCATTATTGTATTTTTCTTAGTATATTTCTTTTTAATAGAAGTTATTGTTCCTGCATATCTTACACTTTGTCCATCTTGATATAATGATTTTCCATTTTCACTAATATCATCCATTATTTTTTTCATCTGAAGAGAGTCTATATTAGTACTTTTCTTTATTGCATCTCTATAATTATCTAATGGATGTCCTGAAATATATATTCCAAGCATTTCTTTTTCTTGTGATAATAATTCTTTTTTATCTAATTCTTCTAGTACAGTATAACTATACTTTATATCATTTGCTTTTTCATCTGAAACTATGTCAAACATTGTAACTTGATTTTCTAAAGAATTTCTATTTTTATTATTTATTGTGTCTAATATACCTTCAAAAGATGCTAAAAGAGTATTTCTCGTTTGTCCCATATCATCAAAGCAACCAGCTTTTATTAAACATTCTATACATTTTTTATTTATATTTTCATTTTGTATACGTTCACAAAAATCAGTAAAACTCTTATAGTCTCCGTTTTTTTCTCTTTCTTTTACAATATTATCTACAGCAGCAACACCAACATTTTTTATACTTCCAAGTCCAAATCTTATTTTTCCATCTTGAACTGTAAATTTTGTAAAACTTTTATTTATATTTGGTTTTAATATTTCTATATTTAATCTTCTGCATTCATCTATATAAACTGGAACTTTATCTAGGTTTCCTAAAAAGCTATTTAAAGTTGCAGCCATAAATTCTTCTGTATAATAATATTTTAAATATGCAGTTCTATAAGATACTACTGAATATGCTGCAGCATGTGATTTGTTAAAAGCATATTTTGCAAATTCAGCCATTTCATCAAATATTTTATTTGCAGATTCTTCATCTATCCCATTTCTTATACATCCTGGAACTATAATATTTCCATCTTCATCTACTTGACCATGAATAAAATATTCTCTTTCTTTTGCCATTACATCTAGTTTTTTCTTTCCCATTGCTCTTCTTACTAAATCTGCTCTTCCAAGAGAATATCCTGCTAAATCTCTTACTATTTGCATAACTTGCTCTTGGTATACCATACATCCATAAGTTACATTTAATATTGGCTCTAAAGAAGGATGAGTATATTCATTATGCCCTGGATTTTGTTTTCCCTTTACATACCTTGGAATCTGATCCATAGGACCTGGTCTATATAAAGATACACCAGCAATAATATCTTCTAGGCAATCTGGTTTTAAATCTTTCATAAAGTTTGTCATACCAGCACTTTCAAACTGGAATATTCCAATAGTATTTCCTTCTCCCCATTGCTTATAGACATTTTTATCATCCATATTTTTGTCAAACTCGACATCTATTCCTCTTGTTTGTTTAACAAGCTTTATACAATCAGAAATTACTGTTAAAGTTCTAAGTCCTAAAAAGTCCATCTTTAGAAGTCCAAGTTCTTCTAAAAGTGTCATTGTATATTGTGTAGATACATTTCCATCATTTAAATAAAGTGGTACATAAGTATCTACAGGATTTTTAGTAATAACAACTCCACAAGCATGTGTTGATGCTTGTCTTGGTAGGCCTTCTAAAGCCATTGCAATATCTATTAATTGTTTTACATTTTGATCTTGATCATACCATTCTTTAAGTTCTCTATTTTGTTCTAATGCTTTTTGAATTGTAATATGTACTTCCATTGGAATCATTTTTGCAAGTTTATCTGTTTCACTATATGGGAAATCTAAAACTCTTCCTACATCTCTTATTACCATTCTTGCTGCCATAGTGCCAAATGTTATAATTTGAGATACATGGTCTTGTCCATATTTTCTTCCAACATAATCTATAACTTCTTGTCTTCTTTCATAACAAAAGTCTATATCAAAATCAGGCATACTAATTCTTTCAGGATTTAAAAATCTTTCAAAAATTAAATTATATTTTATAGGGTCTATATCAGTTATTCCAATTGAATAAGCAGCCATTGAACCTGCTCCAGATCCACGTCCTGGTCCTACTGGTATTCCTTGACTTTTAGCATAATTTATGAAATCCCATACAATTAAGAAATAATCTACATATCCCATTTTTTCAATTATAGATAATTCATATTCAAGTCTATCTTTTAGTTCTTGAGATGGATTTTCTCCATATCTATTTTTAAATCCATCGTAACATAATTTTCTAAAATATTCTGTATGTGTTTTAAATTCTGGTGGCACATCATAATTTGGAAGTTTTGTAACACCAAATTCAAAGTCATAATTACATTTTTCTGCAATCTTTACTGTGTTTTCTACTGCTTCTGGAATGTTTGAAAAATAATCTGACATTTCTTCTATTGATTTTATATAAAACTCATCTGTTTCAAATTTCATTCTGTCTTCATCAGACATCTTTTTTCCAGTTTGTATGCAAAGTAATACTTCATGATTATAGCTATCCTCTTTTTTTAGATAATGTGCATCATTAGTTCCGGACAAGTGGAATATCTAGTTCTTTTGCAAGTTCTATTAGTTTTTGATTTGCTAAAACTTGCTCTCTTAGTCCATTATTTTGAATCTCTATATAATAATCATCTTTAAATATCTTTTTATACCAAAGTGCTGCTTCTTTTGCCTTTTCCATGTCTCCTTGCATAATAAGTCCTGGAACTTCACCTGCTAAGCAAGCACTAAGACATACTAATCCCTCACTATATTTTTCTAATATTTCTTTATCAATTCTTGGTTTATAATAAAATCCTTCTGTAAAAGATAGTGACACAAGTTTTATTAAATTTTGATATCCTGTTTTATTTTTTACAAGTAATATCAAGTGATTGTATCCTGAATCTACAGAAGCTTCTTTATCAAATCTTGTTCTTCTTGCAACATATACTTCACACCCAATAATTGGCTTAATATCATTTTTCTTACATTCTTTGTAAAATTCTACTGCACCATACATTACACCATGGTCAGTAAGAGCAATTGCTTTCATACCAAGTTCTTTTGCTCTTTTAGGCAAATCTTTAATTCTACTCATTCCATCTAGCAAACTATATTCACTATGGACATGCAAATGAACAAAATCTGACATCTTTTTTCTCCTTTTTTTGCTAATATATCACAGTATTCTTAATTTATCAATCAGATATAAAACTTTTGTTTTTTATTATTGACAATAAAAATTTACCCTTGTATAATTAGATGTAGAAAATGAAGAAACCACAAAGTGGTTGCCTTTTTGAGGAATAACCATTCTCCTCTTCAGCAAAAAGCAGAATGGTTATTTTTTATTGCTTATATAAAAAGACACATAAGCTTTAATATACTTATATGTCTTTTACTTTTTATAATAGCTTTATTAAATCTGCTATATTTTCGTTTTGAAGTTTTGGAATAGACAATATTTCAAACTTTGATAATTTATCTCCAAATTGTATTTCTACTATATCTCCTACTTTTACTTCGTAGCTTGGTTTTACTTGTTTTCCATTTACAGATACTCTTCCAACATCTATAACTTCATTTGCTACACTTCTTCTTTTTATTACTCTGCTCATTTTTAAAAATTTATCTATTCGCATTTTAAAAAAAATCTCCTTTAATATTTTCTATATTTATTATATCTACAACTATTTAAAGTATTAAAATTATCAATATTATTATTTACAATTTGATTATTATTTTCTTTATATAAATCATTTATTTCATTTCCAGAATTATTATAAATAAAATCTCCTATAGATTCATTATTTATTTCTAGCCTACTTATTTTTTTAACTAATAATGCTGTAATATAGGAAAATATCGTATAAACTATATCTGCAACTAACCCTATACTTCCAATTGTTGCAAATGCTACTATCAAAAATATTGAAAAAACAATTCCAGCAATTTTAAGTGGGCAGTTTATGATTGTTTCAAATATTGCAGAAAGTATTATTACTGCAACTGGAATTGCAAAAAATATAAGTAAAATTTCATTCATTGTCATTTTATTTTTCTCCTTTTTATGTATTACTTTATATATAATATTCATATATTCATTTTAAGTGAAAATAAAATAACAATAATGCTTTTTTATATTTTTATTTATTCTCATATTCAACTTTAAGTAAGTAAAGTCCATGTGGTGGAAGTGTTTTCCCTGCAAGTTTTCTGTCCTTTGCTTCTATAATAGATGAAATATCATTCGCTTTTGTTTTTCCAAGTCCTACATCTACTAAAGTTCCTGCTATTATTCTAACCATATTATATAAAAATCCACTTCCTGTAAGTTCAATTACAATTCTTTCTCCTTCTTGTCTTAAATCTGCTTTATAGATTGTTCTTACACTACTTTTGCTACTAGTACCACTTGCTTTAAATCCTTTAAAATCATGTTCTCCTTCAAAGTATTTAATAGCTTTTTTCATTTCTTCTACATCTAGCTTTTGTGGAATATGATATTCTAGCCCTCTATAAATTGCACTACCATTTTCTGAGTTATTTATTATATATCTATATGTTTTAGATTTTACACAATATCTACTATGAAATCTTTCATCTACTTCTTCTGCTGATTTTATAACTATTGATTTTTTTAGCTTAGAATTTATTGCAACTGGAAATTTCTCTATTGGAATAGTATCATTTTCTGTCTTAAAATTTGCAGTCTGACCAAAGCTATGAACACCAGCATCAGTTCTTCCAGATGCTATTAAATTAATTTCTTCATCTTTTGTAATCTCTTTTATAGCATTTTCTATTTCACCTTGTATATTTAATTTGTTAGGTTGTTTTTGCCATCCATTAAAAGACTTACCATCATATTCTATTATTAGCTTAATATTTCTCATTTTTATCTCCTCTAAACGAGAAGATTATAGCATAAATTAGATAGTTTTACAATTTCTAATTTTCTTTTGATAATATCCAATCTGTTATAACATCTTTTATCTCATAATATTCTGTTTCTTCAAATTGCATATTTGCAATACAAAATCTTCTGTTTGAAATATGTGAGCAAAACATACATTCAAATAGATTGTTGCAATCTTGGATAAAATAAGAATTTGAAATTTTAGCAGAACATATTACACTATAACTATTAGAACAAGAACCAGAATCATCTACTCTTAAGCAATTTACTGAAGATCCTGATCTTTGACATGCTATTAAGTTTTCAGAATCAGCACATCCATCTGAAAAAATAGTATTTTTACATTTTCTGCAATCTGTTGATCTAAATATATTTGAGCAATTATATATAGTATCACTTTGATGAACATTTTCTGAATCATACACTCTTTCAGTAGTTGTAAAATTTATTCTGTTCCATAAATCAATAATATCATCTAAAGATTTTATATCTCTTTTACTTATCATCCATCCTTTTGATTTATCATATTTTTCCATAGTATCTTGCTTTATAAACTTTTTGGCATTTTCCATTTCAGACCATGTAATTTCTCCTGTTACTGAATCTTTTACTTGTTTTGGAAGTTTAACATCAAATGCAAATTTATTTAAAATCTCTTCTATAGTAAATGGACTTTGCTTTCCAAAAATACTTACAAAAGTTTTATTTATAACCTCTTCTGTCTCTTTTCTATTCATAACTTATTTTCCTCCTACTAGTAGATTGTGAGCTCATAATACTTTTTAAATTTATACTATTTCCAAGTGAAAATCCTGATCTTTTTATTTTCTTATTTTTATCTTCTTTCCACACTTTTTCTGATACTTTACTTATAATCTGATTTTTCTTTCTTGGAATACTTTCAAAATTCATTGTTCTTGCTCTAAAAGCTGGTATTACTGCTCCATTTTTTGTAACTCTTACTATGCAATCTCTATTTGGAAGTTCTGATAAAAGTTTTACTCTATTATGATATGTATCTTTAACAGCCATTTCCATTTGAAGCTGACCATTTAAGAGCATTGCATCTTCTCTTGATATTCTAAATGTATAATAATTCATAACATTTGCTGCAATTGATTCTCTTAAAGATTCACTTACTTGTTTAAAATATTGACCCGAAAGAATTAAAGATAAATTATATTTTCTAGCTTCTGATAATAAATTTTTTATAATGGGATTTTCTATTACAGCAACTTCATCTATGACCAAAATTATATGTTCATAAAAAGCTTTTCTTTGGATAAGCTGAAATATAACCCCCATTATTAAACCAGAGATAATTTTAGTAACTTTCTCTCCAAGCTCTGCTTGGTTTAATGAAAATATACTTAAAAAATTATTTTTTATTATACTTTCTATGCTTCTACTGTTTTCTTCTCTAAAACAAGGAAGCATTTGCATTTCATCTATTAGAGCAATTATTGGAGATATTGCCTGTGTATAAGAATTTGTTTTTATTTCTATAAAATCTTGATAAAAAAATTCTTTTATATTTAAGTCTATATCATCAGATTCTTTTAAAAGTTTATTTCTAAATTCTGTTTCAATAAGTAATTTCCTTAAATTTTCAAAATTTAACATCTCTTTTTTTAAAAGTAAATACACACTATGTCTTAGCACTCTTTCAAGTTTTGAATTAAATTCACCACCAAATATACTTTTTAAAACTGTAAGAACTGTTTCTGTTCCACTACTTACATTTTTATTTGAGTTAAACCATAAATTTGCAGAGCTTGAAGATTCTTTCATATCTATTACTTCAGCATTATCTAATCCTCCAATATCATCTTCTATTGAAGAATGTGGATCTATTATAACTACTTTATAATCTGATCTTAAATCTTTATTTTCATAAATACTTTTTGTAATATGTGCAATTAACTTTGATTTTCCAGTACCACTTCCCCCTACAATTAAAGAATGTTTATCAAAATCATAATCTTTTATATTTAAGAAATATTTATTTTCTGAATATGGAAAAGTATTTACTTCAAGCATATTTTCTTTAGAATTATTTGTTTCAAATAAATTAATTGATTTTTGAATCCTTAAATATTTTGTTCCATCTTTGCAATATGAAAATCTAGTATGTCTTGAAAAATCTACACTTATACTACTATGTGGAATAAAAAAGATAGTTCTTCCTTTTGATTTATTCCCATTTTTATGCATAAAATATAATTTACTTTTAGTAAAATAATTATCTTTTTTAAATGGCATTATTATAATTTCAACTTGTTTTAAAATTTGATTATATTTAGATTCATTTTTATCATAAATATCTACTATGTTATTTTCCTTATTAGTAACAAAATAAAAATATTGAATTAAAGTTCTTTCTCTTTCAAATGAATCAATCTTTTTTAATAAAAAACATCCTGTTGAATTTAATACTGTTGGCATACTTCTTTTAGTTACAATATAATATCTTATTACTCCTCTATCTATTTTTAAGTAAAATCTCCATTTTCTAAAAAGTCCATTTAATTTAGATATTTCTAAAAATAATTTAAGCCATTCGTTTTCATCTGCAAAATCTGTTGTTATCATTATCTCATACTTATTTACTCTCATATACTATCACCAACATTATCATACTAGATTTACATAAAAAAAGACTGACTTTTTATATATGAAAAAAGTCAGCTTCTAATATTTAAATTTCCATCTATCTTATTTTATTCTTCTATTGGAACTAAAAAGTCTACTACATCATCATGATAATATTCAAGTTCTGGAATAGAGCTAAACTTATATTTAGCACTTATAAAAAACTCTTTATAAAATCTATCTGCCACCTCTTGAATATCACTAGTTTCTTGAGAATTTATTCTAAACATTATCCATTTTGATTTTGGAATTACTACTTTTTTAAATTCTTTTTCATCTATTTTTTTATCATATAATACCCAGTATTCACAGCATCTTTCTCTTAATCCATTTTCATAAACTGTCATTCCATAATCAAAATATCCATATTTTTTAAGATACTTTTTTTCTTTAGTTTTCCAAAGTTCTGGTGCATCTTTTCCTATCTTTTCATTATTAGTCTTTTTGCATATTCCATAAAGAATTTTTTCATCCATTTCTATTATGCTATATTCAATACTTTTTCTCTCTTCTACATTCTCATCAAATACAATTTTAGAATATATTTTTAGTCCATCTGGTTTCTTTTTTACTTGACTTGGTTTTATTCCATGAAATTTCTCAAATGCTCTTGAAAATGATGTTGCATTATTATACTGATATTTAACCGCAATATCCATAATAGTAGTATCTTTATTATATAAATCAGATCCAGCATTTGATAATCTTCTTTTTCTAATATACTCAGATAATGATATATCACATAAAACAAAGAAAACACTTTGAGCAGTATTTTCATTCATTCCCATTATTTGAGCAATTTTCTTATATTCTATTTCATTTTCTAAGTTTTCTTCTATATACTCTATTGTTTGATTTAATGTATGATAAATGTTCATATTTCCCTCTAATATTACAAATACTATATTTTCATTGATTTTATTCTATTTTTATTATATAATAGGTGAAATATAAATATCAAGAGAGGACTAAAGTAGATGTCTATAAAATTAGTTGCAAGCGATTTAGATGGCACAATTATTGATGAGAATAACTTTATTTCTCCCAATAATTTAAATGCTATAAAAGATATTAATAATAAAAAAATAAGCTTTGCCGTATGTACAGGAAAGTCTTATTCAGTCGGCAAATCATTATGTAATAGATTTAATGCAACTTATGGAATTTTTGGAAATGGTTCTCACATTGTAAATTTAGAAACTGGCGAATCAATTTATAAACATTGTTTACGTTTAGATGAAATTAAAAATTGTATAGATACAGCAGAAAAATATAATCTTCATATTCATGCTTATACTGATAAAGATATTATAACTTCTAATTTAAAATATATGGATCTTAGAAATTATAAGTTAAATCCTCTAGGATCTAGATTTTTAATTACTGACAATATTTATAAAGCAATAGTAGACAATAATTTAGAAGTTCTTCAAGTAGTACTTTCTAGTGATAATCATTTAAATATAGTAAAATCTGAACTTCAAGAAGCTAATGATTTTTCAGTAACTACAATATCTAAATTTGGAAAATATAAAGATTTAATAATAAACAAAGAATATGAATATTTATCTATTGCTCCAAAAAATACTAATAAAGATGAAGCTTTAGAGTTTTTAAAAGATTATCTGCAAATATCTAAAGATGAGATTATGGCAGTTGGAGATAATCTAAATGATTTAGAAATGCTTAAAAATTCAGGTGTATCTGTTGCTGTTGCAAATGCTTATGATGAAATAAAAAACATTGCAACTTATACTACAACAAATAATGTTTCACAAGGTGGATTTGCTGAAGCAGTTTATAAATTTATTGATTTTAATGACACAAATTTAAATGTAAAAGTATAAATAAAGATGCTTATTTTTTAAATAAAAAGAAAAAATAAAACCAAATAGTTTTCTATTTGGTTTATTTTTATATAAATTTATTTTTAACTTGCTTTATTTAATTTAGTCTTATCTTCTTGTTCTGTTGGTTCAACAATAAGATTTTTTATTAATATTTTCTTCAATGTTTCATCTTTTACATCAGCAATTAAAGTACCATCTTTTGCAATTGAAATTTTTCCTGTTTCTTCTGAAACGATTACTACTATCGCATCTGTTTCTTTCGAAATTCCAATAGCTGCTCTATGTCTAGTACCTAGTTCTTGTGGTATATTATGATCATTTGAAAGTGGTAACATACAAGATGCTGCAGCAATTTTATTATTACTTATAATTACTGCTCCATCATGAAGTGGAGTTCTTGTAACAAATATATTAACTAATAATTGTGGTGAAATTTCTGCATTAAGTTCAATTCCTGTAGCTATTACATCATTTAATCTTATATCTCTTTCAAATACTATTAAAGCTCCTGTTTTAGATTGAGACATCTCAGCAGCTGCTATTGCAACTTTATATATCTCCTCTTTTGTTTTTATTTCTTTATCTTTTATTCCTAAACCAAAAATCTTTCTAAATTTTCTAGTTCCAAGTTGCTCTAAAAATCTTCTAAGTTCTGGTTGAAAGATAACAATAAGTGCAAAAACAAAATAAGTCATAAATTGAGTAAGTAAGAAGTTTACTATTGTAAGTTGCAATATTCCACTAATTATTGTTGCAACTAAAATTACAATAATACCTTTTATCAGTTGCCAAAGTCTAGTATCTTTTACTTGAGTCATTATTTTTCTTACACAAAATACAACTATAGCAATATCTAAAACAAACATTGCGATTCTAAAAGGATTACTAATTAAAGTTTGAAAATATTGTATTACATTTATATCAAAAAACTGTCCAAAATTATTTGCTAAAGAATTACCCATCTTTCACCTCTAAAATATATTATTTTTTACTATCCTTTAAGCATTATTACTAATGGATATATTATTGAAATTAATAATGCTACAACTAGAATTCCAACTATTATTCCTGCTACTATTTTTGTAAATAACTTCTTTTTATCCATATTAAAATCCTTCCTTCTTAAGTGTATATTTTATTTCCATAATATTTTTTATATCATATATGGCTTATCTTTTCAATACTATTTGTTGCTATTTATGGTGATTTTTATGTTGTTTTTTTGCTTTGCTTATGATACAATTTTGTTTGCAAATTTAAAGGATTAGCAAAATTTTCTTTAAGATTTGTTTTAAATTATGAATATATTTTTCTAAATATAAAAAACTAAATATATATTTTTAAGGAGGACAAAAATGAATTTTGATGAATGGAAAGATTTTGTCGAAGGACAATGGCAAAAAGAAATCAATGTAAGAGATTTCATCCAAAAGAACTATACACCATATGAAGGTGATTCTTCTTTCTTAGAAGAAGCAACTGATGCTACAAAAAAATTATGGGATGATGTTTTAGATTTATATAAAAAGGAAAAAGAAAATGGCGGAGTTCTTGCTATATCTAATGATATTGCATCTACTATTTCAAGTCATGAAGCTGGATATATAGATAAACCTTTAGAAAAGATAGTTGGGCTTCAAACAGATGCTCCTTTAAAAAGAGCAATTATGCCAAATGGTGGTATAAGAATTGTTGAAAAATCTTGCGAAGCTTATAATCAAAAGGTTTCAGATGAAATAGAAACTGTATATCATAAATATAGAAGAACACATAATGATGGTGTATTTACAGCATATACTCCAGAAATTAGAGCTTGTAGATCTAATCATATTTTAACAGGACTTCCAGATGGATATGGACGTCGGAAGAATTATAGGTGATTATAGAAGAATCGCTTTATATGGTGTAGATGCTCTAATCGAAGATAAGAAAAATGTATATGCAAATACAGTATCTTCTGATTTAACTGAAGACTTAATAAGAGAAAGGGAAGAAATTTCAGATCAAATAGCAGCTTTAAATGAACTTAAAGTTATGGCTACAAAATATGGATTTGATATTTCAAGACCTGCTAAAAATTCTATAGAAGCTGTTCAATGGACATATTTTGGATATTTAGGAGCAATAAAAGAACAAAATGGTGCTGCTATGAGTTTAGGTAGAACATCTACTTTCCTTGACATCTATTTTGAAAGGGATTTAAAAAACGGAAACATTACTGAAAAAGAAGTTCAAGAAATAATGGATCATTTCGTTATGAAATTAAGACTTGTTAGATTCTTAAGAACACCTGAATATGATGAATTATTCAGTGGAGATCCTGTTTGGGTAACAGAATCTATTGGTGGTATGGGAATAGATGGAAGAACTTTAGTTACTAAAAACTCATTTAGAATGCTTCATACTTTAACAACTTTAGGACCTGCTCCAGAACCAAACTTAACAGTTTTATGGTCTACTCGCCTACCTCAAGGATTTAAAGATTATTGTGCAGAGATGTCAATTAAGACAAGTTCTATTCAATATGAAAATGATGATTTAATGAGAGAATATTGGGGAGATGATTATGGAATTGCTTGCTGTGTTTCTGCTATGAGAATTGGTAAACAAATGCAATTCTTTGGTGCTAGATGTAATTTAGCTAAAACTCTTCTATATGCTATAAATGGTGGTAGAGATGAAATTACTGGAAAACAAGTTTCTCCTAAATTTGCTCCTATCACATCAGAATATTTAGATTATGACGAAGTAATGGAAAAATTCGATAACATGATGGAATGGATTGCAAGAGTATATATTAATGCACTAAACATTATCCATTATATGCATGATAAATATTGTTATGAAGCATTAGAAATGGCTCTTCATGATAGAGAAAAAGACATATTAAGAACAATGGCATGTGGTATAGCAGGATTATCTGTTGTTGCAGATTCTTTATCTGCAATAAAATATGCAAAAGTAAAAGTAATAAGAGATGAAACTGGTCTTGCAAAAGATTTTGAAGTTGAAGGAGATTTTCCTAAATACGGAAACGATGATGATAGAGTTGATAGTATAGCAGTTGATGTTCAAAAAAGATTTATGAATAAACTTAGAAAACAAAAAACTTATAGAAATTCAAAACCAACAATGTCTATACTTACTATTACATCAAATGTTGTATATGGAAAAAATACTGGTAATACTCCTGATGGAAGAGAAGCTGGTGCTCCATTTGGACCTGGTGCTAACCCAATTCACGGAAGAGATGTAAATGGTGCTTTAGCAGTATTAAATACTATTGCAAAACTTCCATACAAACATTCAGAAGATGGTATCTCATATACATTTGCAATTACTCCTGCAACACTTGGAAAATCTGAAAAAGAAAGAGTAAATAATTTAACATCTATGTTAGATGGATACTTTGCTCAGCTAAGTCATCACATAAATGTAAATGTATTTGATAGATCTTTACTTTTAGATGCTATGGATCATCCAGAAAAATATCCTCAACTTACAATTAGAGTATCAGGATATGCAGTAAATTTTGTAAAATTAACAAGAGAACAACAATTAGATGTTATAAATAGAACAATTCATGAAAAATTCTAATTATTTGCTTAAAATATAAAAAGTTTAAAGTATCAATTAAAATAAAATGTCTTTCTTCTATTGAAAGGCATTTTATTTTGTAATATTATAATAATTACTTTAGGAGGCAAAAGTATAAATGGATAAGAATTTAGAAGAAACTTTAAATATACATTCTTTTGAAAGTTTAGGAACTGTTGATGGTCCTGGACTTAGATTTATAGTGTTTCTTCAAGGATGTAATTTAAAATGCAAGTTCTGTCATAATAGAGATACTTGGGAAATAAAAAATAGTGGTACTCCCTACTCTATCTCAGATATTATAAAAAAAATAAATAGATTTTCTACATATATAAGAGCATCAAATGGTGGTGTAACAGTGTCTGGTGGAGAACCTCTTATTCAAGCTGAAAATTTAACAATACTATTTAAAAAACTTCATGATATGCAAATTCACACAGCTTTAGATACATCAGGTTCATTTGTTATAACAGACAAAATAAAAGAACTTCTAAAGTATACAGATTTAGTACTTCTTGATATTAAACATATCGATGAAAAAAAAGCTATAAATTTAACAGGAGTATCTAATAAAAATGAATTAAATTTTGCAAAATATTTAAGTGATAATAATATTCCTGTATGGATAAGACAAGTATTAATTCCTGGATATACTGATGATGAAGAAGATTTAAAGAAATTAAAGCAATTTATTTCAACATTATCTAATGTTGAAAGGGTTGAAATACTACCATATCATGACTATGGTAAATTTAAATGGGAAGAGCTTGGAATAAAATATGAATTAGATGATGTAAAGCCTCCTTCTCAGGAACAAATTGATAAAGCAAAAGAAATACTTGGAATATAAGAAAAAAAGTAGAATGTGAATTGAATTCTACTTTTTACTTTACAATTATGTAAACTTATGTTATACTGTAATTTAGATACACTTTTTGTATCGTCGAACAATCACAACCGCATATATTATATATTCATCTAGGAGGAAGCATGGTAGTACAGAATTGTTTCAAAGACGCTGAAAAATTTGCTACAGGTATCCCTGCGTATTATGCAGGTTCAAAAGAAGTATCAGTAGACTACATCTATGCAATGGTTGACAGTGGTTTTTACGCCACAGCGTATCCTCAAGCAATAGATCTTTTCGGAGGACGTAACATTATCCAGATTCACAGAGATCTTCCGGGATCCTGCCCTAGCTCATACAGAGTTCTTCTGACTAAGCAGATGGGCGAAGTTCCGAAAGACCCAGAGTTCCTTTACGAACAGATCGAGTTCTACATTCCTTTGCCACACTTACTTGACAAGGCTAAGGAACATTTTCTTAAGTACGTTCTGAACGCAGATATTAGCCAGATCTGCTATAGCGAACCGGACACAGCGGGTGTCACGTACAGAAAAATATCTCTGGCTAAGAAACCTGGAAACAAGCTCGAAAGTGCAATACTTGAAAAATTTGGCGCTAAAGAGTTTTATATAATCGTTAAATAAACAAACGAAGTAGCTCATAGACCATGCGGAAAGTGATTGGTGGCCCCCGATTTATCGGGGGCCATTTCCATTACATTCCAGTTACAGGTAATTTTCTTTCTTTTACAACAACCTTTTTTGGAGTAGTTTCCTCTTTTGGTTTTTCTGGTCTTTTAGGTTCTTCAATATCTTTAAGCTTAATTCTGTTATTTTCAATAGTTACTGTTAATTCTTCATTGTAACTTACTGTAAATTCTGTTAAATTATTAAGTTTTTCATAACAATCAGGAGCTTTAACCTCTTCTATATAATATTTTCCAGGAAATACATTATTTATTGTAATTAATCCATTTTCATCTGTTTTTATATTAGCATAAATTAATTTTTTATTTTCATCATATATATTAAATGTAGCATTACTTAAATAGTCTCCTGTCTCTCCATCTATTTTTTCAACTATAATTGTAGTACCATTTTTAGGATATTCTGCTTCTTTTTCATTTATTCCAACTTCATAACTAATACCAGTCAAAGCATAATTTTGTACTTTACTATTTGGAGCTTTTCCATAAAGTATTGGTTTAGTCTCTACATTTGCATCTATCTTTATTTTAAATTTTCCTTCTTCCTTTATTTCTGAAATAGGAATTAATATCTTAAACTCATCTGTATTTTTAAAGGTTGATTTCTCATTATTCTCTATATCAGTAATCTTAATACCATCTATAGTATTATCCTCTATTTTTAGGCTAAATTCACTAACTTCAGCATCTGACTTTACTTTAAAATTCTTACTTAAGTATTGTTTATCTTTTTTATCAACTTCCCATGTAGTAGATTCTTCTTCAAAATCTATTGTAGCATCTAATTGTGATGATTTACTTGATTTTGCAGCTTTTAATATTTTTTTCATAGCTGCAAGAGTTCTCTTTCCAGCATCTCCTATTGCAACAAATTTATCGTCAGGATAATCATAAAGAACTGTATACACACTCATTTTTGTTGCAACAAAAGCTTCATCAACACTATTTACGCCTAAGCTCTCTAAACTCTTATATGGATAGCCATTTATTATAACATTTCTAACTAATTCATTATCTACAAGCTTACTAACAGTTACTGTATAACCATCTCCTTTTTCTACACCATCTAAATCACGATTTAAACAGTAAGCTGGATATTCTTTTCCTCCATTTTTATAATAGACTTTTGTAACTTTTATTGTTCCTCCTGTTTCTTTATTTTTAAGCAAACTTTTACATACTCCTTTCGAATATAAATCAGCCTTATCTACACTAAAAGTTCTAGCTTCTACATCTAGTCTTAAAACATTAATTATAGTTATTGTAAGTAAAAGTATAGCAACTAGCCTAATTATTTTCTTTATTTTCATTTAATTTTATTTATTCTCCTTTCGAAATCTATTTTTATTTGCTTATTTTATAAGTTTTCCTTTAATACACCTTCTGACTTCAGGTCTATTTTCTACACATGTAATTAAAGTAATTTTGTCTTTTTCATCATTTTCTACTTCACTCCAATCAGTATCTTTTATAATAAAATTTTTATATACTTCATATGTATATTTTTTTCCTTTATAGAAATATTCTATTTTATCACCTTTTTTTAAATTCTTAATTTTAGCAAAATAATTTACGCTATATCCTCTATTATGAGCAGCAAGTCCAATATTTCCATTTTTTCTCTCAGTTCCTTCAAAGTGACCTATATACTTACTTAAAGTTTTTTGATCTGTGCCTTCTGCAATTTCTGCATTTAAGTCTATAGCATCTATTTTTAATCTCCAAGTCATACTAATAGCTGTCATATTTTTATTATTTTCTTCTGATTTTTCTTTTACATTTTTAGAAGTACTGTCAACCTTACTTGCATATGTACTAGATATATTTATATTACTTTTTGAATTATCAGATACTTTTACTTTTGAAAAAACAAATGAAAAAGGAGAAAGCAATGTAAACATAAGTGCTGTTATGATAAAAGAAGTAAAATTTATTCCGCGAGTGCTAAAAAAACAAATTCTATCACCTTCTTTTCCTTTATAATCAAGCATTTTTATGATATAATATTGTTAGGATTCATTTATTTTAAGTAGCAGGCCCAAAGGAGCAGTGTTAGAATGAAAAAAATTTTATATGGACTTTGGTGGCTTGTCAAATCTATTATAATCGCAGTTTTAGTTATTATGGCGATTCTTTATTATTTTGATTCGACAGCACCAACTTCAACAGCAGTTGTATTAAGAGACACCACTATTTACAATGATCCTAGTGGCACGTTTGAATCAAAAAATATGGTTATGAAGTACAATACTGTCGAACTAATCAATGATTCAGACACTACAGGATTTTCAAGAATTAAGTATGACACAACGCAAATTGGCTTCGTTCCAACAAGAAACTTGCTGACTATTACCCCAGTATACCCAGATGAAAACGTTTCAACACGGGTTTTACGAGTAGACTCTAAAAAGCTTTCTTCACTTGGCAGAGATTCTGCAACGCAAAAGGTCATCCGCTCTCTTGCAGAGCATTCTAAAAATGCTGACTTCATTGCAGTATATTTAGAAATATCAGATGATTATAGCTGGGCAGATTTAGCGTATATTCTTGAGAAAATCAAGATTCCATACGGCTATTTTGTACCATACGAAAAACATGAGCAATATATGGATTCTGCAACCATAGAAGAGTATAATATTCTTCCGACTGTCATTAATATTTCAGGAAAATACGTTTCTGAATATGAAATGTCAGATATAAAAAATCATATTGGAGAAGATACTTGTTTCTATGATAGCAACCCCATAAGTAATATTCAGCTTGATTCTAATTTTTGGACAGTAAACAAAGAGTCTTTTAAGTCTCGTAATCACATGATGATGGATAGCAAAGATGAAGTAGACTCTAGTGACCCATTAATATTTGCAACCATAAATCGTGAATCCTTTATGTTTGGTGACTTCATCGAACAGTATGATCGTTTAGATTAAAAAATAAACAGATACTGCTACTTAATCGGGGACTCTTGTCCCCACTTTTTTTATTTCAATATTATAAAATGAATTTAAATCGGCAGAAATGCCTTTGATAAAATTGCAATTTTAATGATTTAAAGTAAATACATATTAATACCTTTTTTCATACTTGTAAAGCATTTTTCATCCCCTACTTTCGACTTTTTTTGACTTAAATGTAGTATTGTTTTTAAGCAAAATCTGTTATATAATACCATTACTAATATTTAAGATATTTTTATTAAAGGTGATTTAAAATGAAACTTGCAACAGATAATTCTACATTAGCAGAAAATAAATTATTAGTATTATATATATTAAATAAAGTTGGAAAGCCTATAAGTCAATCTGCTCTATTAGAATTAGTTGATTCTATAATAGGAATGAATTATTTTTATTTTCAACAATTTCTTTTAGATTTGATTGAAAATAAGTATGTAATATCATATGAAAAAAATAAAGAAACTCTTTATATGATAACTCCAGAAGGAAAAAGAGCAATTGAACTTACAAGTGATATGATTCCTGGAATTTTAACTTTTAAAGTCGACCAATCCTTAAAATCTAATTTAGTAGATATTGAAGATAAATTATCTATTACATCAGACTTTATTCCAATTGATGATAATCACTTTACAGTAAAATGCAAAGTTATCGAAGATAATAATATTATGTTTGAAGTTCAAACTTTTGCTGGTTCTAAAGAGCAAGCTAAAAATATTGTAGATAATTGGAATTCAAATGCTACAGAAATATATCCTAAAATTCTTGAAATTTTGACTAAAAAAATAGATAACGAAAAAAATGAAAAAAAAGATGCAAAATAAAAAAATGTATGGTCTAAAAAATACCATACATTTTTTATTTTGCTTTAATTTTTATCTGCTTCTTTGTCTTCCGCCTCTTCCTCTTGACATTTCTCTTTCTCTAATTCTTTGTCTTTCTAAAATTTTATTTGTTCTATACAGCATCTTTACAGTAGTTACTCTAACTAAAATATCATTTACATTTACGTATTCTTTAGTAACCATGCAATCTGTATATTGTTCTCTCATCTTTTTAGCAAACTCTTCTGCTGCAACTTCTAAATCTTTTACTTCCTTAAAATCTTTTCTATAAAAAACTTTTCTTTCTACTTCTTGTTCCATCTTTTCCTCTTTAATTTTATTTTTTTAATTTATCTCTCATTGCTTCATAAAGCACAACCGCTGTTGCAACAGATGCATTTAGGCTCTCAGTCTTTCCTATCATTGGTATTATTATTTTATTATCTGATAAATCTTGAAGTTCTTTTTGAACGCCATTTGCTTCATTTCCTATAATAATTGCTGATTTTTTATAGGAAATATCATACATACTTTTATTAGTATCTAGTGAAGTTGAAACTATACTAATTTTATGTTTTTTCATTTCCTTTACTGTTTTTACTAAATCACTACTTTCAATGATATTAATTCTAAATATTGCTCCCATTGTAGATCTTACGACTTTTGGACTATATATATCACAACTATCTTTTGATATAATTATTTGTTTTAAATTCAAAGAATCTGCTGTTCTTAATATTGTTCCCATATTTCCTGGATCTTGAATATTATTTAATACTAAAATTAAATCCTCACTAAAATTAATTTCTTCTTCTTTTTTCTTTTCTATTATTGCCATTATTCCTTGAGGAGTTTTAACATCAGTAATATAAGAAAATACTTTCTCTGAAACATATATACAATCAAGTTTTGCAATTTCATATTTTAAGTTATTATATATATCATTTTCTTCAATATTACAATCATCACATATTATTATTTTTTTAATTGTAGCATTTTCTAAAATAGCCTCTTCTATAAGTTTAATTCCTTCAATTATAAACTCATTTTCCTCATCTCTATACTTTTTTTCTCTTAGCTTTCTTATATGCTTTATAATTTCATTATCTTTACTTGTGATAACCATATTTTCTCCTTTTACTTTTTAAATGTTACTTAAAAATTCTTTTACTTCCTTAGTAACATTATTATTATCTCTTAAGTCAAATGTTATGTATGGACTTCTTGCTGGTGAAAATCTAATTCTATTTACATATAATTTTAGAAGTTTGTCAACTGTACTAAAATCAAAATTTTTTTCATCAAAATAGAAAATTACTCTATCATTTCTTTGAACAATCTTATTTATATTTTTCTCTCTAGATAGATTTCTTATTCTTGCAATATCTAATAATTTTTCAATCTCATCTGGCATGCTTCCATATCTATCTATTATCTCATCTATTATATTTCTTATATCTTCTTCATTTTGACATAGAGCAATGTTTTGATAAACTTCAATTTTTTGATTAGAATCACTTATGAAGTCTTCTGGAATATAACTTGAAACATCTAGTTCAATTTGAACATCAACTTCTTCTTTTACTTCTATTCCTTTCATCTCTTTTACTACTTCATCTAAAAGTTTACAATACATATCATAGCCTACTTGTTCCATATGTCCGATGTTGATATTCTCCTAAAATACTTCCGAGCTCCTCTTATTTCTAAGTCTCTCATTGCTATTTTAAATCCAGATCCAAATTCAGTAAATTCTTTTATAGCTCTTAATCTTTTATCAGCAACTTCAGAAAGTAGTTTGTCTCTTCTATAAGTTATGTATGCATATGCTTGCTTATCACTTCTTCCAACTCTTCCTCTTATCTGATATAACTGAGCAAGTCCAAGCCTATCTGCATTTTCTACAATTATTGTATTTGCATTTGGAATATCTATACCAGACTCTAAGATTGTAGTACATACAAGTACATCTATTTTTTTATCTATAAAGTCTTGCATTATTTCTTCTATTTCTTTACCAGTCATTTTTCCATGTGCAATTGCAACTTTTGCTTCAGGTACTAATTTAGAAATATCATCTGCTTTTTTAATAATGCTTTCTACTTTATTATAAAGATAAAATACTTGACCTTCTCTTTCAAGCTCTTTTGTTATTGCTTCTTTTATAACATCATCATCATATTCTAAGACATAAGTTTGAACTGGTCTTCTATTTTGTGGTGGTTCATATATTACTGACATATCTCTAATACCTACTATTGACATGTGAAGTGTTCTTGGAATTGGAGTTGCTGTCATTGTAAGTACATCAACATTATTTTTCATTTCTTTTATTTTCTCTTTATCTTTTACACCAAATCTATGCTCTTCATCTATTATTAGTAATCCTAAATCTTTAAATTTAACATCATCGCTAAGTATTCTATGAGTTCCAATTAAAATATCAATTTCACCAAGTGCTAATTTTTTTACAATTTGAGTTTGTTCTTTTTTAGTTCTAAATCTATTTAATACCTCTATTCTAATTGGATATTTTTTCATTCTTTCTTTAAAAGCTTCATACTGTTGATTTGCAAGTATTGTAGTAGGTACTAAATATGCCACTTGTTTTTGATCCATTACAGCCTTAAAAGCACCTCTTATTGCAACTTCTGTTTTACCATATCCGACATCACCACAAAGAAGTCTATCCATTGGTTTTGGAAGTTCCATATCCTTTTTTATTTCATCTATACATCTTAATTGATCATCTGTTTCTATATATTCAAAATCATCTTCAAATTCTTTTTGCCATGATGTATCTTTTGAAAAAGCAAATCCTGACATATTCTGTCTTTTAGCATAAAGTTCAATTAATTCTCTTGCAACTTCTCTTAAATTTGATTTTACTTTATTTTTAGTATTTTCCCATTCTTTGCTTCCAAGTCTCATAAGTTTTGGAGCAGAATTATCTCCTCCACCTATATATTTTCTAACATTATCTAATGAGTTAGTTGGAACATATAAAACATCATCATCTTTATATTTTATTTTTATATAGTCTTTTGTTACTCCATCTGCTTTTATAGTGTTTACACCTACATACATTCCAATTCCATGTGCTTTATGAACTACATAGTCTCCTACCTTTAAGTCAGAAAAAATTACTGTTTCCCCTTCTTTAAAGCTTGACGTTACTTTTTTTCTTTTCGGTTTTACTGCAAATATTTCTTCTATTGGTATTACTATTAAGTTTAAATCGAAACATTCAAATCCACTAGAAAGAGTCCCAGTTGTAACTGCTACTATTCCTGGAACTAAATCTGATTTTAATTTTTCTTCATATATATTTTTTATTTCTTTTTCATTTAAAAGTTCTGATATCTTTTTTGCATTTTCTTTTGTTCCTGAAAGGATTACTGCATATTTTGCATTTCTTTCTGCTTTTTGTATTTCCTCAAGCAATAAATCCATTGAACTACGAAAAAAGTTGACCTCCCTATAGCTAAAGCTATATCCATTTCTTTTCGCATGCATACTTTCTTTATCAACAAATCCTATATCCATTTTTTCTAGATATATTCTTTGTCTATCTATATTTTCATTCATAATACTTACATAGTCTTTTAAAGACCTTAGTATCTGAGGAGGAATTTTCTTTTTCTCTAAAACTGATTTTATAATTGCTTCTGTATCTTTTAATATATTTTCAGACCTTGCTTTTATTTTTCCAATTTCATCATAAAATATTATAAAATCATCTGACAAATAATCTAAAAATGATACTGTATTATTATAAAAGCAATTGAAATATCTATCTATTTTATTTAAGTAATTTCCATTTTTTATTTCTTGAATATCATTTTCTAATATTTCATCAAAGCTTTCTGAAAAATTAAAATTATTAATGTTTTTACAAACTGTATCTAAATCATTTTCAAGAACAAGCTCAATTGCTGGAAGAATTTCCACTTTTTTTAACATATCTGTGGATCTTTGAGTCGAAATATCAAATTTTCTAATAGAATCAATTTCATCTCCCCAAAGTTCAATTCTTATGCCTTCTTTTTTGTCTACTGCAATATCAATTATTCCACCACGTACACTGAATTGTCCTCTTCCTTCTATTAAGTCATATCTTTCATATCCAAGTAAAACTAGCTTTTCTTTTATTTTCTCTAGATTACACTCATCTCCAACTTTTAAAGAAAGCTTATTTTTGTATAAAACGTTTTTATCTATCATTGGCTGCATAACAGCCTCTATTGTTGTAACTACTACTTTTGTTTTTTTATTTACTATATTATTTAAAGTAGATATTCTCTCATATAATGAGTCTTTACTTTCTGCTAAATAGTCATAAGCGAATATTTCTCTTTTAGTAAACACATCAATTTTATCTGTAAAAAACTCTAAATCTTTAACAAGCTTTTTAGCTTGAAGTTCATTATATGTTATTATACAAATAGGTTTTTCTGAGTAAAAAGCTGTTGAATATGCTAAATGTATTTTTCCACTATCTGTTAGTCCTGAAAGCATTATTGGGCTTACTTTATTTTTAACATCAGAAAAATAGCTATTAAATTTCTTAACATTAGGTACTACCTTTACTAATGGTTCCATTTATGCACTCCTTAATTTTTACTTGAGATAATATTATACCATATAGCTTAGTATTTTTCAAGGCAAAAAATAAGCTCTAATTCTTAAGTTAGAGCTATTTTTTTACTTTATTTTTTTCTTATTTATCTATGTTTTTATACTTTATATAGAAAACAATTCCAATTGCACTTAAAACAATAAATAGAATAAATACTTTATTTTCTCCTGCAAATGGTAAATCATTATTTGCTACTGTTGGATCTTTGGGAGTATTACTTGGATTTGTACTTGGAGCTGGATTTTCGTTTGGACTTTCATTTGGATTTTCTCCAGATGATGTTACTGTAACAAAACAACTTGCTGTATGATTTCCATCTTCAGTAGTAGCTGTAATAGTTGCTGTTCCAATTCCTTTTCCTGTAACTTTTCCATTTACTACACTTGCTACACTTTCATTATTGCTCTCCCATACTACAGTTTTATTTGTTGCATTAGATGGAGTAATTGTTGCAGTTAATGTATAACTACTTCCAACACTTAATGATAGATTCTTTTTATCTAAAGAAACTCCTGTAACATCAACTTTTTCAGCTTGCGTACCATCTATGACATAAATAGTTTCATCATAATAAGTATTATTATCAGAAGTTACAAGCTTAGCCCATACTACTATTGCTTGCTGTTTTGCAAAAGTACTTCTATCTATTGTAAAACTTCTATCTTTTGTTTCCGTCCAATTGCTATCTACATAAGATGGAGTAAGTCCATATATACTATTATTTATTTCTTGTACTCGATTATTTCTTGATTTTATTTTCTCATTATAATTATTTACTTTTTTATTATAGTTATCCATTTCATCTTTTAAATCTTCTGCCATCTTCTGTTTTTCCTGATCAGAAATAGATTGATCATTTACTTTACTGTCATATTCCTTTTTCTTAGTATCATATGCTTCTCTTAAATTGTCTAACTCATTTTTTAATTTAGTTAATTCGTCATCTAAGCTAGCTATTTCTTTTTTACCATTTTCAGTTGTACTCAATACACTTTGGTATGCAGAATCATCCATCTTTACAGCTTGATAATATAAAGAATAATTTGTAACTTTACTGCTTATTGTTATTGTGCCTTTTCCACTAAAAATCATACTTGGCATTGTAATTAATGATTCTGGATCTAGTTCCACATTATGTGCATCTGCAAAATATAAACTGCTAAATACAAAAGCAAATATTAAAGATAAAAATAATAATTTTCTTACCCTTTTAATCATTTTTCTTTCCCTTATCATAAGTATTTTATTTAATTTTATAATTACACTTTAACATATTACATTTTTTTATGCAAGAATATAAAAAAGGAAGTGCCCGACATTTCGAGCACCCCTGACATTTCTTACTTTCTGCTTTCTCCTTTGATTTCTTTGCTTTTATTGTTTAGTACGTAAATCTTCTGCCCGCCCTGAACGAAGTATTTGGAGAGATAATCAGAAGCATCAATTTCTGATAAAGATACTCTTAATCCCTCTTCGAATTCGATTGCACTACCAATGACTTTAACATCATCTTCGTTTAAATCGCTCTCTTTCTCAAAGCGTCTGTTCTTCACGTACTTCACATGATAATTACATAAGGTCGCAATTTCGGAAATGTCCAAATTCTGGTCAGATTTTCTTTTAAAGTTCTTTGCCAGAACAAGGACCTTCACTCCATCTGCTGTCATCACGTAAACCTCTACAAGTGTTAGCGGGTAAATCTTAGCAACAAGTTTGCCACTTTCATCTCTGATAATAGCTTCCTCGTTACCTTTGATCCCGTACATCTTCTTCAGTTTCCGACTGACTCTTGACAAGCCAATTTTTATAGAGCATCCTCCTTTAGTAAGATAATTCTTTTCTATTATAACATTTTTAAGCGTTTATGTAAACTATGTATAAAAGCACTCAATAAAAACTAAAAATGAACTAGTATTTTATACTAGTCTATTTTTTACTTTATTATATTATTCTGAATTATAGTTAATATATACTGTTTGACAGATTGCAAAAATCTATGTATAATAAGAATAGGAAATGAACATACAGAAATGTGTGTTTCCACATGGGATAAGCACTACATTGCTGGCGAAAGCAAAATGTAGTGCTATTTTATTTATTCCTTATTGGTCATTATTATGTAAATAACTGCTAATAAGGTTATGTTTAATGCTGCAGAAATCATAAATCCATATATTAAGAATAATATAAATCGCATAAACACCACCTCACTTTCTGATAGTAAAACTATCAAGTAAAGTGGAAACACTCACATCTGCTTTTCTATTCATTTCCTATGAAAAGTAATATACAATACTTTCTTTTAATTTTCAATCAAAATTGGAAATTTTTTCATTTTTTTGAATATTATTTGGTTATTTTTTATCTTCCGTCTGTATTTCACTATGTAAATCTTCCATAAATTTGTCTACATCATCAAAAGATTTATAATTTTCAGGATGTTTCTCTATTTCTTGTGCTTCTTTCATTGATTCCATCATATCATTACTTACTCTAATCTTGGTCATAATTTTTTCTCCTTTTATCGTATTTAACAAAATTATATTGTATTTGTCAACATTTATATATCTCTGTTACTAAAGTAAGCAATAAAAAAAGACTATTTACGAAATTGTAAATAGTCGTTTTTTTATGCAGTTTTAAGTTCGAGTCTTAGCTTATCAGCTATCATAGCAATAAATTCTGAATTTGTAGGCTTTCCTTTTTGTGAATTTACTGTATAACCAAATATGTTTTGTACTGTTTCTAATTGTCCTCTACCCCATGCAATCTCAATAGCATGTCTTATTGCTCTTTCTACTCTACTAGAAGTAGTTTTAAATTTATGAGCAATATCTGGATATAATTGCTTTGTTATTTGATTAATAATATCAATATCTTCTACTGTCATCATTATTGCTTCTCTTAGATATTGATAACCTTTTATGTGTGCTGGCACTCCTACTTCATGAATAATATTTGTAACTAATGCTTCTAAATCATCTTTTGATTTAGCTTTTGAGCTAAGCTCTATGTAGCTTGATTTTGACTCTTTTACTATAAAACTATTTTCTAAATCATCTAAATTTTCATCTCTAAGTTCTTCTATTCTCTTTATTAATAACTCCATATCGAAAGGTTTCATTACATAATATTGTGCTCCTAATTTTAGAGCCCTTTTTGTAACTTTATCTTGTCCAACTCCAGAAATCATTACACAAAAAGGTTTCTTCTCTAAATTAATACTGTTTAATTTCTCCAAAACCCCAATTCCATCTAATTCTGGCATAATAACATCTAGTAATGCGACATCTGGTTTTAATTCTTTAATTTTCTCTACTGTTTCGATTCCGTCTTTTGTAACAGCTATTACCTCCATGTGATCATTCTTATCAAAATAGCTTTTTAATGTTGCTGAAAAATCTGTATTGTCGTCTGCAATTAAGACTTTAATCTTGTTTTTCATAAATCTCCTTTCTTATTTGTTAAAAATTGTAAAAAAATTACAATTTCTATTATAAATGCGGAGATTGCGTATTTCTATAGTCACACGTGAATTTTTTCTAATTTTTTCCTTTTTTGTTTTCTTTAACTGTTTTTTATTATATATTTTTCAGTAATTATAGCGATTTTTTTGATATTTAAATTTTTTTCTTTAAGCTGCTTATTTAATTTTTCAATATCTTCATCTATTACTTCTATTTCGATAAAAATAGTATCTTTATATTCAATATTAGAAATAGAAATATTTTCATTTTTTAAATAATATTTGACACTATCTAAAAATTTGTAATCTACTTCTAATGCTACAACTTTTCCATATACTTTACTTACGATTTCTGCATTTTCTAAAGCAGAAATTGCACTTTCTGTATATGCTCTTACTAAGCCCCCTGTTCCTAAAAGGATTCCTCCAAAATACCTTGTAACTACTATTAAAATATTACTTAAACCTTTTCCTTCAATAATATTTAAAAGAGGAGCTCCTGCTGTTCCAGAAGGTTCTCCGTCATCACTAAATCTTGTAATATTATCTTTATTTATCTTGTAAGCAAAACAATTATGCCTTGCATCATAGTACTTTTTTCTAATATTTTTTATAATTTCTTCAGCTTCTTCTTCACTTTCTATGTAAAAAATATTAGCTATAAATTTAGATTTTTTCTCTACTATCTCAGCAGTAGTATTTTTACTAATTGTTTTAAACATTATCTCACCTTATTTATCATTTTTTCCAGCACTATATCCTGTAGAATAAGCAATTTGCAAATTAAATCCTCCTGTATATGCATCTACATCAATTATTTCTCCTGCAAAAAATAAATTCTTAACTAATTTTGATTCCATATTTTTAGGATTTATTTCTTTTATATCTACTCCACCAGCTGTAATTATCGCCTCTTCTACAGGTCTGAATCCATTTATATTTATTTCAAAATTTTTTAAAGTCTTAACTAAAGAAAAACGCTCTTCTTTTGTAATTTCATTTACCTTTTTCTCACTATTAATTTTGCTTTTTATAATTACTGCATCTATCATTTTTTTTGGAAGTAGCTTATCTAAAGAATTTTTAAATTGTTTATTTTTAAATTCTTCAAAATCCCTTCTTACTCTTAAATCTAGTTCTTCTTCAGAAAGTGCAGGCTTTAAATCTATACATAATTTTATTTTATTTTCTTTAAATAAGTTATCAATATTTTTATATCTTAAAATATGAGATGAACTACTTAAAATAGTTGGACCACTTACTCCAAAATGAGTAAATAACATCTCGCCAAAATCCTCATAGATCGTTTTGTTTTTTTCTATGTCTAATATTTCGACCTTTACATTTTTTAAGCTTAAACCTTGAAGCATTTTGCAAATTTCACTATCTGATGTAAGTGGTACAAGAGATCCTTTAGGATTAATTATTGTATGACCTAATTTTTTAGCCATAGCATAACCATCTCCAGTAGAACCTGTTAATGGATAACTTTTTCCTCCAGTTGCTAAAATTATTTTATCTCCATATACTTTTTCTCCATTTTCAAGTTCTATTCCAATAGCTTTATTTTCTTTTATAATTATTTCTTTTACTTTAGAATTTAATTTTATTTTTACTCCATCTTTTCTTAGCTCTTTTTCTAAAGCATTTCTAACATCTATTGCTTTATCTGATACAGGAAATACTCTATTTCCTCTTTCTACTTTTGTTTTAACTCCATTTTCTTCTAAAAGATTAATAATATCTCTATTTGTAAAAGAATTAAAACTACTGTATAAAAATCTTCCGTTTCCTGGAACATTTTGAATAAATTCAGAAATATCAATATTATTTGTTATATTGCATCTTCCTTTTCCAGTAATTAAAAGTTTTTTTCCAAGTTCTGTTTCTTTTTCAAATAACAGAACTTCATTATTATCTTTTGCTGCTGAAATTCCAGAAATCATTCCAGCAGGACCTCCACCTACAATTAAAACCTTCATTTTTCCACCTTAAAATTCATCAATATTTTCTATTGCTTTTTTTATAATTTTCTCTACATATTTTTGACATTTGCAAGCAATATCTTTTGCATATTCTTTATCATAAGTTTGTTTTAATACTTCATTATTTGTAATTACTCTTATTCCTATAACAGGAATTCCAAAATTTTTAGCAATAGTATAAACTGCTCCTGTTTCCATCTCTTCACATAAAGTTTTATAAGTATTGTAAATATACATTATTCTATCAGATTCCCTATTCCAAATTTCTCCTGATGCAATCCTTCCAACATATATTTTTCCGCTCTTTATATTCTTCAGACTCTTCTTCTGCAAATTTTACTAATCTTTCATCTGCAACATTGTAAATATGATGCTGAGAATCAGTATAAAAAGCTCTCATTTTCCATCCGTCTAAATCAGCTCCGTCCCCCTCTTCTCTTCTATTAATTCTAAAAGCAGTAAGATTAATATAATCTTTTCCAATTACAATATCTCCTTTTCTAATTATCTTACCATGTCCTCCGGCAGTACCCTGATTAATTATCAGTATTGGAGAATATTTTAAAATAGCAATTGAAGTTGAAGCTCCTGCATTAGTTTGTCCTATTTTAGTTTTAGAAACTATTATTGGATAACCATTTATTGATCCTTTAAAAAATTTATAAGTTCCAATTTCTATTTCTTCTATATCATCTAACACTTCTATTAAGTGATTTACTTCTATATCTATTGCACCTTGTACTAGTATTGGTCTTTTGTTCATTTATTTCTCCTTTGTGTTTTTTACTTTATACATCTAATTTTTCTCTTTTATAAAACAAATAAGATATGAATAATGTAATTACTTCTGCTACAGTAAATCCTATCCATATAGAGCTTAATCCAAGTTTATTTATAAAAATTATTATAAATAAAAATGGTAAAATTGCTTTTCTAAGCAGAAAAATTATTAAACTTTTCTTTCCATTTCCAATAGCTTGAAATACTGAAGATAATACAAAACTTTGTCCTGCAAAAATAAATCCAATTGCAAATATTCTAAATGAAATTTCTCCGATATTTAAAATATTAGAATCAGTACTAAATATACTAATAATCTGTCTTGGTATAAGCATAAATAAAATTGTTCCAATTAAAGTAACTACAAAAGAAACTTTTAAAAATAAATTAATTGTCTCTTTTACTCTTTCCTTTTTCTTAGCTCCTAAGTTGTAGGCTACAATCGGAATCATTCCATAATTTAAACCACTTATAATCATAAAAATAAAACTTTGTAGCTTATAATATATTCCATATAAAGAAACTGCATTTTCAGAAAATTTAACTAATATATTATTTAATATGATAGTAATCACTGGTGCTACTGATTCTAATATAATCGTTGGAAATCCTACTTTATAAATCATATAAATCGTATTAGAATCTATTTTTTCACTTAAAGAAATATCAATATCTTTTTCCTTTATAAGGCAAAATAGACTAAAAATACAGCTTAATGCTCTTCCTATAACAGTCGCAATTGCTGCTCCTTCTATTCCGAAGCAAAGTTTTCCACTTATTCCATAAATTAAAATTGGATCTAAAATAATATTTAAAATTATCCCTATAAATTGAGAAATCATACTAAGACTTGCTTTTCCATAGCTTTCTAGTATTTTACTAAATATGTTTTGGAAAATATTAAATATAGAAAAAATCACAATAATGTGAAGATATTCTATTCCTAAATGAATTACTTCTATATCTTTAGTAAAGATTTCAAAAAACTTATATAAGCAATAATTATTTAAAAAAATACAAATAACAATAAAGCTTATGATTCCAAGAAATATACCATTATAAATAATATTTGTAGCTTTTTTCTTATTATTTTCTCCCAGTGTTTTAGATAAATAAGAATTTATTCCTATACCTGTTCCAAGTGATATTGCAGAAATTAATACTTGTAGTGGAAAGCATATTGAAATACTAAGAAGCATTTTTCCACCTAAAGAAGATATAAATGCTGTATCTACAATATTATAAATTGCCATAGACATCATAGATATAATCATTGGAACAGATAATTTAATAGCAAGTTTTGATATCTTCTCTTCTCCCATTTTATTTCTCCATCATATTTGAAATAGCAATCATAACACCTAATTTTCCATATTCATATGTAAGAGAACCTTGTTGATAAGCAATATATGGTTCTCTTATTGGAGCATCACATGAAAGTTCGATTGATGATCCCATAGTAAATGCACCTGCTGCCATAATTACTTTATCTGTATATCCTGGCATATCCCAAGGTTCTGGTATTGAAAATGAGTCTATAGCAGATCCCATTTGAATACCTTGGCAATATTTTATTAAATCTTCTGGATTTCCAAATTTTATTGTTTGAACTATATCATTTCTTTTTTCATTAAATCTTGGACTTGCACTATAACCTAATTTTTCCATCATTTTAGCTGTAAATACAGCAGTTTTTAAACTACTTGAAACAACATTTGGTGCTAAATATAAACCTTGAAGTATACTCTTATTTGCTCCAAGTGATGGTCCTACTTCTTTTCCTTGTCCTGGTGCAGTTAATCTTTCTGCACAAAGTTCTACTAAATCTTGTTTTCCAACTATATATGCACCATTACTTGCAATTCCGCCACCTAGATTTTTAATTAAAGAACCTACCATTATATCAGCTCCTGCTTCTACTGGTTCTTTTTTATCTACAAATTCGCCATAGCAGTTATCAACCATAATTATTACATCAGAATTTACTTTTCTTATTTCTTTAATAATATTTTCTATTTTTGAAATAGATAAACTTTCTCTTGTAGAATATCCTCTTGACCTTTGAATTTCTACAAGTTTAACATCTTTTTTAGAAAGTCTATTTATAATTTTTTCAGTATCAAATTCACTTTCTATTAAATCTATTTCTTCATAATTTATCCCATAAGATTTAAGTGAACTTTTATTTTCTTCTATTCCAATTACTGTACATAAAGTATCATATGGTCTACCAGATATAGAAATCATAGTATCTCCTGGGCGAAGCATACCGAAAAGCGCAACTGTTAAAGCATGAGTTCCTGATATAAATTGATTTCTAACTAAAGCATCTTCTGCTTTAAAAACTTCAGCATATACTTTTTCTATAGTATCTCTTCCAATATCTCCATATCCATATCCTGTTGTAGAATTAAAATGAACATCTGATATTTTATTATTTTTAAATGCATTTAACACTTTTATAGAATTTATAGTACATATTCTATCTATTTTTTTAAATTCTTCTTTTATTTCTTCTTCTGCTTCTTCTGCTAATTTCACTACTTTTTCACTTATTTTTAAATCTTTATACATTTTATTTTTTCCTTCCATTTTTATATTTATTATCATGAATTTAAAAAGCCCTTAAAACATATATTTTAAAAGCTTTTTATTTTTAATAAACTATATTTGTACAAATATTATCTATTATTGCATATTCTCCAATGAAACTTGGTTCTTCTGCATCTGATTCGTAAGTTGGTTTTAATATAACTTCTCCTTTTTCATTTATTACTCCCCACTTACCATTTTTCCTTATTCCAGCAAAACCATATTCATTTATTTCAGTAGCTTTATCATATATATAATCTACTACAACATTTCCTTTTGCATCAACATAACCCCATTTACCATTCTTCTTTTCAGCATAAATCTCATTTGTTAAGTATACAGTCATGTTATCAACTTTTTTTCCATCCATTGTGAAATATACAATGTCTTTATCAGTAACTATTTTTATATGATTATTTACTATATCCATTCTAGCATTTTCTACAGAAAAAAGCTCTTTCATATTTGCAGAATATATTGTTATACTATCACCCTTTGAAGCTGCAAGAAGATCTGTTCCTTCTACTTCTCTTATATAATCATATTCTAGTGGAACAACAACTTCCATATTTTCATCTAATATTCCATACATAGAATCTTCGTTAATCGCAATATAAAAATTCTTAGTAAGAGTTCTTTCAAGTCCTATATATTCTGTTGTATCTATCTTTTTTCCATTTAAATCAAATACAAAAAGCTCATCATCCTTTGATGCATTAACATACATTCCAGCCACTAGCATTTCATCATAATCTGGACTTATTATTTGTTTTAAATCTTTATTTAAAAGTCCATATGTCTTATTTTTCTTTACTACAAAAGTATTACTACTTGGAAAATATGAAACTTCTCTATATAAAAATTCAGTCTGGTTTTTCTTATCTTTGTATATTTTGCTTCTACCATTTTTAGATGCTACTAAGTATACATCTTCATTTGGCATATCTAGAACTCTATAAATACTTTCATACTCTATTTTCAATATAGTTTTTTCATTTTTATCAATATATCCATAATTTATTCCATTGTTATCTTTAAGTCCTACTATGTATCCAGCATCTTTTGCATTTCCATCTTTAATATAGCCGTCTCCTTCTACATAGTCATATTTTATTTTTACAAGTTCAACCCCTTTGTTGCTAAGTACTCCATACTTTCCGTCTTTTTCTACTCTATATTCTCCATTTTTTCCTGATAAAGAAATAATTTCATTATATTCTGCATCCGTTATTTTATTTCCTTTAAAATCTATTAAACCAAATTTTCCGTTTTCTTCATATTTTAATCTTGATTTATCAAAAATTACTTCTTCATCATTTTCACCAATTCCTTCTATTGCAGAAACATCTTGACTACTTAAAATTTCTTTTCCATTTTCATTTAATATTCTTTTTTCATCATTTTTATATGTAACAAAAATTCCATAATCTTTATTTGGAATATCAATTCTATCATATTCTGGCTCAATAAGTACTTTTCCATCTTTTCTAATTACTCCATATTTATCATCAATACTTAATAACCAGTATTTATTTTCACTTTCATTTAAAACGTCGTAGCTTCTATCTTTTTTATTTATTTTAAAAACAAAAAAAGTTATTGCTACAATTACTAAAAAGCATATGCAAATTACAATTAAAATTTTCTTTTTATCCATATCTTTTTATTTCCTTTTCTTCTACTCATTTATTCTACAATAAAATTCGATTTTTCGCAATATAATTGACATTTTTTAAGATTTAATACATAATATTTTCATAGGAGAATTAAAAAAATGAAAGATTTTAATGAAATTTATCAAAAAGTATGTCTTGATGTAAATTCTTCAAAATCATCTAGAAAATCAGAAAAATTTCTTAGTCCAAAAGCTGCTATAATATTTATGATAATTGGAGCTTTAATAATTTTTACATCAGTCATGACTAATATGTATTTCCTATTAATAATTGCTCTTTTTATGTTTGGATTTGTTTTTTTGCTTATTAATCTATCCAAGAAAAACAAAGAATATAAAGAAACAGTTATAAAATCATTTGTACATAACTTTGATAACAATTTAGAATATAATTTATATGGAAGTATTACTAGACAAATGTACAATTATGCAGAATTTGAAGGATATGATACATTTTCTTCAGAAGATTCTATACAAGGAAATTTAGATGGTATAGTTCCAATTAATATGTCTAATGTACGTACTGAAATTAGAAGTACTGATAGTGATGGAAATACTACATATACTACTGTTTTTTCAGGGTTATTTGCAGAAATTACTCTAAGTAAGCCTTTAAACTTAAACTTATTTGTTCATAGTGATAAAGGATTATTTGGAAAAATGTTTTCTGGTGCAGATAAATTAAATATGGATTCACAAGAATTCGAAAAAATATTTGATGTTCGTGCTTCTGATAAAATAAAAGCAATGCAAATATTGACATCTGATGTTATGGCAGATTTAATTGATTTTAAGAATAATACAAAAAACAGATTTGAAATCACTATTAAAGGAAATAAATTATACTTTAGATATCATTGTGGAGACTTATTTGAAAGAGCAATTTTTAAAGATAATTTAGATTTTAAAACTTTAGAAAGTTATTTTAAATATTTAAATTTCACTTGCGAAGTTTCTAAAAAGCTTTATAATTTAATAAATGAAACAGATATATAATTAAAGGAGAAATTTTATGGGAGCATTTTTTATTATATTAATTATTGCTATTTTACTGTTTGTACTTTTATCATATAACTCAATTGTAAGTAGAAAGCATAAAGTAGCACAAGCACGTTCATCTATAGACGTATATTTAAATCAAAGATTTGATTTAATTCCAAACTTAGTAGAATGTGTTAAAGGATATGCAAAACATGAAAAAGAAATATTTGAAGAAACAATGAAACTTAGAGCTAGCTATAATAATTCAAAAGATTTAAATGAAGCAAGTCTTTTAAATTCAAAGTGTAATACAATTTTAGCTATCGCAGAAAATTATCCAGAGCTTAAAGCTAGCGAAAACTTTTTAAATCTTCAAAAAGCTTTATCTAAAATGGAAAATCAACTTCAAGCAGCAAGAAGACTTTATAATACAGAAGTTACAGATTATAATACTAAACTAAATGTTGTTCCAACAAATTTAATTGCTAAAGTATTTAATTTCAAAGAAGAACCTTTATTCCAAATAGAAGAATATAAAAAAGAAAATATTGATGTAAATCTATAGTACAAATAAAAACCAGCCAAAGCTGGTTTTTTATTTTCTATTAATTTTTTTAATTTTTGTTTTCATTTTTTGTTTTTTATTTTTTATTTTATATTTTTTGCTATATAGATGGTCCTTCTTGCATAGGTTCTGATTCTACTTCTCCATTTTTGTGGTCACCATCATCGCTACTACCTCCAGTGCCACTATCATCTGTATTAGTACCACTATCATCAGTATTTGTATTTCCAGAATCGGTATTAGTATTTGTATTTGTATTTTCATTATCATCCGTATTTGTATTGGTATTATTTGATCCTGTATTTGTATTTGTATCATTTTCATCGTCACCTGTACTTACTTCAGGTTCATTTGTAACGTTTTCTTCACCTGTATCGTCTGTTTCATTTGTAGTATTTTCTTCAGTTTCATTAGTTGTATTATTTTCTTTTTTATCTTCTACTTTAGGAGCTGTAAATTTAACTACTTGATTTACTTTTCCACTACTTTCTTGATATGAACCTTTTAATTTTTCTCCTTCAGTTACCCTCTTAATTAAATCTTTTGCATCATCTATACTATTTTGGAATGGTACCATTACATAAAGTGGTTGTCCGCTATATGAATAAGTATATTGTCTTGAATCTCTTCCTGTTAAGCCAAATGATGAAATTGTCCAATCTCCTCCGTCTTCAAGTTGCATTTTTACCAAAGATGAAATTCTTTCTGCTGGCATATTTGTTACAAATGACTTTTGCAAAGAATTTAAAAGTGAAGAATATTTTGTAAGAATCTTTGGTGTCATGCACTTACGAGCCATTGCATCTATCATAGCTTGTTGATTTCTTCCTCTTTGTCTATCTCCTGCATTAAAGGCTTTTCTCTCTCTAACAAATGCTAGAGCAGCTTTACCATCTACATGATTATATCCTTTTGTATAGTGATATCCATTTTTTGAAGTAAATGTGTATTCAGAATATACATCAACTCCACCTATTTTATTTACTATATCAATAACACTAGTAAAATTAAATTTAAAGTAATAGTTAATTTCTATATCTAATAAGTCTTCTATTGTTGATATTGATTTATCTACACCATATACACCGGCATGTGTTAATTTATCTCTAAGTCCTGTTGTACCATGTAATTGTACATAATAGTCTCTTGGTATTGATGTAAGTAATACTTGTTTTGTTTCTGGATTTACAGTAGCTACAATATTTACATCTGATCTAGATACAGAAGCTATGTTTCCATAAGTATCTATTCCTGAAATATATACATTAAATGTTTTTTCAGTAACACTAACATCTTTTACAACTTGAGCTAGTTCTAAATCTATACTAAATGTATAAATTACTCTTGTATCATCTTCGAAATTATCTAATGAAATTTCATCAGTATTCTCTTTTTCATTTTTTACTTCTTTTCCATCTTTAGTAACACTATTTACTTTTTTATCTTCTTCTTTTTCATCTTCAGTTTCAGCGTCTTCTTCTTTAGTAACTTCTCCATCTATTTCTTCTGCTTCTAAATCTTCAGATGCTTCTGGATCAGTAAGTATTGATAAGTATGCATCTTCAATAACCATAGACTCTACATTTCCAGCAAGTAAATCTTTTCCCATATTTTCTAAGCTATCATATCCTGCTAGAACTATCTTGTCATTTTCTTTTCCTATTTTATCAATTGAAGCTGCCATACCTTCTGCTTCATTATTAAAGTAGCCCATTGACTTATCTGATAAATCTTCTAAAGACTCATAACTACTGTCCTTTTTTACATATACAGAAAAATTCAATGTCTTATGATTAATATCTAAATTGTTTAATACTTCTGTTCCTTTTCCTATTGCAAGAGCTCCATATATAAATGAAGCTGAAAGACATATTATAAGAATGCTAGATATCACTGCAATAATTCTATTTCTTCTATTTTTTACTAGTAATAATAAAAATACTAGATTAATTACAAGAAGTATTATTACTCCAGCTGTCATAAACTTAAGAGGTATCATTCCAGTCTTATTTGCTTGATATATTAAAAATACTGTAGATACTAATAATATAATTCTTAATATTATTCCTATCACTAAACTTACCTTACCCATAGGAGCTTTTTCTTTTTTATTCTTTTTATCTTTTTTATTTTTATTTTTTTTATTTAAATCATTATTATCATCATTACTATCTATATCTTTTTCTATCACATCTTCTGCTGAGTGTTTTCCCATAAAATTTTCTCCTTTTTAATTATGTTTTTTTATATTATTTCTTAGCAAAAAATCTTTTTTCACTTAATCTTTAATAATATTATTTTACCTCACAGAAAATATATAGTCTATATTTTTTCCAAAATTTTTTCATCTTTTTTTATTCGGATTCTATCGATTCCGTAAATAAAATAGCCTACTAGCATAAAAAAAGCTGAAAGTTTAAGTATGTTTCCCAAAACCACGTTTTTCCCTAGGACTTCAATGTCAAAAAATATATAAATATACTTGCTCATTCCAATATTTAAATTATAAACGAAATTAAATATAGCTTGTACAAAAACAAAAGCTACATATACAATTGGAATAACAGTCCATATCATTGGATCATAAAATTTAAATCTCTTTTTTTCATCAAATAAAATCCAGTCTAATATAGTAAGACAAGGAACTATATAATGTAAAATAATTTCATTTAAATTTAATCTTCTTAAAGGATCTTGTGATAAAGCATATGGAATCAAAATAAAATGATATACACTCATAGTTAAAATAATTGCTACTGTTATTCCACCTTTTATGTGAGGAGAAATACTTGTACTTCCATCTTTTCCATATTGTTTTAGTTCTACTAATGTTTTTATAGATAAAAATAAAAACATTAAAAAACAAAGAAGATTACTTATTGTCGTAAAATAAAAAATATTAAAATCGTTAAGTATAGCATATATGCTTATAAAAGCAGCCATTATTCTAAATATGGCTGCTAGTGCTCTATTATTTATATTCATACTCTCTCCTTTTTTTCTTAAAGTCCAAAGCTTATTCCAATTGCATTATTAATCTTAGTCATAATATTATTATCATCAATATGTCCAATTTTTTCTTTTAATCTACTTTTATCAATAGTTCTTATTTGTTCTGTAAGGACTATTGAATCAGCTTTAAGTCCACCACTATTATTTCCAAGCTCTATATGAGTCGGAAGTTTATTTTTCCCTGTTTGTGAAGTAATTGCAGCTGCAATCACAGTAGGACTATACTTATTTCCAGTATCATTTTGAACTATAATTACAGGTCTTATACCACCTTGCTCAGATCCAACTACAGGACTTAAATCTGCATAATACATATCTCCTCTTTTTATAGTCATATATTTTTTCACTCCTAATATTCTTTTGTTTAGAAATTTTTTACTATATTTTAAATATTTTTCTAAATTAAAAGTCTTTGCAGTATAAATCTTTTTATTCTAGTTTTTTATTTCTATACTTTTATATAATATGTAAATTGTCCTATTTTTGTTTATATCTTGGATCTCTAATTTTTCTATTTTACTTGTATTTTTATTAATATATAAACTTTTATAAACTATATATTTGTTTTTATAATTCTTAATTTTTAAATTTATTATATAGTAGTTATTATCCTCTATTATTTCATTATCATTTTCTTTTTTTAGTTCTTCTACAAAACTTGTTAAATATAATGTGTTTTCTAAAATAACTCCATAGCTTTCATATATTTTCTTTATATTTAAACTATCATTTCTTACTGTAATCATTCCATCATCATTTTCTACTATTATTTTTGGCATATTTTCATCTTTAGATTCTTGGTATGAATAATTTTCTTTTGAAACTTGTTTAATATTATATACATTTTCATTTTTATTACTTTTTACTGTAATTTCTAGATCAGCTTCATATTCTTTAATATTTAAAATATATTTCATAGCAATTTCTTTACTACTAATAATATTATTTCCGTTTTTTTCTGATTTATAATTAGTTAAATTAAATTTTTTGAATTTTTTTGAATTTAAAATTATTAAGCTTGTTATCAAAATTAAAACTATAATAAAAATATAAAAAATAATTGTAGTAAAAACATTAGATTTTTTCATTTAATCACCCTTTTTTGTTTTTACTACAATTTTATGAGATTTATTTTAAAATATTATATTTTATTAACTAACGCTTATATTCTTAAAGAAACTATTAACTTCTTTAAAAAACTCTTCTTTGTTTTCCGTTTGATTAATTCTACATTTAAAACTACTTGCATTTGGCATATTTTTTACATACCAACCTATATGTTTTCTAATTTCTCTTACTGCTGTATATTCTCCTTTTTCATCAAGTAGCATTTGAAAATGTCTTTTAATTATGTCTAGTTTTTCGTCGTTTGATTCCTCTTCTAACATTTCCCCTGTCTCTAAATAATGAATAATATGTTTAAAAATCCATGGATTTCCGAAGAGAAGCTCTTCCTATCATAATACCATCAACATTAGTCTTTTCAAACATCTCTTTTGCAGAAATTTCATCTACAATATCACCGTTCCCGATTACTGGAATTTTTACTGCATCTTTTACTTGTTTTATAATATCTAAATCTACTTTACCAGAATAAAATTCAGACCTAGTTCTTCCATGAATAGTAATTGCTTTTGCTCCATTTTCTTCTATAATCTTAGCAGCTTCTACTGCTACTATATTATCATTATCCCAGCCTTTTCTAAGCTTTACAGTAACTGGTACTTTTGATGCCTTGCAAACCTCTTTTACAATTTTGCCGAACTAGTTCTAAGTCTAATAAAAGTTTACTTCCATCTCCATTTTTAACAACTTTGGGAGCAGGACATCCCATATTTATATCTATTATTTCAAACTTTCCATCTAGCATTCTTGTAGCTTCTGCCATAATTTCAGGCTCATTACCAAATATCTGTATAGATACTGGTCTTTTTTCGCCTTCCATATTTAACATTTTCATTGTTCTTTCATCATTATAGTAAATTGCTTTTGCGCTTACCATCTCAGTCTCTACAAGTCCACATCCATTTTCTTTGCATAATTTTCTAAAGCTCAAGTCTGTTATTCCAGCCATTGGTGCTAAAAATACATTATTATTTAGTTCTACATCTCCAATTCTTATCTTTTTTAAATACATCTTTTTCTCCAAACTTTAAAAAGTAAGCTTAAACAAAATTTAGCTTACTTTTTTTATACTTTTTATTATTCTATAAATATTGCTTTTTGTCTTCTACTACTTATATTTAATAATAATCCTATACATATAAAATTAGTAAGAAGTGAACTACCACCATAGCTTACAAATGGAAGTGGAACACCTGTAATTGGAAGTAACCCCATTGACATTCCAATATTTTCTAGCATATGAAAGCAAAATATTCCAGCAATTCCCACGGCTATATATGATCCTATATTATCTTTTGCAGTCTTTGCAATATATATTGCCTTAGTAATTAAGACTACATACGTAATTATAATAATACTAGATACTATAAATCCCATTTCTTCACCTATTGCAGAAAAAATAAAGTCTGTAGTTTTTGGATGCAAATATCCGGAGTTGTGTTTGATTTCCTTGAAAAATTCCCATTCCAAATAATTCTCCAGCGCCTATTGCAAGCTTTGATTGAATTATATTATATCCTGCTCCTCTTGGGTCAGATTCAGGATGCATAAAAATTTGAATTCTTGATAAAGCATGAGGCGGTAATCTTGAGTAAATAGTTGGAATTAGTACTGCAATAAGTAAAATTGCTGCAAATATATATTTTTTATTTATACCTGCTGCAAATATAATGAACAATACTGCAAAAATATATGCTGTAGCAGTTCCAAAGTCAGGTTCTAATATAATAAGTCCAATTGGTAGGGCTGCAATTGCAAGTATTGCAAGCAGTTTCCAAGGTTTATTTATTTCATTTTTTCCTTTTGCTTGAAGTAAATTTAATGAGTAAGTCATAAAAAGAATTGTAGCTATCTTAGCAAATTCTGATGGCTGAAAAGAAAATGATTTAATGTCAAACCAGCTTCTTGCTCCACTTATAGGGTCTGTAAATAAAACTATTATAAGTAAAAAAACAAAAACCCCATACATAAATGGCGCAAATTTAGTTATAGAATTATAATCAATAAATGTTGCAGCTAATAAAAAAGGAATACTTATTCCGGAACCAAGTTAATTGTTTTATAAATGCATCATAATTTGAACTTCTAGTTGTAGAAAAAAGTGCAATTAACCCTATTGTAACTAATAATATAGTACATATAAGTACTCCCCAATCCATATTTTTTAATATTTTACTCTTCATTATAAAACCTCAATTTTATATTCTTCATATGTTAAATATATATCTTTTTCTTATTTATCTTCCTCTTCTTCTTCATCTTCATCTTCATCTTCTGAAGAATCTTCACTTTCTGAAATCGTATCATCATCGTCGTCATCATCATCTGCAAATCTTACAACTACTTCGGCAGGTTCTTCATTTCTTCTTACATTTTCTTCTTGCTCTTCTACTTCTTCTGTCTCTGTCCCTTCAAACTCTTTTTCTTCTTCTTCACTCTCTTCTTCAATCTCTTCTTTTGTATTTTCTTTTTCTTCTATTTTTTCTTCTTGCTCTTCAGATTCATCTTCCTTATTTATTTCTTCTTTATTTTTTGAAGTTTCTATATTACTTGATTTATTTTCATTTTTTATATTTAATATTGGAATATTTGCATACAAAGCAGGTGCACCATTTGTTCCATCATCATTTGGTTGATTTGTAAGTCTTACATCTATTGCCTTTTCATCTACTTCAATATATTTTTTTATTACTTCAATTATTTCTTGTTTCATAAGCTCTAAAAAATCAGCAGACACATTTGCTCTATCTTGCATTAAAACTAAATGTAGTCTTTCTTTTGCTGTATCTTTAGAATTTTCCTCTAGAGATTGATCTGTTTTAATTATTTTCTTGAAAAAATTTGTTATTCCTCCAAACATTTTCTGACCTCCAGTTATATTTTTTTCTAATTATTTTTTGAAAAAATGTTTTTTACTTTTGCCATAAATCCTTTCTCTCTTCCTGGAACACTAACTTCTATATTTTCGCCAAGAATTCTTCTAGAAATTTCAATATAAGCTTTTCCTGATGGAGCCTTTTTATTTGAAACTACTGGCTCACCTTTATTTGTTTGTGTAATAATATATTCATCGTCTGGAACTACTCCAATAAGATCAATTGATAATAAATCTACTATATCATCAACATCCATCATTTCACCTTTTTTTACCATTGTTGGTCTTAATCTATTAACAATTAATTCTGGATTTTTAATTTCAGAAGATTCAAGTAATCCTATTATTCTATCAGCATCTCTTATTGCTGAAATCTCTGCTGTAGTAACGACTATAGCTCTATCTGCACCAGCAATTGCATTTTTAAAACCTTGTTCAATTCCTGCTGGGCAATCTATTAAAATATATTCGAACTCTTCTTTTAATTTTGCAATTAAACCTTTCATTTGTACTTCATTAATAGCTGTCTTATCTCTTGTTTGCGCTGCTGGAAGTAAAAATAATTCTTTAAATCGTTTATCTTTAATTAGAGCTTGTCTAAGTTTACATTTTTCTTCAATAACATCAACAATATCATAAACTATTCTATTTTCTAGACCCATTACAACATCTAGATTTCTTAAGCCTATATCAGTATCCACTAAAGCTACTTTTTTCCCAGCCAAAGCTAATGCAGATCCTAAATTTGCAGTTGTTGTTGTCTTACCTACACCGCCTTTTCCGGATGTTATAACTATAACTTCTCCCATAAGAAACCTCCTTAAAATATAATATTTCAAATATTGTTTTCTTCTTCATATATATTATATTCTTTTTCGTAAAAAGTCAATGAAATATCTCAATTTTTGTAATGTTTTTGTAATATATTTTTAAAATTGTAATAATTAGAAATAAAACCATTAAGAATTTTTAAAAAATGACTTGTCCTATTTAAACCTTTTTAATATAATGATAGCGAATGTAAGGAGGTCAATATGAGAAGGTTTTTAAGAAGAAAGAAAAAGTTAATAATAAGAATAGCTCTAATTCTTGTAGCCCTAATATTTATTATTCTTTTAATTTCTTATATTCACCCAGAATCAGGAATAGATATTTTTAATAAAAACAATCAATCAGAAAATACTACTTCTCCAGAAGTAGGTGTCGTAATTGAAGAACCAACTATTACAGTATCTCTTCCAGAATATATAACTACTGTAAATGAAAATACAAAACCAGAAGTACTAAATGAAATTCAACAAAATTCAATTGAGAATGAAGAAACAAATACAGTCGTTACATCAACAACTGGAACTAATGGAAAAACATATTCTTCATATTTAGATAATAGTATAAAATATTTTATAACTGTATTATCTCCTGATAATAAATTAACAATAATGCTAAGTGATAAAGCTAAAAGTTTATTACCTAAAAAGTCAAAAATTCAAACTGGCGTAGAATACGATGTTTCTAATATCAAAGAAACTATTGTTGCAGTTTATGACTTCATGTATTCAGATTATAAATATCCAATTTTGTTATTACTTTCATCATCTAGTAAACTATATTATATCGACTTAGAGGCTTCAATAAACTCTGGTAACTTTAAAGTTAGTGGTCCAATTAAGAATATACCAAAAATTTACAAAGTAATAAAAGTAAATATTACTGAAGGTGACAAGACATATAAATCAGCTGTACTTACTGACTTAGATGGAATCGGATATGAGTTTACTCTAGATATGATTAATAAATAAATATACTTTTAATTAAAGGAGGTCAAAATGAGTAATTTAATTGAAATTAGATGGCATGGTAGAGGTGGTCAAGGTGCAAAAACAGCTTCTTTATTACTAGCTGACGCTGCATTTAACACTGGAAAGTATATTCAAGGATTTCCTGAATATGGTCCAGAAAGAATGGGTGCACCAATTACAGCTTACAACAGAATAAGTGATGAACCTATTACTATTCATAGTAATATCTATGAACCTGATTATGTTGTAGTTGTTGATGATACTCTTTTAGAGACAGTTAATGTTACATCTGGTCTAAAAGAAACTGGAGCCATCATTATTAACTCTACAAAAGATGGTGACGAACTAAAGAAATTATTAAACGGCTACAAAGGAGACATTTACAAAATTGATGCTAGAAAAATATCTATGGAAGCTCTTGGAAAATATTTTCCAAATACTCCAATGCTAGCTTCAATTGTAAAAGTAAGTAAAATAATGTCTGATGAAGACTTTTTAGCAGATATGATGGGCTCTTTTAAACACAAATTTGCTAAAAAGCCAGAAGTTATTGATGGAAACATGAAAGCTTTAGAGTTAGCCTTAAATCAAATAGAAAAAATTTAATATAGAAAGGATGATGTTTTAAATGACAACTGATGAAAAATTAAACGCTAGTACTTCTTGGGAAGATTTAACTATTGGTGGAAATATTTATGATGCTGGTAATGCAAAAGAATTTAAAACTGGCGATTGGCGTTCACAAAAACCAATTTGGATTGAAGAGAAATGTACTCAATGTGGTCTTTGCTTCCCTGTATGTCCAGATGATGCTATTCCAGTAGGAAAAGATCAAAAAAGAAAAGATTTTAATTATGATGCTTGTAAAGGATGCCTTGTTTGTGTAAAAGCATGTCCTTTCAAAGCAATAGAAAAGGAGGTTTAATAAATGGGTATTCGTGAAAGATTAAGTGGAAATGAAGCTTCAGCTACAGCTATGAAACAAATAAATCCTGATGTAGTTGCAGCATTTCCTATAACACCATCTACAGAAATTCCTCAATACTTCTCTACTTTCGTAAGTAATGGAACTGTTGATACAGAATTTGTTGCAGTTGAAAGTGAGCATAGTGCAATGAGTGCATGTATTGGTGCTGAAGCTGCCGGAGCAAGAGCAATGACAGCAACATCTGCAAATGGTCTATCATTAATGTGGGAAATGATTTACATTGCATCTAGCTTAAGACTTCCTATCGTAATGTCTTTAGTAAATAGAGCAGTATCTGGACCATTAAATATTCACAATGATCATTCAGATGCTATGGGAGTTAGAGATAGTGGATGGATTCAACTATTCTCTGAAAATAACCAAGAAGCTTATGATAATTTAATTATGGCTCACAGAATTGCTGAAAATAAAGATGTACTTTTACCATTAATGGTTTGCCAAGATGGATTTATTACATCTCATTCAATTGAAAATATTGAACTTATTGAAGATGAAAAAGTAAAAGAATTCGTTGGAAAATATAAACCAGAACATTATTTATTAAATGATAAAGAGCCTATGGCTATAGGACCTTTAGATTTACAAGCATATTTATTTGAACATAAAAAGCAACAAGCTGAAGCTATGAGAAATGCTAAGAAAGTTATCTTAGATGTAGCAAAAGATTTTGAAAAAATGACTGGAAGAAAATATGGTTTCTTTGAGGAATACAAATTAGATGATGCAGAAATCGCTATTGTTTGTATGAACTCAACTGCTGGAACTACAAAATATACTATAGATAAATTAAGAGAAAAAGGTATAAAAGCTGGTCTTCTTAAAGTTAGAGTATATAGACCATTCCCTGCAGAAGAAATCGCAGAAAGCTTAAAACATTTAAAGGCAGTTGCTGTATTAGATAAAGCAGATTCTTTAAATGCTATCGGTGGAGCTTTATATGAAGATGTTGTGTCTGGATTATATCAAGCAAAAGCTACTGTTCCAACAGTAAACTATGTCTATGGTATTGGTGGTAGAGATACAAAATCTGATGATATTGAAAAAGTATTTAATGATTTAGCTCAAATTGCTAAAGAAGGAAAAGTAGAAAATCCTTATAGATATTTAGGTGTAAGGGGGGATAAATAATGGCTTATAATCATAAAGAAGTTATTGCAGAAAAACCATCTAGATTAACTTCTGGACACAGAATGTGTGCTGGATGTGGTGCTCCTGCAGTTGCAAGAATGATTTTAAGAGCAGTAAAACCAGAAGACCACGCTGTTATTGCTAATGCTACAGGATGTATGGAAGTTTCAACATTTATATATCCATATACAGCTTGGACAGATTCATTTATCCATACAGCATTTGAATGTGCTGGTGCTACTCTATCTGGTGTAGAAGCTGCATACAAGTCAATGAAAAAACAAGGTAAATTACCAGAAGACAAAAATACAAAATTTATCGCATTTGGTGGAGATGGTGGAACTTATGATATAGGACTTCAAAGTTTATCAGGTGCTATGGAAAGAGGACATGATATGGTATATGTATGCTATGATAATGGTGCATATATGAATACTGGTATTCAAAGATCTTCTGCAACACCTAAATTTGCTGATACTACTACTTCTCCAGCTGGATCAGTAATTCCTGGTAAAATGCAATCTAGAAAAGATTTAGCAAAAATAATGGTTGGTCATCATATTCCATATGTTGCTCAAACATTAGCTATGGGAAATTATAAAGATCTATATGAAAAAGCAGAAAAAGCTATATATACAGAAGGTCCTGCATTTTTAAATGTTATGGCTCCATGTCCTAGAGGATGGGGATATAACACAGAAGATTTAATAGATATAAATAAACTTGCAGCAGACACTTGTTATTGGCCTTTATACGAAGTTATAGATGGTAAATATAAAATAACATATAAGCCAGCTAAAAAACTTCCTGTAGAAGAATTCTTGCGTCCACAAAAGAGATTTAAACATATGTTTAAACCAGGAAATGAATGGATGATTAAAGAATTCCAAGAAGAAGTTGATAGAAGATGGCAAGAATTATTAGACTTAGAAGAAATGACAAATAAATAATTAATTAAAAAATTATATTTATTTTAAAAGATTGCTTTTTAAAAGCAATCTTTTTTTCTACAAAAATAAAAGAAGTTATATTTCTATAACTCCTAATTTTTAAATTTAGTTTAGTTTTATTCTTCACTTGCTGGAGCACCAACAGGGCAAACACCTGCACATGTTCCACAACTGATACATTGTTCTTTATCAATTACATATGTAGCTTCACCTTCTGATATGCATCCTACTGGACAAGAACCAGCACAAGCTCCACATTTTATACATTGTTCTGAAATTTTATATGCCATGTATAACACCTCCCTTCGATGTTATTTATATTATAATAGTCTTTAATATATTTTTGCAATAGCTTTATAAAAATATATTAAATATCTTCGTCTTCAGAATTTTTGCTATCTATTTGTTCTAATTTCTCTAGTTTTTCTAGTTCTCTAAGGTCTTCTTGACTTTCTACATCTAAGCTATCTGTTTCTTCTGCATCTTTTATAATAGTAATATCATCTAATTTATATTTTCTATAAAAAGTATCTTCGCCATCTGATAATTTAACTTTAACAATCTCTTTTAAAGTCTCTATACCACAAATTTCTCCAGTACCCTCTTCACATTTTACAATAGCACCTATTCTTGGAAGTTTCTTTAATTTTTCTTCATATACTTCTTGTTCATATTTTAAGCAACACATAAGTCTTCCACAATTACCTGAAATCTTTGATGGATTAAGTGATATGTTTTGCTCTTTAGCCATTTTTATTGATACTGTTTCAAATTTTCCTAAAAAAGAGCAACAACAAAGCTGTCTTCCACACATACCATTTCCGCCAATTCTTTTAACTTCATCTCTGACTCCTATTTGTCTAAGTTCAATTCTAGTCTTGAAAATAGCAGCTAAATCTTTTACAAGCTCTCTAAAATCAATTCTTCCATCAGCTGTAAAGTAGAATATAAGTTTAGTACCATCGAATTTATAATCACAATCAATAAGCTTCATATCTAAGCCATGTTTTTTTATCTTTTCTTCACATTTTTTCATGGCATCTTCTTCTCTTGATTTAAATTCTTTGCACATCTCTGTATCTTTTTCAGTTGCAATTCTTATTACTTTTTTAAGTGGATTTGTAAGCTTTGACTCATCTACTTCTTTATTTGCAATTACACATTCTCCATATTCATCTCCCATAGCAGTCTCAACAATTACATTTGTACCTTTTTCTATTTCTAATCCTTCAGGATCAAAATAATATATTTTACCGTTTTTCTTAAATCTAACTCCTATTATTGTTATCATTTATATCCTCCCAAATTTCAAATAACATACTATCAATACTCATATCAAAATTATTATTTGATTTTAATTTGTTTATTGTATTTTGGATAATACTTATTCCATTTAGATAATCTGAATCACTTTGTCCTAATTTATATAAAACAGAAATCATATACTCTAAAATATCATAAATTTCATCTTTATTATAAATTATATGTCCTTTTAAATAGAAATCTAATTTATCCAATTCTTTTGTATTTTCTAGTAGATTTTTAATTGGTTCATATGTATCTTTATTTTCAAATATTTTATCAAGCTTTTTTAAGCTACCCTCTAAAATATCTATCATTTCATCTGTAAAATCTTTTTCACTGTATTTATCATTTCCACGAATATATTTTTTTATTTCATCACCTGTAAGTCCTAAAAAAGGAATTTTTACACATCTTGATTTTATTGTTGTAAGTAGCATATTTTCATTTGATGAAATAAGAATTATTGTAACAAATTCAGGAGGTTCCTCTAAAGTTTTTAATAAGCAATTTTGTGCTTCTTTAGTCATTTTATCTGCTGCATTTATAATATATACTTTATTCTTTGATATAATCGGTTTTTCTATAACTTTCTCTATAAATTTTCTTATCTCATCTATTTTTATGTTTTCTTCTTCATTATTTATTATCATAAAATCTGGATGATTCGATGAATTAAACATGATACATGATTTACATGTATCACAAGAGTTTCCACTTTCACATAAAATTCTTTTTGCAAACTCAGTAGCAAATAATACTTTTCCAACTCCTTCTGGTCCTTGAAAAATATAACTATGTCCTATTATATTATTATCTAATAATTTCTCTAATTCTTCTTTTGCCTTTTCATTTCCGATTATTTTTTCAAAGCTCAAGTTTTCATTCTCCTAATCTATTTTTCCAAATTTATTAAAAGGCCAAAATCTAAATACAACTTTACCTTCTATTTTATCCATTGGAACACATCCAAAACATCTACTATCTGTACTATGGTTTCTGTTATCTCCCATTACAAATACTGTACCATCTGGTACTGTAATATCTGTAAATAATCCTCCCATATCATCTGTTTCTTGTCCATGTACATATTCTTCTTTTAGTTCTTTATCATTAACATACACTTTTCCATCAGCTATCTGAATACGATCTCCTGGAACTCCAATTATTCTTTTAATATAACTTGTTTTTCCAATTTCTAGTACATAATATGTAAATTTTCCAAATAAAGATTTTGGATTATTTTCATACTTTGCTACTGGATTATTAAAATCAGCATCTTCTAGGCTCACCATTGATGTACTTGGTGCTTCAAATGTAATAATTTCTCCTCTTTTCCATTTATGATTAAAAGTAGTATCAATTCTATTTAATAATAATCTTTGATTCTCTACAAATGTAGGTTGCATAGAAATTTGTTTTACAACTGTAGGAGTTCCTACAAAACATCTAACTAAAATTGCTAATGTTATCGCAATAACAATGCAGTAACACCATTCAATAACATTCTTTACTTTTGGACTCAAGTTTGTATACCTCTTTCTATTTAAAACTTATTATTCTTTTTTTGTATTCTTCTTTGTAGTCTTTCTTGTAGTGCTCTTTGTTTTAGTACTTCTTGATTTTGCTGTAGTTGTCCTTTTTGTAGTCTTTGGTGATTTCTTTTCTACTTTTTTTGGTTCTTCTTTTACTTCTTTCTCTTCTGTAAAAGAAATATTTTCTATTTTTTCATCTTCTTTATTTATTTCTTCTTTTTCTATTTTCTCATATTCTTTTTCTTCATCTTGTTTTTCCCAAGAAAAATTTTCTTGCATATTTAAATCATCATCATTTTCTTCTTGAACATCTTTTTCTTCATCTGCATAGTTATTTTCTAAAGTATCATTTTTATCACTTTCATCATCATTTTCATATAATGATTTATCATATGCATATATATCAATGTCATCTATATCATCTTGTTTTTCTTCTTCTTTTTCATCTTCCTCTTCTTTTTTCTCTAATTCAGTATCATCATCTTCTACATCTTCTATATAAGAAAATTCTTTTTCTTCCTCATCTTCAATTTTTGCTATGTTTTCCGTTTTTTGGTCGTAATTTTTTTTTTCTTCTTTATAATCTTCTATGTCATTATTTTTTTCTTCATTTGTTCTTCTTCTATTCTTTTTTGGTGGTAAGTTATCAATTTTATATGTAATTATTAAAATTAAAACAATTACAAGTACAAATAATAAAATAAATATCCCCTTTCCTTCTTGTAAGTAGGTTGCATTCAATAACCAATCTTTCATAAAAATCACCATTCCTTTTTAATTATTTTCTTTTGTATTTTCTTCTAAATTTTCTTCTGTACTGTTTTCTATATCATTTTCTATATTATTTTCTTTAGAAGTTTGTTTTGTTGGTATTCTTATAACAACTTCTGTACCTTTTCCAAGTTCGCTTTTAATGTCTATTTTTGAATCATTTTTATCAAGTATTTCTTTTGCAATAGAAAGTCCAAGTCCTGTACCTCCCATCTCTCTTGTTCTTGCCTTATCTACTCTATAAAATCTTTCAAAAATCTTTTCTATTTCCTCTTCTGCAATACCAATTCCTGTATCTATAATTTTAATATATGCATCATTATATACAAATCCAACATATATCTTGATTTCTCCACCTTCTGGAGTATATTTTATAGCATTTGTAAGTATATTTAAAACAACTCTTTCTATACCAGATTTATCAGCAATTACTGGTGGAACATTTGCTGTAACAAAACATTCAGCTTTTTGATTTTTCTTTTCTATTTCAAGAGATAATGTATCATATGTATTTTTTACAAGTTCTCCTAAATCAAATTCCACTTTTTTAGTTTCTATCATTCCACTTTCATATCTTGAAAGTGTTAATAAATCACTAACTAATACTGACATTCTTTTAGCTTGTGTTGATATTCTCTCTAAGAATTTCTTTCTAATACTATCTTCATCTGTTTCATCTTCAAGAAGTGTATCTGCATATCCAAGTATTGAAGTAATTGGTGTTTTTAATTCATGTGATACATCTGCTACAAATTCTGTTCTCATAGTATCTAGCTTTACATGTTCTGTTATATCTTGTATTACAACAATTAGTCCTGCTGGTATATCAGATTCTTCTTTAAATTGAGCAAAAAATAAATTTAAAGTCTTTTCACCTACTATAATTCTTTGCTCAGTAGAAGCTAAATCCTCAAGATATATAACTTTTTCCATATTAATATCAACATCTAATTTGTCAAATATATCATAAAAGTTTTTAGCATCATCTGAAATTTCAAGTAAGTTCTTTGCAGCAACATTCATATGGATGATTTGTCCATCAATATTAAAAGCTAATATACCATCTGTAATGTGTAAAAGAATTGTTTCAATCTGTTTTTTCTGTCTAGATACTTCCTTATATTTTTCCTGAAGTTCATCATTCATCTTTCCAAAAGCTTTTGATATTTCATTTACTTCTGAACTATTACCATTTCCAGAATACTTATTATTACTACTCTTATCTCCACTTGTTATAAGTTCTGCATGTTTTACAATTTTTGACATAGGAGCTATTACTACTTTTATTAATATTGCACCTATTATTACTGAAATTCCAGCAAAAATACTTATAGCAACTAAAGTTATGATTTTAGTTTTCTCTAATTGCTGAAGTACAATCTCTGAAACATTACCTCCTGCAAGTACTTGTTCATTTACAGTTTTTAATTCTTCGGCAAAACTTATACCTAAAAAAGCAAGAATAGCCATTCCTAAAATCATAAAAGTAATTACTATTTTTATATGAACATTTTTTAACATAATTTACCTCGAACTCATTTGCTTTATTATACCACTAATTCAGTATTATTCAAGGCTTATTTGTAATATGTAATAGATATGTAACAAACAAAAAAGGTGTGATTTTTTTATTTTTTCACACCTTAAATTTTATCAATTTATTGTTTTTTATTTGTTCAATTTTGCTTTAGAATTTTTATTTTTTCTCTTCTTTTTTTCTACAGAATATCCAAATTTTCCGACCCTTTTTCCTAAAGCATAATATCCTCCATTTGCATATGCTATCAAATCACACTTAGAAATATCAAATGCACCTTTTTCATCCATATATTTTTTATCAGCATTGATGCATAAAACATCAGCAATAAACATAGTATGAGATCCAAGTTCTTTTACTTCAGATACTTTGCACTCAATAGAAACAGGTGATTCTTTTATAGCAGGGCACTTAACAAAATTTGATTTTTCTTTTGTAAGATGCATTTCTTTAAACTTATCAAATTTTTCCCCACTTTTTACTCCACACCAATCAGTTGCAAAAGCTAAATCTTTTGTTGTAAGATTAATTACAAACTCTCCTGTTTCTTTTATTATCTTATATGAATATCTTTCTGGTCTTACTGAAATATATACTTTAGCAGGATTCGTACATAAAATACCAGTCCATGCTACAGTAATAATATTTGATTTTTCCATTGTTCCTACTGAAACCATTACAGCTGGAATCGGATATTCAAAAGTTCCACTTTTCCATGTTACTTTACTCATAATAATTCCCTACTTTTTAATATCTTTGATCATCTTCACGAATTCTAGTAAATAAATCATTTTCTTTCTCGACATCAGACCATTCATATGCCATAATAACATCATTTTCTGGTCTATCACCATTTCTATGATACATTATTTTACTAGCATATCCATTTTTTACTCTTATTGAAGATTGACCAACTAAAGCTCCATCTCTAAGTCTTTTAGCAACAAGTCTTGGATAAAATTCTTTCTCTGCTTTTCTCTCATACTCATCTATTCCATCTTTTAGATCAATACAAGCACATAATGCGTTTTGATCAAAATAAATTTGTGGTACTTCTCTTCCAGTCTTATCTATAACATAATTTAATCCAGCAATTAATCCTCCATTGTTTTCTATTGCAGAATTTAAACTTATATCTGAAAAAATCTTATCTGCATATGCACTATAAAACTCTGGATCTCTAATTCGTGCAACTTGTATATATGGAGAAAATACTTTGAATTTCTTTACCTTTGGCTTTTTATCTATCCCTTGTCTGCTAAAATATGTTTTTGTAATTTCATATTCTTCTATAGTACTACTATCAGAATATGTTGCTCTTCCACTGTTATTTCTAAGCATACCAAATCCTAGTTTTCCCGTATGAACAACTTCGATTCTGTCTCCCATTGCATTATTAAATATAATTGGAGTTTCTGCAGATGTTGTTCTTAAATAACTTAAATCGCAAATTCCCAAATCTGTATATTTACTGCTTTGATCTACTTCAAAATCAACAGCTTCCATTTCTTTTCTTTTTATTGGATCTTTAATAATATCATATAATTCTCTATAAATTTTCTGCATTGCTGCAGCTCTATAAATATCTTCTAAATTGCCCATATTTCCAGAAGCTTCTATCTTTTCTTCTGTCTTTTTAGACATTTCTATGTATTGTTCATCTTCACTAGAGTCGCTATCTCTATCAAAAATCTGGAATGGATTACTATAAGATTTTAAATACATTCTTCTATTCTCTTCTATTCTCTTTAAAGCAGTATTATATGCATCTATAGCATCTTCTTTTGAACATTTTCCATTTTCGTTTTGAATAGCTGCTATAATACTTGCATATGCGACTTGGATGTCAATCATAGCATCATATCTTGCAAGAGAATTTTTAGTTTTGTTTGCATTTTCTAATAATTTACTTAATTCATCTTCTAATATTTTTTGAGATATAACTTGATTCTTAGAAAGCATTAAAATAATTTGAGAAGTAGTATCAACCTTTGGAATATTTCCATAATAATTATCTATAATATCTTTTCTATCTTCAATTGTAATATCATCTCTTCTATTTACTACAGAATATCTTATTGCCTGATAAACTTTTTCCATCTCTTGTAATATCTCAAAAGTAACATTAGGACCAAATAATTCTAATTGTTTAAATTCATTATATCTATTTTCTACCGTTTCAGATGTAATTAATCCATTTTCTGGATTTAAAAGAATAGTAGGTAAAAACCTTTTTACAGATTCTAGTTTTGCTTTATTTAAAGTATCTAATACTTCAAGCTTTTCTTCACTTAAAGCTCCTATATCATCCTTAGAAGCATAAATTGTCTGTAATTCTACTTCTCTTAAGTCATTAGTATTTTCATATACTCCGCCATTTTGTTCAATTACTTGCATAAGAACTGAATATACTGCAAGAAGTGTCCTTTTTCTTTCATTTCTTTCATCTTCAGATAAAAACTCATTTGTAAATTCTGGCATGTTTTCAACTTTACTATATAACTTTTTTAAGTTCTCTGATGTTAATGGTTTTCCAATCTCACATAGTAATAAATTAAAATATGTTAAATATCTGTTATTATTATCAAATTCATGAGAAAGTGCTGCAACTTCTCTAGATAAGTTTTTTCTATTTACTTCTTGAATGGCACCACCATTTTCATAAATTGCTCTTAAAATTCTATCATACGCTAGATATAAATTCATAATTGCAACAGGATCATCATCTTTTGCAAATTTCCTTAAATTATCGAATCTCATATTTAGCATATCTACTGTAAGTTCAGTAGCATTTGGAATTTCTGCTAGTTGTCTATTGTAATTAACTTTACTAAAAATTGAGTTCATTTTTCCTCCTAATTTCCCATTTTTTCATATTCTTTACATGCACATAATTTATCAGCTTCATGTTCTATAACAATTTTACCATTGTCATCATATTTTACTTCTCCAATATAACCACCATTATGAATAATTGCTTGTTCTAAATTTACATCTGAAAATAAAATATTAGAATGCATTGATGTAAATTCTTCATCAAGTGACATTTGATTTATATTTAAAAATGTATATACTTCAAATTCTCTTTCACTTAAAGAGCTATTATCATTATAAATTTTTCTAATTTTATATTTTTGAAGTGTACCTTTATCTTTGAATAATGGATTTTTTCTTCCAAACTGACCATATTCTAATCTTCCAGTATTTTCAAAAATAACAAGGTCACCATATTTATTTCTCATTTCATAAGATACTCTGTTTTTCTTATTAGGAATGAATTTAAGTCCTGAAATATATATATCTTCAGTATATAAATCTTCTTTATTAGGATTAAACCCTAAACTTATATCTTCATCTATAGTTCTTCTTTTATCTTTATCTAAAAGGATGTCTCTAGCATCAGAATATAAAAGGAAATATGCATATAGCTCTATAATATTATCTAAATCTTTATATAATTTGTTTTCTTCTCTTTCTAAACATTTTTCTAAATTTTCTATTTGTGCTAAATATGAATTATTAATACGAACAATATCAGCATTTTGAGGAACACTTAAGTTTCTATATGGATTTGTAGATTCATTTCTAATTTTTGCTTTATCATTAAATTCTGATTTTCTGCTTTGTGCAAGAAGAACAATTTTATCATACTCTTTTTTTAAAGATTCATAGCTAAGTCCTGAATTATGATTTTCAAGTAATTTTGAAGTTACTAAAAAATCAAATCTTAGCTTAATAAGCTCTATCGTTCTATCCATATCAGATGATTTAAGCTTATTTATAAAATTCAAAAATTCATTATATCTTTTTTCTAAAACATCTTTTGTAACAACATCGCCTCTAGCAATTTGCTTAAAATAGTCAATACACGAATTCATATTTATCTCCTAAAATCCATTGTTCTACATAAATTCTATCATATAGATTAAATATATCAAGTATTTACGCCGAAAAAAAAGTTACAAAACAAAACTTAAAATAAATTCTGTTTTCTAACTTTTAAAAAAATAAAAAAACTGGCAACAACCTATTTTCCCAGCAGGGTAACCTACAAGTATCTTCGGCATCCAAAGGCTTGACTTCTGTGTTCGGAATGGGTACAGGTATTTCCCTTTAGATCATAGTCACCAGAAAATCTTTGTGTCTTACTTAGCTATGCTTTCGCATATGAGCTTCGCTCAACACTCAAAAATACATAGATAAATACTTCTTTTCAGGGTAAACCTTTTGTGGTTAAGCCCTCGATCTATTAGTACTGGTCAGCTCAATATATTACTACACTTACACCTCCAGCCTATCTACCAGGTCGTCTTCCTGGAATCTTACTATCTTATGATATGGGACATCTTATCTTAGGGTGGGCTTCACACTTAGATGCTTTCAGCGTTTATCCCTTCCATACTTAGCTACTCAGCTATGCCACTGGTGTGACAACTGATACACCATCGGTATGTCCATCCTGGTCCTCTCGTACTAAGGACAGATCCCTTCAAATATCCTCCGCCTGCGACAGATAAGGACCGAACTGTCTCACGACGTTCTGAACCCAGCTCGCGTACCG
>CANQYZ010000010.1 GCA_947628215.1 uncultured Clostridia bacterium | reverse complement strand
CTACATTCCCAAGTCTCACAGCTGGGATGAGTACAAACTCTATGGAACCATTTGCGGTGTTCCTGTTAAGAGAGGTCTTGAGCAGTCAGAAAAGTTACCAGAAGCAGTATTTACCCCCTCGACAAAGGAAGAAGGGACGCACGATGTCAACATTTCGTTCGAGAAAATGCAGGAAATCATGGAAGACTTCATATACTCGCTATTTAGTGAGATTTATCCCGAGGTGGATGATGAAGAACCTTCCCAGGAAAACGATTCCGAAGTCGTCGAAGAAATGACTTTTGAGGAATACTGCCACGATTTTGCTTTTTCGCTCTGCGAAAAAATGCGTGACATTTCCTTAAAGCTCTATAACTTCGCTCACGACTATGCAATCGGACGTGGTATCATCGTAGCCGACACGAAGCTTGAGTTTGGATTAGATGAAAATCTGGAGCTCATCTTAATCGATGAAGCTTTTACCCCTGATTCAAGCAGATTCTGGAATGCAGGAACCTACAAAGTAGGAAAAGACCAGCCCAGTATGGATAAACAGTACTTAAGAGATTACGTACACAATACCCTTAACTGGCATGGCCTTTCAGACGGACCGGCCCCCAAAGTTCCTGACTACGTCAAAAACAATGTTTCGCAGATTTACTGCGATATCTACTATCAGCTCTTCGGAATTTCAATCTACAAGCTGACAGAAGACATTGCCTATGAGTGGCACGAAGCAGAAAAGGAGCTTGGCATCATTTAAGTAAAGAATCTTAATTCCACTACCCACAAGAAGAGAACTTTACTCTTATTAAGGAGAAAAAAGGCACCAAAGGACCAAAAGTCCCGAGGTGTCTTCTTCTTTTTATTTTTAATTTGTTTTTGTTTATAAACTTATTTGATCATCAGTTATTTCTTCTTTTGTGCTTCCTTTTTGCATTATATATTCTATATATTTTTCAAGTGTCTTTCTTCTATCTTGATACATTTTTGTTCCAAATTCTATATATTCTTTTGGAAGTCCTTCTAAGCTTGATAATATATCATTTACATCTTCTACAGATACATTATCTACAATAGACTTCATATATTTTAAAGATTGCTCAGGATATTTTTCAGCTAAATATTTAAGCAATTCCTCATAATCTATCATATTTGGATTTTCAGGAGTTCCAATTCTAGATGTTAATATTTCTCTTGATGTTTTTTCAATATCACCTCTTGAAACTGAAGCTTTTATAACCTCTAAATTTTCATAAAGTCCAAGTACTCTTTCATTATCATATGCAGGATACATACGTAAACTTTTAAGTTTAATATCACGTGCCATGCCCCAGTTCTCATCATGTCTATCGTTATTTCCAAATGCTAAATCATATATACACATTTGAATCATATAATCTTTAGCTTTATCTATCTCCTCTTTTGACTTTCCTTCTTTAGTAAATAAATATTCAATTGCTGCTAAAATAACTTCAATATTATTATGATTTTCTTTTGATGCACCATGTAATATACTATTTGCTACTAGTCTTTCATATTCTTCTGGTCTTCCATCTTTAAATCTTTCTATTGCAATTTTTCCTGAAATTGGCTCTTCACTTCTTTTTAAATCACTGTAGCTAATTGCACCTTCTTTAAATTTAATATCCCCTTTTGTATATTTATTTTTTTCTGTATTTACATTTACTAATTCTACTCTACATGCTTCCATTCCAATTTTTTTAGCAAGAAGGCTTCCTACAAATTCACCATAATGATTTCCACAAAATAAATCAAATGATCTTCCAAATTCTTTTCTTCTTGGTTTAAAAAGCCCTCTTTCAAATCTATTTTTGGATTCTAGAAATTTTGCTCTATTTTCAAACCAAAGTTTAAATTTTAACATTCCTTGTTTTTCATAATATAGAGGTTTAAAGCTATCAATATTCTTAAATTTATACATCTTAGTTTTTCTCCTTTTCTACTATAAAATGATCTGTAAATAATTCTCCTTTAGTTTTCTCTAAATAAACCATCTCATCAAATTCTTTAATTCCAAGTTCTTTTAAAAGTTCTTCTTTTTCATCTTCATCATATTCATCAAATTTTGGAATTCTTATCTTAAATATAGAAAATAGTTCATCACTTTCATATATTTTATCAAAATCTGTAAAAGGAAGTGTTATAACTGAAAAGCCATGTTCTATTGCATTTTGAATATGCTCTTTACTTAATTTAAAATAATACTTTCCATCTTTTCTACAAAGTGCACCGATTATGTACTTTTCACCATTTTCTGGGCTTTTCCATTTTAAATATAATATATCCATTTTTATCTCCTTATTTTAAATTTCTATTCCAGATTTATTTTTTTCTGTATAATATTCATCTATAACTTTTACTATATTTTTTACTCTAATTTGATGAATCTTTTTAGCAAGCACTTTATATGGTTCTTTTAGTCCTTCTGTTTCATCTAAAAGCTCTTCTAAATCTCTTTCTTTAAGCTTAAGTACTTTATCAATTGCTTTTTTAGTAGGAGAAGGATATTTTGATAGTAAATGTTTTAAAATTTTAGTATATGGAACATTTTGATTTTCTTCTCCAAATCCCATTCTAGAATTAAGTGCAATATCTGAAAACATTTCAATTTCAGAATCACTTTTTTCTGTCATTTTTTCTACTAAATCTAATCTTTCCATAAGCCCAAGTATTTTTTCATTATCATACATTGGATAAAGTTCTACTTTATCAGATAGTCCTCTTTTATCTTTATAAAAACTTCTTACTTTAAGTGACCAGTTTTCATCATTTCTGTCAGGATTTCCAAATGCACAGTCAAATACAACCATTTGTATTATATCATCACATATTTTTTGTTTTTCAGCATTTGTTAAAGAAGTTTTTTGATCTAGAAAATATTTTGTAGCCTCTATAATCACATCAATATTATTATTAGAATAACTATAATCTTGTCTTGGTTTACTTTTTGAAAGTACATCTCTTCTGTACATTTCAACAATTGTCATTCCATTTACAAGTTCTTCATCATCTTCTAAATCTACATAGCTTATACATCCTTCAACTTCTGATACTTTTCCACTATATTGATTTCTATAATCTCTTTTTGCAAGTTCAACTTTACATGCTGGTATTCCAATACTTTCTGCTATTTTATATCCAATAAATTCTCCATAATGGTTCGCATATGTATATTTTTTATGACTTCTTCTCTTTTTTAATGATTCATGCATTGGCTTAAAAATACCAATCTTTGGATCACTACTACTATAGCCATCTTCTATATTTCTTCTTAGTGCAAGTTTTCCCTTAACATCTCCTGCTTTGACTGCTCTTAAAGCAGAAAATAACGGAATATTTGCATTTATAAATCTATATTTATATTGCCTTTCATCTTCGCTCATATATATTATCCGCCTTCTTTCATGTTATCTAGCTCTTTAATCTTATCTCTTAGTTCTGCAGCTTTTTCAAATTCCATATTTGCTGCAGCTTTAAGCATTTCATCTGTAAGTTTATTTATAATATCATCAATAGATTCATCTTTTCCAATATCATATTTTGCAGAAACATCTTCTACAATTGTTGCTTTAATTGTCTCTCTTACAGATTTTTTAATAGTCTTTGGAGTAATTCCATGTTTTTCATTATATTCTTGCTGAATTTTTCTTCTTCTATTAGTCTCTGATATTGCTTTTTCCATTGATTCTGTAAGTTCATCTGCATACATTATAACTTTTCCTTCTGTATTTCTTGCAGCACGTCCAATTGTTTGTATTAAAGATCTTTCTGATCTTAAGAATCCTTCTTTATCTGCATCTAATATTGCAACTAAAGAAACTTCTGGAATGTCTAATCCTTCTCTTAAAAGATTTATTCCAACTAAAACATCAAATTCTCCGAAGTCTTAAATCTCTTATTATTTCCATTCTCTCTAATGCTTTTATGTCAGAGTGCATATATCTTACTTTTATTCCAATATTTCTTAAATATGATGTTAAATCTTCTGCCATTTTTTTAGTAAGTGTTGTAACTAATATTCTTTCACCTTTTTCTACTCTCTCATTTATTCTAGATATTAAATCATCTATTTGATTTTGTACAGGTTTTACTTCAATCTTAGGATCTAATAATCCAGTAGGTCTTATGATTTGTTCTACAACATTTTCTTTAGAATGTTCTTTTTCATATTCAGCAGGAGTTGCACTTACAAATATACATTGATTAATTCTATCCTCAAATTCATTAAACTTAAGAGGTCTATTATCAAATGCAGATGGAAGTCTAAATCCAAAGTTTACTAATGATTCTTTTCTTGCTCTATCTCCATTATACATTGCTCTTACTTGTGGTATAGTTGCATGTGACTCATCTATCATAAGCATAAAATCTTTTGGGAAATAATCAAATAATGTATAAGGAGCGCTTCCTTCAGGTCTTCCACTTATATGTCTCGAATAATTTTCTATTCCTTGACAAAATCCAGTTTCTTTTAACATCTCAATATCAAAATTAGTTCTCTCTTCTATTCTTTGAGCCTCAATTAGTTTTCCATTATCTTTAAAATATTTTATTCTTTCTTCTAGTTCTTCTTCTATAGTCTCAATTGCTCTATCTCTCTTATCTTTAGTTGTAACATAATGTGAATTTGGGAAAATCATAATATGATTTCTAGATGCAATAACTTTTCCGTGTAAGTGGATTTATCTCTGATATTTTTTCAATCTCATCTCCCCAGTATTCAACTCTAATTGCAGATTCTTCTTCATTTGATGGATATATTTCTAAAACATCGCCTTTTGCTCTAAATGTTCCTCTTTTAAAATCAAGTTCATTTCTTGTATATTGCATTGTGATTAATTTTTTCATTATTTCATTTCTTGGTTTTTCCATTCCGTGGTCTTAGTGATACTATCATATTTTCATAATCAATCGGATCTCCAAGTCCATATATGCATGATACTGATGCTACAATTATTACATCTTTTCTTTCAAATAATGATGCGGTTGCTGAATGACGAAGTTTATCTATTTCATCATTAATTGATGCATCTTTTTCAATATATGTATCAGAAGAGGCAATATATGCTTCTGGTTGATAATAATCATAATATGAAACAAAATATTCTACTGCATTTTCAGGAAAGAATTCTTTAAATTCAGAATATAATTGTCCGAGCTAAAGTCTTATTATGTGCTAAAACAAGAGTTGGCTTATTTACTTTTGCAATTACGTTTGCCATAGTAAAAGTTTTACCAGATCCTGTTACTCCAAGAAGTGTTTGAAATTTCTTACCTTCTTCTATTCCGTTTACTCAAGTATTCAATTGCTTCTGGTTGATCACCAGTAGGTTTATATTCTGATACTAGTTTAAACATTATTGTTTTATTTATTCCTTTCTTTCTTTTATAATCTCTAAGCACTTAGCATAATCTTCTCTATTAAAATCTATAGATGGAACCATTTTGCCCTTATTAAATAAATCAATAAATTCGTCAATAGATACCCATTTAACATCAATTGACTCTCCATCTTTAAAATCGATTTCATTTATATCAATATCTTTATATAAAAAATACATATCTTTAAATCTAAATGAATTTCTAGCTGTTCTTAAATATACAACTTCATTTTCATCTATTTTAAGACCAAGTTCTTCATAAATTTCTCTTTTAAGACCTTCTATGCTACTTTCACCCTTTTTAACAGCTCCACCATTACATTCCCACATAAGTGGAAACTTATCTTTTTCTTTAGATCTTAGACTAATTAAAATTTCTTTTTTTGAATTTATTATTGTAAGCTGGGTAGCTATTATAAACTCTCCTTTATCTAAAGTGTCTCTATAGCGCACCTTTGTTCTTCCAAGTTTATTTCTATTTTCATCATATAATTCTACTTCTTCTTTAGCGTTCATATGTTCCTCTTCTTATATTTTAATTTAAATTATAACTTTTTATATTATACCATAGCATGCATCCTATTTACAATAAAAAATAGCCTAAAGTTTGCTATTTTAGACTATTTTTAAATTATTATTATTTTATTTAAATTGCTTTATAATACATTTTATTATCTTTTATTTCTGAAATAACCTTATTTTCATCTTTTAAATATGATATATATGATCTAATAGTGCTTCCAACTAATACATATTGATTTTGGTTCATAATTAAATTATATTTATCAAAAATCTCTTTTAAAATATCATCAAAACATTTTTCATCTTTTAAAATATTTAATATAGTATTAATAATATCAAATATTTTATTTTTATTTATATTGATTAGTGATTTAATATTATCTGTTGCTTCAGAATGTGAAGGAATATATAATTTTCCATCTAAAGTATTTAAAAACTCTAGTGTGTTTAAATATTCTCTTACATCATAAATAAAGAATATATGATATTTTTCTATTGTATCTTTGCTAAATAAAGAATCTGCTAAAAAGTAAACATCATCAGAAGTTTTAATTCCAATCATATCAAAAAAATGGCCTTTTAATGGGAAATATTCTAATCCTTCTATAGAATTTTCTTCTATATTTTTTGTTTTAGATTCTTTTGCCATTAAAAATTTATTTCTTAAATCACTTGACGGATATCCACCATATAAAAATGAAGGCTCTAATATTGGATTTTCAGTAAATGCTCTTTCTATATTAGATGATAATATTTCACATCCAGTTCTATTCTGAATTACTTTATTTCCTCCAATATGGTCTGCATTTGAATGAGTATTAATTATACCTTTAACAGCAAAGCCTTGTTCTTCTAATATTTTTAATATTTTCTTTCCTGCATCTTTATCATTTCCTGCATCTATTAAATATACATTTTTGTCATCAATCTTATATATACCAATATTAGTTGGATTTTCAATATAGTATGTCTTATCTCCTACTTTTTTAAGTTCCATTATATTCTCCTAGTCTATGTTTATTAGTTCATAATTTGTTGTTCCTATTCCAAGCTCTTCTGCATGTTCTATTGTTCTTATTCCATGTCTTGTCTCAACTCTCTCTATGAAATGATCTCTTCCTGGGTCATCAGAATTATATATAAAGTCTAAACTTGCTTTATCTACTGCAACTGGATCTATTGACGCTGCAATTCCTATGTCTTTCATACATGGAGGCTCAGGATTACTATCACAGTCACAATCAACAGATAAATTATTTATAACATTTATATAAACGATATTTCCTTTCATATAATCTATTACAGATTCATCAGCTTCTGCCATTGATTCTAAGAAAAAGTCTTGCTCTGGAACATTACTCCAAAGCTCACTTGGAATTCTAGTTTTTCCTGCTGTATGAATCCATGCTTTTCCAGCAGAAGAAGCAACTCCAATTGACATATTCTTAAGAGCTCCACCAAATCCTCCCATAGCATGTCCTTTAAAATGCGAAAGCATAAGCATTGAATTGTAAGAGGCTAAATGATCTCCTACATAATTTTCTTTTAAATGAAGTCCATTTCTTACTGGAAGTGCCATATCTCCATCTTCATCCATAATATCAACTTTAGCAATATCCATAAATCCATGTTCTTTAATAGCCTTCCAGTGTTCTTCAGTTGTGTTTCTTCTTCCTGCATATGCAGTATTACATTCAACAATAGTTCCATCTAATTTAGATACTAAATCTTTAATTAAATTTGGATTTAAAAAGTTATGTCCTCCTGGCTCTCCTGTTGAAATTTTTACAGCAACTTTACCACTTAGCTTTTTTTCTAATGTTTCGTAAATTTTTATTAAACTTTCCTTAGTAATATTTTTTGTAAAATAAACTTTTGATTTTTCCATAAAAACCTCCCTTAAAAATATTAATTACATCTTTAAATAAATTTCTCTATTTTTATCTATAATGTCTTTTCTAGTATTTGCTTTTGCTGCTATTTCATTATATTCTAAAGCTTTTTCTTTATTTTTTAAGTAATAATAACAAATTCCAATACTTATATTTGGATAATAAATTTCATATAATCCTGTTTCATCAAAATCTAAATTGAATCTATTTTTTGCACATGCCTCTTCAAACATTTTAATTGCAGTATAATATTGCTTTTTCTTTAAAAAATAATCTCCCATTTCATACCAAATTCTAGAATGAGTCTCTTTGCCAGATTTTATATATTCATCTAATATTTTATAAGATTCTTCAAGTCTTCCTGTTTTTTTATAAGCTTCTGCAAGTCTACACACAGCCTGATAAACATTATTTTTTAAAGCAGTATCTTTATATTCATTTAAAAATGATTCATATTGTTTTGCAGCCTCTACAAAATTTTCTTTTTTAGATAAACATCTTCCATACATTAAAGAATCTCTTGCATCTAGCTTTACTCCATCTTGTATCATTTTTTTATAAATTCTTAGGTCTCTGTCTGGATCATTTATTACAACTTTTTTATGATATATCTTAATATCTAAAATTTTTTGATTATTATTAAAAGGAATTACTTCATGAATTCTACCTTGCCAAGTTGGATTATCTTTTCTTCTAAATAATCTTCCTCTTTTTATTTCTCCTAAAACATTTCCTCTGCTGTCAAAACTCCATACATATCTCATTCTATAAATAGATATACTATCATCTACAAGCTCATTTTTCTTAAAATTTAAAAACTTTTCTCTATCTTCATTTTCAATTACATCATCTGCATCAAGCCACATAAGATAATCTCCTGTGCCTTTTGAAAAAGCAAAATTACGAGCTTTAGCAAAATCATCTACCCATTCAAAATCATATATTTTATCTGTAAAATCTTTTGCTATTTCTTTTGTTTTATCTGTAGATCCCGTATCTACTATAATTATTTCATCTACTAAATCTTTTACTGATGCTAAGCATCTTCTAAGTACTAACTCTTCATTTTTTACTATCATACATAGACTAATTGTCATTTGTTTACCTCAAAATCTTTTGTATTATTTTTATATATTAAATCATTTATTATTTTTGAAATCAATATTAAACAAATTTTTAAATTACTTTAAATCTTTAATATACCATCTATCACAAGCAAAATGCTCTGTTTCAATATAAGGTTTATCTAAAGAAATAAAACCATATTTTTTATAAAACTTGTTTGCAGCTTCCATGTTGCTTAAAGTTTCAATATAGCATTTATTATAATACTTTTTTGCAAACTCAAGTGCTAGATTCATAAGATCATGTGCAATACCAGTTCCTCTTGCTTCTTTTAAGCAATACATTTTTTGAAGTTCGCATACTTTATTTTTATCATCTAAGCATCCAATACCTGCTCCGCCGACAATTTTTCCAGTCTTATTTTCAATAACCCAATATTTAAATCCTTCTTTATTATAGACTTTTGAAAATTCTCCAAGGTTTGGATCTGCCCATGCTAAGCCTTCTCTGTTTCCTCCAAATTCAATTAAACAACTTCTAATAACATTTTCTACTTCTTTATTATCTTTATCTTCTATCTCTCTTATCTTAAATTCTTTACTTTCCATATTTTACCCTATTTTTTAAAATGTATTTAATTTATCTATTATATATCATAAAAAAGTAAAAAAATCAGGATGTTTTCCTAATTTTTTTACTTTTACTTTATATTTATTTAATTTATCTTAAAGCTTATTTTTTTCTTTATTTAATAGATTTTACAGAAAAACCTGCTTCATCTATAGCATTTTTTATAGTAGAGTCATCTATATCTTTTGAAGCTTCAATTACTGCATTTTTGTTTTCTAGACTAACTTCTACTTTTTCTACTCCTTCTATAGAATTTAAAGCTTTTTCAACACTCATTTTGCAATGATTACATTGCATTCCTTCAATTTCAATTGTTTTTGAATTCATCTTCTTAATATCCTCCTTAAATTTAGATTTTAAATTTCTAAGTCTTAATGCATTTGTTACAACACATACAGAACTTAAACTCATAGCTAAAGCTCCAATCATTGGATTTAGTTTTAATCCAAAACTATTATAAAATACTCCAGCTGCGATTGGAATTCCAATTATATTGTAAAAGAATGCCCAAAACAAATTCATTTTTATATTTTTAATTGTTGCTTTACTTAAATCAATAGCTCTTACAACATCTTTTAAATCATCTTTTATTAAAACTACATCTGCTGATTCTATTGCAATATCAGTTCCAGAACCTATTGCAATTCCTACATCTGCTTTTACTAGAGCTGGACTATCATTTATCCCATCTCCTACAAAAGCAACTTTTTTATTTTGATTTTGCAAAATTTCTATTTGTTTTTCTTTATCTTGTGGTAATACTTCAGAAATTACATTTTTTATTCCAACCTTTTCTCCAATTAAATTTGAAGAATTTTTATTGTCTCCTGTAAGCATTACTACATCTATTTTTTCTCTTTTTAGCTTATCTATTGCTGATATACTTGATTTCTTTATCGTATCTTCTACTTCTATTCTTCCTATTAAATTATAATTAGAAGCAATATAAATACAAGTATTTCTTACGTTTTTTAAGTTTTCAAGTTCATCTTCTTTTATATTACTTAAGCAATTATTTTCTATTATGAAGTTTAAGTTTCCAGCATAATATAATTTTCCTGGAACTTTTCCTTTTATACCTTTTCCAGAAATTGCTTCAAAATTGTCTATTTCAAATGTAGAAATATTTTTCTTATTTGCTTCTTCTAATATACTTTCTGCAAGTGGATGTTCTGATTTTATTTCTAGAGATGCCGCAATTTTTAAAATATCTTTTTCATCCATACTGCTATCTAAGCTAATCACTTTTGTAACTTTTGGTTTTCCTTCTGTTATAGTTCCTGTTTTATCAAATACAACAGTATCTATTAAATGAAGCATTTCAAGACTTTCTGCTGATTTTACTAAAATACCATTTTCAGCACCTTTACCTGTTGCAACCATTATTGCTACTGGAGTTGCAAGTCCAAGTGCACAAGGACATGATATTACAAGTACTGCAATACTTGACGTAAGTGCAAATTCAAAAGATTGACCAGAAAGTATCCAAATTATAAAAGTAATAATTGAGATTACAATTACAGTTGGTACAAAAACAAAGCTTACTTTATCTGCTATTTTTGATATTGGAGCTTTTGAGCTTCCAGCTTCTTCTACTAATTTTATTATCCTAGATAGTGTTGTATTTTCTCCAACTTTAGTAGCTTTCATTTTAAAGAAACCGTTTTTATTTATACTACCAGATATTACTTCATCTCCAACATTTTTTTCAACTGGCATACTTTCTCCAGTAATTGCTGCTTGATTTACTAGTGAATATCCTTCTATTAAAACTCCATCTACTGGTATTGAATCTCCAGGTCTTATTATTATAATATCATCTAAAACAATATCTTCAGTATTAATTATCTCTTCTGCTCCGTTTCTAAAAACTGTAGCTGTTTTGGGAGATAGATTTATAAGTTTAGATATTGCATCACTTGTTTTTCCTTTAGATTTGGCCTCTAAAAACTTTCCAAAAGTAATTAATGTTAAAATTGTTCCTGCAGATTCAAAATAAATATCTCCAGAATATTTTGTCGCTAAACTTAAATCATTATGTCCGAAGTCCATACCCTATCATAAAAATTGCAAATATACCATAAATAAATGATGCTGAAGATCCAAGTGCTATTAATGAATCCATATTCGGAGCTCTTTTTATAAGCCTTTTAAATCCATTTATAAAATAACTTCTATTTACATACATAATTGGAAGTAAAAGTAATAATTGAAGAAAAGCAAATGTAATTGCATTTTCTGTTCCATGTAAATATTTCATAATAATTTTAGGTGGATCTATTTTAAGTAGCATATAAATCATATGATTCATTGATACATACATAAGTGGAATTAACAAATAAAAAGAAAAGATTACTCTAAATTTCATAGATTTAATATTTTCATTTGTTTCATCTAGTTTTGTTTCATCTAAACTTTTTTTCTTATTATTTTCCTTTACATTCTGACTTATTTTAGCGTCGTATCCTGCATCTCTTACAGCTTTTATAATTGTATTTTCATCAAGTAAATTTTCATTAAATTCTACAACCATATTGTTTAAAAGTAAATTTACTTCTGCTTTATTTATGCCATTTAATTTTAGTACTGCTCTTTCTACATGACTTTGACAACTACTACAAGTCATACCAATAACATCAAATTTTAATCTTTTCATTTAAAAAAATACCTTTCTTAAAATGTAAAACAAAAATTTCTAAAAGAATTATATACCCCTATAGGGTATAAGTCAATAAGATTTAGTTAAATAAAAATAAAAGTCTAAAAATACTTATAATAAATATTTTAAACTTTTATTTATTTTTTATTATTTTAGATTTTTTACATTATCTTTCCGCCACCGAACAACTATATCATCTAAGTAAAATACAGCCGATTGTCCTGGTGTTAAGGCTCTTTGCATATTATCAAATTCTACTTTTATTATTTTATTTTCTTGATAAATAGTAGCATCTGCCTCTATCGCAGAATATCTAGTTTTAACTTTAACTTTTAGTGGCTTTTCTATTTTATCAAATAATAATAGATTTATATCACATACTAATATTTCTTTTTTATAAAGGTCTTTTTCTTCTCCTACTATTACTTCATTTTTCTCTTTATCAAATCCAATAACAAATAATGGCACTTTATTTGAAATTCCAAGTCCTTTTCTTTGTCCTATTGTGTAATTATAAAGTCCTGTATGTTTTCCAAGAACTACTCCATCTTTATTTACTATATTTCCTATTTTGGGTTTAATACTTGAGTTTCTCTCTAAGAAACCTTTATAATCTCCATCTGGCACAAAGCAAATATCTTCACTATCTGGTTTATTTGCAACAGCTAATTTATTGTCAGATGCAATTTTTCTAATCTCATCTTTAGATTCAAAGTCTCCAAGTGGAAATATAATTTGCTCTATTATATCTTTTGGTATATTCCATAAAACATAACTTTGATCTTTCTTTCCTGCTTTTGATTTTTTTAAAACCCATCTTCCATATTTTTCGCTATATTCAGTTTTGGCATAATGTCCTGTTGCTATATATTTGCATCCTATTTCATCTGCTCTTTTTCTCATGCACCCAAATTTTAAGTACTTATTACATTCTATACAAGGGTTTGGAGTCTTGCAATTACTATAGCATTCTATAAAATCAGATATTACATGATTTTTAAATTCATCTTTAAAATTTAAAGTATAATGTGGAATATCTAATTTATCACATATTCTTTTAGCATCTAATGTAGATGATGTAGAGCAGCACGTACCTTCTTCTTCTCCCTCATATAAGTTCATAGTAGCGCCTATTACTTCATATCCTTGATTTTTAAGAAGAAGTGCAGACACGCTACTATCTACTCCACCACTCATGCCAAGTAGAACTTTTTTATTTTCCATTAAAATTTCCTTCCTAAAATAATATTTAAGATTAATTTTAAATTAATTATAATTTTCTTCCATATAATTATTTATTTTATCTTCATCTTCTCTCATAGCAAGAATTGTTTTTTCAAAAAGTTCATCTAAAGACCAGCCTAAATCTTCTGCTCCTTTTAAAATAATATCTCTTGAGCATCCTGCTGCAAATTTTTTATCTTTAAATTTTTTCTTTAAACTAGAAACTTCCATATCTTTAGTACTTTTAGATGGTCTCATTTTAGCTGCAGCCCAAATTAATCCTGTAAGCTCATCTGTTGCAAATAAAATTTTTTCCATTTTCTTTTCAGGCTTTACATCAGAACATATTCCGTATCCATGACTTATAATTGAATGAGTAATATCATCGCTTACATTATTTTCCTTTAAAAGTTCTATACATTTCTTGCAATGCTCATCTGGATACATTTCAAAATCTATATCGTGTAGTAGTCCAACATTTCCCCAGTAGTTTTCATCTTCTCCATTTTCTTTTGCAAAATATTTCATTACACCTTCTACAGTTAGAGCATGTCTTATATGAAATTCTTCTTTATTATATTTTTTAAGTAAATTAAAAGCTTCTTCTCTATCCATATATATTTCTCCTAAATCTTTTTTAATTTTTTATTTATATATATTATCATAAATAATATTAAAAGGATAGTAAATTTCTATCCTTTTAACAATTTTTCTTTAGTTTTAATAGTTTTAATTTTTTGTACTTTAAGCTTTTATTTTACTTTTAAGCATATCGCATATTATCTCAGCAGACTTTTCTACTCCAAATTTATCGCTATTTATACATATGTCAAAATTTGAATAGTCTTTCCATTCTTTTCCGGTATAGTATTTATAGTGATTTGCTCTTAATTTATCAATATTTTTAATTTCCTTTTCAGCTTTTTTAGAATCTATTCCATAAATTTTACTTGCTCTTTTTATTTTGCTTTCATTATCACTATATATAAATACTTTTACAACGTTTTTATTATCTTTTAAAATAAAGTCTGCACATCTTCCAACTATTACAAAAGATTCTTTATTCTTTGCTAATTTTTTAACAAGTTCAGTTTCTTTAATAAATAACTCATCTTCAGTAGATAGTCCATAATATGCTCTATCTAAGCTTGAAATAAAAGTCATTTTTTGTTCATTTTCTTCAATATATTCTTCTGACATTCCTGTCTCTTCTGATAATCTTTTAATAAAATCTTTATCATAAAATTTAATTCCAAGCTTATCTGCAACTAATCTTCCAACATATCTTCCGCCTGAACCATATTCTCTTGCAATAGTAATAATAACTTTTTCTTTTAATATGTTATCAGTTCTTGTATCATCTATTAAAGCGGTACTTTTTACTTTAGAAGTTCCAAGATTTTTTATTTCAAATATTATTAGAATTAAAGCAAGTAAAAATGCAAGTCCATCTGCAACTGGTCCAGAATATAATAGACCATTTATTTTAAATATGCTTCCAAGTATTACCATTGCTGGAATTAATAATAATATTTGTCTTGAAAGTGAAAGAATCGCACTTTTAGCACTTTTGCCAATTGCTTGGAAGAATATTCCTGATGGAATTTGAACACCACCCAAAATGCAAAATAAAAGATATGTTCTAAATGCAATACATGCAAATTCCATGTATAAATTATCTCCATTACCAAATATTAAAATTAATTTATCTGGTATTGTTTGGAATAAAATAAATGCTGTAGTACTTACTATTAAAGAAACCGTAAGCACATATTTTAAAGTTTGCTTTACTCTATCAAATTTTCTTGCTCCATAATTATATCCAAGTATTGGTTGAGATCCGACTGCAATTCCAAGAATAATACTATTTAATATTTGATTTATTTTCATTACTATTCCAAATACAGTAATTGGAATCTCTGCGCCATATTTTGATAATGCACCATATTTTGCAAGAAGATTATTTTGAACTGCCATAACTAAAACGAAACTCATTTGAGTAATAAAACTACTTATACCTAATGTTAAAATTTTTATAAGCTTTTTAAAATCAAATTTTATATTTTCTTTTTCAATTACAATTGATTTAAGTCTTCTTAAATATAAAGCATTTATAATACATGTTAATATTTGACTTATGATAGTTGCAATAGCAGCTCCTTTAACACCCATACCAAATGCAAAAATAAATATTGGATCTAATATTACATTTAAAATAGCACCAGATACCATTGATGTCATAGCATATTTAGGGCTTCCATCTGCTCTTATAATTGAATTTAAACTAGTTCCAATTATCATAAAAGGAAATCCTATTGCAATAATAAGTCCATAATCTAAAGCATAAGGTCTTAATTTTTCAGTACAACCAAATAAATTAAGTAATGGATTTAAAAATATAATTGTAAATGCACAAAATATTATAGAAATAATTGTAGCAAAAAGTACTCCATTTATTACACCTTTAGAAGCTTCTTCTTTTTTCTTTTCACCAAGCTTTAAACTTAAAAATGCAGAAGTTCCGATCTCCTATCATTAAAGAAAACGCAAGGCATGTAATTACAAGTGGAAATACTATATTTGTCGCACCATTTCCAAGATATCCTACACCTCTACCAATAAAAATTTGGTCAACTATATTGTATAGAGAATTAACAAGCATTGAAATAACACTTGGTATTGAAAACTTTCTAATTAATTTACCAATTTTTTCTTTTCCTAAAATATTTTCTTCTGTCTCCATTTATATCTCCTCTTTCTTTTTTGCAAATAAAAAGCGCACTTTGAAAAGTCGCTTAAAATTTAATATCAGCATTTTTAATTATACAAAATTTTCCTTGTCTTTGTCAAATTTATATCAAATTTTATTATAATACTAGACAATTTTAAATATTTTGTATAATATTTATATAATCTATATAATAAGATTATGTCGGAGGTAGTATAAATGAAAAATAAATTATTAAACGTAGTAATGATATTAATATTATTTATATTTACATTTGAAGTAATTTCATTTGCAACAAATACAGATTTAAATACAAGCACTACTACAGATACAAATACAAGTAGCTTAAATACTTCTTATTCAGAAAATACAACAAATACATCTAATACAATGTCAAATACAAGTTCTGGAACAAATACAACTGCTCCATCTACTTCAAATACAACTTCATCTAATACAACAACTTCATCTGGTTCTAACACATCTTCTGTAGAAGATTCAAGTAGCAGTTCATCAGTATCTACTTCATCTTCTAATATTCCAGAATCAGATTTAGATATGACTGTAATTTTAAATATTTTTATAATAGTAATCGGTATTTTAATTATTTTATTTGCAATTGCAATTCTAATTAGACTAAAAAAATAAAATGAATTAAAAAATAAAAAATTGATAATAAATTAAAAATTTTTAAATTAATTAGTAAAGCTTAAGTTTTCATTTAAGCTTTACTTTTTTTGATTTTTTTGAATAAATTTATTTTATATACGCATAATAAATAAAGTAAAATTAAAAATTTCAGGAGGGATTTTGTAATGAAAAAGAAAATGATAAAATCAGTAATTTTTGCTTTACTAATTATATTACTTACTTCTTTAAATATATTTGCAAATAATACTACAATGAAAAACGAAATGGAAAAATCAGCTGATAAAACTAAAGATACAGTAAAAGATGTTGGAAACGTTATTCAAAACGCAACTCTTGACGTAACAAATGGAACAAAAGATGCTTTAGATTCTACTAAAAACGGAATTGAAGATGCTCGGAAGCACTGTAGAAAATACTTTTAAAGATGGTGAAAATAAAGTATCAGCAGAAATGAATAATGGATATAATACAACTCAAACATCAAGTCAAACTGACATGACTACAAATACATCTAATGTATGGCTTTGGGTAATACTTGCTGCAATCGCACTAGTCATTATTGCACTTGTTTGGTATTACACATCTCAAACAAATAATAATTCAAGTAGACATTAAAATTTTTGTGATAGTGTTTTTCTATTTTTTTAATTTGACTTTAATCACTTTTTAAAGATGGATAAGCACTATTACTTGTTTTATAGAGAATTTAATGCTATAATTTTTTTAGAATTTTTATTTTGAGGTTATACATTATGGAAAAAAAAGTGATTTCTAAAAATCCAGTAGCAAGACATAATTATGATATAAAAGATACATTAGAAGCCGGAATCGTACTTACTGGAACAGAAATAAAATCAATAAGACTTGGAAAAGTTAATTTAAAAGATAGCTATGTAAATATAAAAAATGGCGAAGCTTACATATACGGAGTAAATATTAGTCCTTATGAATTTGGAAATATTAATAATAAAGATCCATTAAGAACAAGAAAGCTTCTTTTAAATAAAAGAGAAATAAATAAATTATTTAATTTAATAAAACAAGATGGAATGTCAATAATTCCAATTACTTTATACTTTAAAGGAAGTTATGTTAAAGTTGAGCTAGGTATCGGAAGAGGAAAAAAACTTTTTGATAAAAGAGAAGATCTTGCAAAAAGAGATGCAGAAAGAAAAATAAATAGAGCTTTAAAAGAAAAAAATAATATATAAATTTTTAAGCATTTATATATTATTTTTTTATATTATACTTTAAGTTTTTAAATTATCTTGATAAATAATCTATACTGCTATCTTCAATTTTACAAAGTCTTTTTAAAGAACTATATTTATCATTATTTATAACTTCAACATTTCTATAATATCTAGGTTCTGGTATCTGAGTCATACCATATTCAGAATTATATTCAATATTATCTCCATCATGTTTTGATGCAATTTCTATTTTTAAATCACCATTTCTTAAATATTTTAAATGACTTATTATTTCTCCATCATTTAAAAGAGCTGAGGTATTTAATCCTAAACTATAATCTTTAATTAGATTGGCTATGGAATTTGTATCCATCTGTTTACCATTTATTATTTCATAATACTTAGATAATTTTAGATATAAGTTTTCATATTGATTCATAAGATCTTGATCTTTTCTAAAATCATCTCCAAGTTCTCCCATTCTATATAATACTCTTTGAGTATCTTCTAATAAACTATAAATATCTTGGATAGTATTATCATCTCTTCCTGAAGCTTCTATTACTTTATTTGAAAGTACATTTTCAATATCTGAAGTATAATAAGCTTCTTTCATTGTATCTATTCCAAAAGTTTCAATAAATAAAGCTGCCATAAGTTGCTCATTATCATAATGTCCTCTTCCACTATTTTCTTGTGTTAAAGCACAATATCCTTCATTAAGAAGGCTAGTATTTCCTCCAAATATTCCTGAAACATGTCTTATCTCATGTGGAAGTACTTGATTATCATTAGATAAAGATTCTTCTAAACTTGATCCATTATAAATTGTAATTACACTATCTAATATTCCGAACTCTTCTTTCTTCTTCAATATACCCTTTAGAATATTGATAATATCCATCAATCTTTTTATATGGATAATCTTCTCTACTTTCTAAATCTGAGCCATCTTCTTTTTTCTCGTAGTTTATTTTTAATTTATGATACTTTTCTGCTATCTCGTCTTGATTCATTTCAATAAACTCTGAATCTCTTATCCAAGTATCTAAGTAAAATTCAATAATACATCTTTTTTCATCATCTGAAAGATTTTGATTAGTAGTTATAGCATTTAATATATTTTCTACGCTTTTTGGAACTTTTACATTCTCAGCATTCTCTTTATCGTTATCGCTATTTTCTCTTTCTAAATTTTCATATACATATATTACTTCATCTTTATCTGCATCATAATAAAAAGATATATTTTGGTTATCTCCTTGAAAAATAGATAACTTATCAAGTTCTGATGAAATTTCCCATTCCTTTAATCCTGCATCTTTAAGTTGCTCTTCAACATAGCTGTATTTTTCTTTTAATGCTTTTTCTTCTTCATCGTCTGGTACTATATCAACTATGCCAAAATCAGTCTCTAAAGTTCCAGTAGACGCATCTACTTTTGTTTCTTTAATTTTTTTAGGAGATTTAGTACTTTCATCTTCTCTTTTAAAAGTTTCTTCTATAGCTTGCTCTTCTTTTGATAAAAATGGAATATCATTATTATGTAAAAAGTAAATTCCAAAACCTGATAAAGTAATTATTCCAATAGATCCGGCAACTGCTATTAGTATTTTAGGAAGAGCATTTCCCTTTTTTCTATTTTGAGGTGGATTGTATGAATAAGGGCTACCGTTTCCAAAGTTTGTATTTTCAAAATCATTTTGAAATTTTAAATCATAAAAGCTATCAAAATCACTTTCATAATCAAATCTATTTCTATTTTTATTTAGATTTTTCTTTTTAAAAGCATACATTGGAAGCGGGATATTAAATCTATCATAAAGAGTAGAAAAATCTTCATATTTACATACTGTCTCTTTTTCTCCATCTTCTCTTGTAAAATAGCTTAGCTTGCTGAATCTATTTACATATCTTGTATAGTATTCATTATTGTAAAAGACTTTAAATACTTTTATATATCTATTATTTAGCTTACATATTATTCTATTTAAAAAATCAATTTCACTTGTTTTATTTACGAAATACGAAGAGGCATTTCTTTTATAAGAAAATGCCTTAATTTTATTTTCATCAGTATCTAGATAAAAACAATAATATCTATCAATTAATTCTAAATTAAATAAAACTCTTTTCATTCGTATCTCCCTTAAACTCTATGCCTTATTTGCTGAACAAAATACGTTTTCTATCTTATCCTTAACAGTTGCTTTTATTTCATCTCTAGCAGGTCCTAAATATTTTCTAGGATCAAATATAGATGGATCTTCATTAAATACTCTTCTTATTTGAGCTGTCATTGCAAGTCTTAAGTCTGTATCAACATTAATCTTAGATACTCCTTCTTCTCCTGCTTTTTTAAGCATTTCATTTGGACATCCTTTAGCTCCTGGGATATTTCCTCCATTATTATTGCACATATCAACAAGTGCTGGAATAACAGAAGATGCACCGTGAAGTACTATAGGAGTATTTGGAAGTTTTTCCTTAACTCTTTTTAAAATATCAAATCTTAATTTTGCTTCTCCTTTAAATTTATAAGCGCCATGACTTGTTCCAATAGCTATTGCTAAAGAATCACATCCTGTTCTTTCTACAAATTCTTTTGCTTGATCTGGATCTGTATATCTTGCATCATCATCTTTTACATTTACATCATCTTCAACTCCTGCAAGTTTTCCAAGTTCGGCTTCAACTACAACTCCTTTAGAATGAGCATAATCTACTACTTGTTTTGTAAGAGCAACATTTTCTTCAAAATCATATTTTGAACCATCTATCATAACTGATGTAAAACCATTATCAATACACATTTTACAAGTTTCAAAATCTGGTCCATGATCTAAGTGAAGAGCTATTGGTATATTTGTAGATTCAACAGCAGCCTCTACCATTTTCTTTAAATATTTTATTTGTGCATATTTTATTGCACTTGAAGATACTTGAAGTATAACTGGAGACTTTGCTTCATCAGCAGCTTCAGTTATAGCTTGTATAAATTCCATATTATTAATATTAAAAGCACCTATTGCAAAATGCTCTTTCATTGATTTTTCAAACATTTCTTTAGTCGTTACAAGTGGCATAAAAAAACCTCCTTTAATTTACTATTTTTTTATATTTTATTTAATACTTTTTTTCATGTCAAGTTGCAAATAAAAAAATAATATGCTATACTGAATTTATTAAAATTCACAAATGAGAGGTGATTTACTGATGATAGTAATGGATAGAGATGGCAATCTTTTTGATGAAAGAAGAAAAAATAAAGATAGAAGAAAAAAGAATTCTTCAGTATCTAATGACAGAAGAGTTACTAAGGATAGACGTGTAGAAAATATTAATGAAATAAAAAGAAAAAGAAAATAAATTTTAAGGACGATTTTTTATCGTCCTTTTAATATTAGTTACAACATTTGTAATTTCCACATAAAGTCTCATCTTTCTTTCCAGAATCACATTCAGGATAAGGTTTTACTGTAATAGAACTTAAATCACATTTATTATCCTCTGTTTGATATTTGCAGCTACATACTGTACAATTTATTGTTTGTTTACTTTTTTCCATAATAATCCTCCTTTTATTTTTATATATTTATTATTCTCTTTTTCAAAAAAAATAAACAGAATTTTTTTCTTTTCTGTTTATTTACTTTTCTATTTTTCAATTTTTAAATTTTAAAATTTTAAAATTTTTATAAATTATTAATTATTAGATTCTATCTTTTCTTCATATGGATTTACATGTACCATACAATGCTTTACCATATCAATTTGATTTTCAATTTCTTCATGTACTTTTTCAGCAATCTTATGAGTCTCTTCAAGTGTCTTTTTACTGTCTGCTCCTATTTCTAAGTCAATATAAATCTTAGATGAAAAAAGTCTAGTTTGAAGTTTATCTATACTTAAAACACCTTCTTGATTTTTTGCAATATCAATTATTTTGTTTATTGTATCATCATCACATGATTCATCTGTTAATTTTCTTGATGCATCCATTAAAATATCATAGCCTGCTTTTAGAATAAATATACAAATTACAACTGATGCTAGTGGATCTGCAAATTTAAGTCCAAGATTAGCTCCAAGTATACCAAAAAAACTTCCAATAGAAGATAAGCTATCAGATCTATGATGCCAAGCATCTGCTATTAAAGCTGTTGACTTAATTTTCTTTCCTACTATATTTGTATACCAAAACATTACTTCTTTCATAATAATAGAAATAAGTGCTATAACTAAAGCAAATTTTCCTGGTACTACAATTTCTTTACTTATAAATATATTTTTAATTCCTTGTATTCCAATTTCTAATCCTACAAATATTAAGATCATTGAAAGAATAAGTGCTGCAATACATTCTATTCTCTCATGTCCATATGGATGATTTTTATCTGCTTTTTTATTTGAAATCTTCATTCCAAACATTACAATAAAAGTACTAATAACATCAGATGCAGAATGAATAGCGTCAGACACTAATGCTCCTGACTTTAAAAATAATCCTCCAATAAACTTTATTATTGATAAAAGTACATTTAATATTATACTTAAAATAGAAACTTTCATTGCTAATTTTTCATTTTCTTTAGTCATTATTTTTCACTCCTCAAAAAAATGCAAAAGAAATATCTATGGAACTTTTTTAAAATCCCATAGATATTTCTACTGCTATATAGCCGGGCTACTTTTTTAAAGTAGCTTGATTTTCCTTAATTTATTATATGATTTTTCTTTAAAATACGTTTTATTTTTTTACAAAACGTAATTTATATTTTACAACTTTAGTTTAGAAAAATCAACACTTTTTTATATTTTTTACTTAAGATACAAAATCTTTATTTTGGTTATCTTCAAATATAATTTCATATTTTCTTGCAAGACTACTTAAAAGTTCTTTTATATTACTATTTTCTTTAGTATAAAATTCATTTAAATACTCATGTTTTGAAATATATTCTTCATCTGTCTTATAATTTACAACTTCAGCTGCAACGTTTAAGCAATGTCCTGCAATTCTTTCAAAAGAATTTAACATTTCAATAAATGTAATTCCATTATCTACAGTGCATTTTCCTTCTTTTAATCTTTCTATATGCTGTTTCTTAAATTTTTCTCTATAGAGTTCAAGTAATTCTTTTAGAGCTTGTATTTCAACAATTGATGTTTTATTTTCTTTTTTCATTATATCTATAGTTTTAAGTAAAATGTCTTCTGAGATAATGTAAATTAAATCTAGTTCTTTTCTTGCAGTATCAGAAAATGTTAAATCTTTTTCATATATGTTTTCTATATTCTTAGAAAGTTTAAATGTATAATCTCCTATTTTTTCAAATTCAGATTCTATTTTAAGTAAAGAAGTAATCGTTTTATTTTCCTGTTTTGAAAGTTCTAGATTTCCTATTCTTACTAAATATCCTGCAATCTTTACATCCATTTTATCAATTAAATCTTCTCTATTAGCAATTCTTTCTAATTTTTCTACAGAATAATCGTATAATAATTCTTTTGTTTTTCTAAAATTCTTTTCATTTAATTTTGCCATTTCAGAAACTGTATTTAAGACATTTGAAATTGCAACACTTGGAATTTTTGCAATTCTTTCATCTAATAAATTTAAAGAATTTAAATATTTACTATCATCGTTTTCTTCATCATTTATTCCTGCATTATCTCTTACAATTATATTTGCAAGTTTTTCTAAAAGTGAAATACATGGAATAAGTATTATAGTACATACAACATTAAATAAAAGGTGGAAATTTGCAATACCTCCCATATCAATTGGACTATTCCAAAAACTAAATCCAACTATAGATTGATATGCATATATAGCAATTAAAAATATAAATGTTCCAATTAAATTAAATAATAGATGCACAGTAGCTACTCTTTTAGCATTTTTAGAAGCTCCAATACTAGACAAAATAGAAGTAAAACAAGTTCCTATATTTTGACCTAAAATTATTGGAATAGTACTTGCATATGTTATAATTCCAGTTTTAGATATTGCCTGAAGTATTCCAACTGTTGCAGCAGAGCTTTGTACTATTGCAGTTACTATTGCTCCTGCTAAAACTCCTAAAATTGGATTTGATAATTTTGATAAGACGTCTCCTAAAATTGGAAGAGTACTAAATGAACTTGCCATATTTACCATTGTCATAAGTCCTGTAAATAATAAACCTATTCCAATTAATAGCTGGCCTATATCTTTCATTTTTTGCTTTTTCTTCATTTCTAGAAGAATAAATCCAATTATAATGAAAATTGGTGCAAGTACCGTTGGATGCAATATTGCAAGGAAACTACTCTCTTCTAAACTTGCAAGTCTTAATATTTGAGCTGTAATTGTAGTTCCTATATTTGCTCCCATAATAATTGGTATAGCATTTTTAAGTCTTAAGATTTCTGCATTAACAAATCCTACTACCATAACAGTGACAACTGCTGAGCTTTGAACAGATACTGTAATTATAATTCCAGTTAATATTCCTTTAAAAACATTATCAGTTGCTTTTTTTAAGATTGCTTTTAATTTATCACCAGCAATCTTTTTTAAATTTGTACTTAAAATATTCATTCCATATATTAAAAGTACAAGTCCACCTATCATTTTTATAAGTGAAATTACTATATTCAAGGAAATCTCTCCTATTCTTTTTAAGTAAATTTTCCGTTTATTTGTATTACATAAATAATATATACTAGACATTATTTAAAAAGCAATATACTTTATAAATTTATTTTAAATAAAAATAGCTTAAAACTTCTAAATAAGTCCTAAGCTATTTTTTTAATAATATTTTTGCTGCCTCATAATGAGGTTTAATTATCTCTTTACCTTTACTAGATAATTTATTATAACTTCTTTCTAATTTATTATATACAAAACTTGCTCCATCATCTATAGACATATTTTTCTCTACATATACCATTCTAAGTAATGATGGTACACTGTAAAAATGAGCCATTGCATCAGCATCAGCAACACATATTTCTTCTGGTGTAGTTTTTTTAGCTACTCTACTTCCTCTATGATTTAAAATGCACTTTTTTATTAAGTCTATTTCTTCTTGAGATAAATTATATTTTTTTAATAATTCTTCTGCGATTTTAGCTCCTATTATATGATGTTCTTCTGTATATGATTTATCTGTAACAGATGCAATGTCATGTAATAAAGAAGCTAGTGCAACAATTTTTTGATTTGCTCCATATTCTTCATAAATATTGTTAGCAATTTTATATACAAGTTCTATATGATGATCCCATGCACCTATTCCGTAAACATTTGATGGTAGCATACATCTTCTTTTTACTTCTTCATATATATTTTTTACAATGTCATACATTTTTAACTCCTACTTTAGTTATATAAATAAATTTATATGAAATTTAACACATATTCTATTTTTTTGCAAATTACTTTTTATTAAAAAATTCTTTATTTCAATTTAAGTTTCTTTAAATTTTCTAAAAATAGAAGCAAAAAAAGTTTTATTTGTATATAAATTTTATTTATTTTGTGCTATTATATATCTTGAATTTTACTTTTAGGGAACATAAAATATAGCTTATCGGTTATTTTTCTAAAAACCAACTTATAAAAACAATATTGAAAAGTATATAAGTTTATCAAATTATAATATAATATATTACAGCAAGTTTTCACTAATATTATGTTTTTATTATCGTTTTTATTTTCCTATTGACTTTTAATAGATTTTAAAATATTTATTATAATATATAGTATAATTATTTTATATTGTTTTTATGTAAACAATATGCTATAATTTTATTATTAATAGAAAGGAGCTGATAATATGGCAACAAGTAGTTTTTATGCAGACATTACTATTAAAGATAGAAAAACTGCACACAATTTTTTAAAAGCTATGGAAGAATCAGAAAAAGCACCTAAGAAAAAAATTGATATAAAAAGTAAAAAAGTTGATGACAAAGAAACACTAAGGAGAATGTTTTTAAAATAAGTGGAATATACTGTTACTAATTTGGATAGTTTATATAAAGCTTTAGGTGATAAAAAGTTACAACAAATATTAGATTCATTTGAATGTCCTAAAAATTCTGAAGTTGAATCCTTCTTAAAAAATAAAGCAATTAATTTATCTAGACAAAGTATTTCAAAAACGTATCTTGTTACTACTGATGTTAATAATTCTCATATAATAGTTGGATATTTTTCTATAGCAAATAAAATGACAAAAGTAAAACAAGATTTTTTTGGTGGTAAAACAAAAAGAAGGTTTGAACGCTTCGCAGAAACTAATAAGGCTAGTAATATGTATCATACCTATCTCCCACTAATTGGTCAACTTGGAAAAAATTATGCTAATGGATATGATAAGTACATTTCTGGTGATATCTTACTAAGATTAGCTTGCTTACAAGTTAGAGAAGTTCAGAAATTAATTGGAGGTAGATTTGTTTTCCTAGAATGTGAAGATAATCCAAAGCTTAGAGAATTTTATGAATCAAATGGATTTAAGTGTTATAATAATAGAAAATTAGAAAAATATGAAAGTGAAAATGGTTTAAAATATCTTTTACAAATGATTTGTGATTTAAGTGATATAGAATGATTTTGATAAACTTATTTTAGAGATAAGTTTATTTTTTTGAATTGAGGGTAAAATGGAAACACAGTAGTTAAAATATAAAATAAAAAGAGTACCGAACTTCTAAAGCGCTTGGTACTCTTTTATTTTGATTATTGGTGCCGATGGTGGGACTCGAACCCACAAGGTTTCCCGCATGATTTTGAGTCATGTGCGTCTGCCAATTTCGCCACATCGGCAAATTACTTGACTTTTAAATATTATCAAAAATAATTTTTAAAAGCAAGTATATTTATTACATTTTATCTGGCATTTCGATTCCTAAAAGCTTTGCTCCACTTTTTAATACTATTCCAACTAAATAAGTTAAATATAGTCTTGAATCAGTTAATTCTTTATCATCTGTTATTATTTTGTTTTCATTATAAAAATTACTATAAGCTTTTGCTAAATCTAAAAGAAATCTTGTAAGAATAGATGTTTCATTTTTTTCAGCTGAGCTTTTTACTACATCTGGGAAGTTATAAAGAAGTTCTATAACTTGCATTGATTCTTTATCTTTAAGTAAACTTATATACTTTTCATTGTATTTTGGAATATAATTTGCTTTTTCAAGAACGCTTTTTGTACGAACAAAAATATATTGAATATATGGTCCTGTTTCTCCATTAAAGTTTAAAACTGTATTCCAATCAAAAACTTGATCTTTAATAAGAGTAGTACATAAGTTATTGAAAATAACAGCTCCTATTCCAATTTTTTTAGCTTCCTCTTCTTTATTTTCCATTTCAGGATTTTTTTCTTCTATTATTTTTTTAACTCTATCTATTGCTTCTTTTAAAAGCTCATCTACTTTTACAACTGTTCCTTCCCTTGTAGACATTTTACCAGTAGTAAGTCTTGTCATACCATATGACACATGAGTTAATCCATTTACGCATTTTTCAGGAATATCTAAATATTTTGCTACCTCAAAAATTTGCTTAAAATGTAAATTCTGCTCATATGCAACTACATATAAACATTTATCAAAGTCATATGTATCTGCTCTATATTTTATAGCAGCTAAGTCCCTTGTAGCATATATAGTAGATCCATTTGCTTTTTTTATCATACATACTCCAAGACCTTTATCTTCTAAGTCTATTATTTTTGCTCCTTCTGATTCTTTTACAACACCTTTTGATTCTAATATATTACAAACATTTTCTATCTTGTCTGAATAAAATGCTTCTCCTGCTAAAGAATCAAATTTAACTCCTAATATATCATAAATTCTTTGAAATTCTTTTAAACTTAAATCTTTAAATTTATTCCAAAGTTCTACACATTCTTTATCTCCATCTTCTAGCTTTTTAAAATTATCTCTACATTTTTCTAATACTACTTCATCTTCTTTACAAAGATTATTAATACGAACATAAATATCCATTAATTTATCAATTGGATTTTCGTCTAAATCATATTCTAATCCCCATCTCTTATATCCTTCAATCATTTTTCCAAATTGAGTACCATAATCTCCAAGATGGTTTATTCCTGTAACATTATATCCTAGAAACTTATAAATATTATAAAGTGCGTTTCCAATTACAGTAGTTCTTAAATGTCCTATATGGAAAGGTTTTGCGATATTTGGAGATGAATATTCAACAATGACATTTTTTCCATTTCCTATATCTGATGAACCATATTCTTCTTTTTTATCTCCTATTTCTTCTAGTACATTTTTTGACATTAATTCTTTATTTATAAAAAAGTTAAGATATCCACCTTCGTTTATAACTTTGCTTATATACCCATCACTTAAATCTATCTTTTCTTTTAATTCTTCTGCAATTAAATTTGGAGATTTTCTTAAAATCTTAGATAAAGAAAAACATGGGAAAGCATAGTCACCAAGTTCTCTATTTGGTGGCACTTCAATATTATTTTCAATCTTTTCTTCTAAATCTAATACTTCATTAATTTTGCTTGCAATTATACTTTTAAAGTTTAACATAATCTAAATCTCCTAATACTTAATTTTATTTAAAATACATATGTAATTATACTAAAAAAGAAGCTATTATGCAAATAAATAGCTCCTTTTTTTATTATTTTCCTTAAAATTCTAGAAACTTTGATCTCCAAAACAGATTCCAATATTTCTTGCAACTGTAAGTTCCTCATCATCCATCTTTATTCTTCTTATATTAGTCTCTTTAGTACTTCCGTGATGGAGCTCCAATTACTTTATTATCTCCTACAACATCTTCAAGGCTAGCATAAGATAAATGTCCTCCATTGTATGTAACTAGTACATTAAATGTACCTTGAAGAGCAAGTTCTATAGCTTTATAACCAAATTTAGTAGAAAGAATTCTATCAAATGGGATAGGAGATCCTCCTCTTTGTACATATCCAAGTGTTGTATTTCTAGTTGGAATTCCTGTAATATCTTCTATTTGTTTTGCAACAACATCTCCGACTCCACCAAGTCTTACATTATCTACACCTTTTCCTTCATCTAATGTTCTTTTAACAGTAATCTCTCCATTTAAAGGTTTAGCACCTTCTGATACAACTACAATACTAAAGTTCTTTCCTCTTTTAGCTCTATTTCTAATTTTATCTACAACTTTATTTATATCATAAGGTATTTCTGGTATTAAACATACATCAGCACCTCCTGCTATTGCAGAATCAAGTGCAATCCATCCAGCATATCTTCCCATAACCTCTAAAACCATAACTCTATTATGAGAAGCAGCTGTTGTATGAAGTCTATCTAGTGCTTCTGTTGCAACTTCAACAGCAGTATTAAATCCAAAAGTTACATCAGTATGAGCAACATCATTATCAATAGTCTTTGGAACACCAATAACTTTAACACCTTTTAGAGAAAAGTCTCTTGCTGATTTTTGAGTACCATCTCCTCCTAATGTAAAAATACAGTCTATTCCAAGATTATTTAAATTTTCAATACATTTATCTGATAAATCTACATATTCAGTCTCACCATTTTCGTTTTTAACAGGATAATTAAAAACATTAGTGCTATTTGAAGCACCAATAATAGTTCCACCTCTATGTAATAATCCTGCAGCATTTCCAGAAGATTCTAGTTTTATATAATTATTATTTAAAAGACCTTTATATCCTTCAATAAAACCATAACATTCAATTTCATTTCTTTCAGCTACTTTTACTATTGCTCTTATGACCGCATTAAGTCCTGGAGCATCTCCACCATTTGTTAAAATTGCAATTTTCTTTATCATCGTTTAATCCTCCAATAATTTATTATTCATTTGTTTTTATTTATTATTCTTTTTAAATACTTCGTCAGCATCTACTTTTCCCATTACTTCTACTACTTCTTCTTTTGAATTATTTTGTCCTTTTTTCATTTTTACTATTTTATATATGCAGTATACTATTGCAAAAGGAAGTGCTAATCCTCCGAACAAGAAGTATATAGCTTGCAAATGGGAATGTTACAACTACTGCAGCAGTATTTAATATTATTCTAAGTACATTATTTAATCCTTTTAAATACTTTTTCTCGAACCATGTTAGTAAAACAACAATTAACATGAATCCATGAAAAGCATATAAAAATTGTGCTGAATAAAGTGTCATAACATCTTGATCTTTACCTTCATCTAAGTACTTATATACATCTCCTTTTTTGCTCTCATCTAGAATCTTAAGTATATCTTCCTTAGACTTTTTATCTTTCTCATCTTTAACAGATTTATTAATCTCATCTACTATTTCTTCTTTTTGCTCATCTGTTCCATTTTTTACTATTTCATATACATCATCAATATTTTTCTTTTGACTTACTGCTTCATTATATAAAACATAACCAAAAACAAATGATATTATAGCAAAAATTACTAATAAAACTAGATAAATTTTATAACTTTTAGAACTATTTTCCATTTACTTTAAATCATTTCTCCTTTTTAAAAAAGTATGTTATTTCAGCTATTTGAAATTATATTATATAAAAATTTTAAATGCAACAGCATATGAAAATAATTTATTCTTCTCTATTTTGTATTGAAATATTGCTAATTTCAATATTTAGTTGCTTAAATACTATATTTTGAATTTGTGATATATGTTCTTTTTCAAGTCCTTCTGCTTTAACAATAACAGTACAAGTTGCATCATTTACAAATATTACTACATCTTCAAAGCCTTTTGCTTTAATTAAATTTTCTGCAACAAGTATTCCATTTTTAGTATTAGTAATTCCTGCGATTTCATTTTCAGCAATAACTTTTTGTTCTTCGCTCATACTATCATTTGAAAGTATGTTTTCATATACCTCTAAAGTTTCTGAAAACATTTTGTCTCTCTCAAGTCTTGATTCTTCAAAGTAATCATTTTTTAAATTATTTTCAGATATAACATTTTCATAACTTTCATTTTCTATTTCATTTAAATTAGTACTATCTACATTGCTACTGTTTTCTATGTAAACATTTTCAGTTGTTACTAATTGAACATCTCCTAAAGTCTCTTTATAATTTCCGATATCTGCTATTTTATTTTGAAGAAAGCTATCTTCTTTGTAGTTATATGCAAGATATCCAATTAAAACTAGAACTAGAGATATAATAATTAAAAAAGTATTCTTTTTACTAATAAGCTTTATTCTCAAGTTTTCTTCCTCCTTAATCTTTCATTTCAAATACTTGTATTTTATGTACAGCAAGCCCTGTAGCTGCTTCTACTGCTAAAATAATATTATTTTTAATATTTATATTATTTGCACCTCTTGCAATTATAATAGCGCCTTCCATTTTAGGCATTACTATTTTTTCAGTAAGTATTTCTGAATTATTTTGTACTACTTCTTTATTTTGACTATAACTTTCTATTTTTCTTGTTCCGCCTTCATTATCTGTTTCTTCTGTCTTACTCTTTTCTGAGTTTTCATTATAAATTGGTACTGTCTTTTTAGTTTCACTATACGTTATAAGTACATCAACATCTCCAACTCCGTCAATTTTCCCTAGTATCTTTTTTAAGTTTTCTTCTATATTAGTATCTGAGCTTCCATTTTGAAAATCTGATTTTTGATTATTTTCTACCTGCACTAGTTCTATATTATTAAAATTTTCTGTTTTTATTTTATTATCTTTTTTTGAGTTTTTAGAAAATATAAAATTAACCATCATAATAGTAAAAACGCATATTATAATAAATACTATTAAATTTTCAATTTTTCGATTTTTTGTTTTATCACTATTCTCTTCATTTAAGCCACTATCTTTTTCATTATTACTATTATCTTTCTTAAAATATTTCATTAAAAATTTTTTAATATTACTTTCCCTCAAACTTATCTATTCCCTCACAATCTTAATATTATTAATATCTGTTCCATAATTTTCAAAAATATAACTTTTTATCAATTCATCTTCATTATTTGTTTCTTCTTCTGATACTTTTTCTTTATTATTTTTATTTGACTTTTCTTTATTATTTAAATCTTCATTATTTATATCTATTTTTTCTAAATTAACTTCATTTATATGTATATCTTTATTTTTATAAATATTATTTCCAGATTCTTTTAATATATTTATAGTAATTTTGTCTACTAAAAAATTGCTTAAGCTTATATCATTTACTTTTGCATTTATTCCTTTTAATTTAAGTGAATCTTCTATGCTTTTTATTATGTTTTCTCTATAAAAGTTTTCATCTGTTCCATTTATTAAATCTATATTTTGATATTCTAAATTTTGTATATTTTCATCATATATAAAATTCTTTACCATATAAAAACTAAAATTTTTATTTATTTTAGATGTTAAAGGACTTATTATTACTAATATTAAAAATAGACCTAAGACAATTTTTAAATATTTTTTGTGGCTTGAATTTGGAATTATCATTTCAATTATTAAAACAATAATTATAGAAATTATTATTTGTTCAGACCATGCAGATAAAAACTCTACCATTTTTTCTCCTTAATATTATGAAACACTTACTACCTTAAGTATAATTGCTACTCCTATAACTTGCATAACGATAACAGAAACAAGCATACCAAGTAGTATTTTAAAAGTATCTCCCATTGAAGATATTATTTTTACTATTTTTTCATCAGCTATAATTTCGCATAGACCAGATGTTATGTAATATCCTATCATTAGCATTAATATCTTAATACATGGAACTATTGCCATTCCAAGTACTACAATAATACCAATAGTGCCTACTGCATTTTTTAAAACTTCTGCACATCCGAAGTACAGTTTCTGTTGTATCACTTAAAACTTTACCAACTACTGGAACAGTTGTAGATACGATATTTTTAGTTGTTTTTATTGCTAAATCATCTACTCCTTTTGCTACTATACTTTTAAGAGATATTACTCCAGAAAAAATAGTTAAAACAAATACTAATGACCAAGTAATAAATGATTTAAAGTATTTTGACATTCTTTCTATTTTTATGTCTGATGAGATATTTGAAACAATTGAAAATACTGTACTTATCATTAAAAGGGGAATTAAAAATAAATTTATAAATCTTCCAATAAAATTACCAAGTAGTAAAATAACAGGCTCAATACTACTAATTTGAGAATAATGTCCTGTTGATATTAAAAGTGTCATTAGAAGAGGTAAAAAAACATAAGTATAATCAACTAAATTATCTATTACATCTTTTATGTATAAAATGCTTCTATTAAAAGTTTGCATCATGAAAATAATAATAACAAGATATTCTACAAAATATGCAATCTTACCACATGAATCATTTCCTAAGTTTTCACATATAACTTTTAAAATACTATGTATTATAACAATAGAAAATATAGTAATTATTATTTTTACAATTTCTAAAAACTCTTTTTTAAAAACATCAAAAATTCCTAAAAATATATTAGTAAAATCAAGCTTTCCTTTTATTAGATTATTAAATAATTCTTTAAAGTTAATATTTTCTATTATTCCTGATGAGGCATTTTTTGAACTATTTAAAAAATCATCTATATTAAATAAATCATATTCAGAATTTATTATATTATCTGTGCAATATGCACTATTACATAAAAAAAATATATATGGAATATGAATAATTAAAAACATCAATAATACTTTTATAAAAATATTTATTATTTTTTTCATAGCTTTTGTTTTTCTTTCTAAAAATAAATTTTAAGTTTGTATTATTCCAAGCAGTGTTTCTAATAGAGTATTTATTATTGGAATAGAAATTCCCATAATTATAACTTTACTTCCTAAATCTATTTTTGAAGCTATGCTTGTCTCTCCTGCATCTTTGCAAATACTTACAGCAAATTCAGATAAAATTGCAATTCCAGTTATCTTTAATAAAAGTAATATAAAATATGAGTTTGTCCCAACTTTTTTTGCTAAATTATTTAAAAGAAGTATTACATGAGATAACTTTTCAAGACAAATAAAAAATATTATTAATCCACATACAAGAGATATATAAATAACATATTCTTTTTTATATTCTTTAAATATACTTGATATGACAAGTCCAATAAATCCTATTCCTATTATTTTTATAATATCCATAAAAAAGTTTCCTTTTTATAAATTAAACATTGTTCTTACTGTTGTAAAAAGATTACTAATTTCCGATATTACTAAAGAAAGTACTATTACAACTCCTGCAAGTGTTGTCATCATAGCTTGGTCATCTCTTCCTGCTCTAGATAATACTTGGTTTAATACTGCAACTAATATTCCGGATTGCAGCAATTTTAAATAATAAGTCTATATCCATTTTTCTCTCCTCTTAAAAGTTATATAAGAATAACTACTATACATAGTCCAAATATTAATCCCATTTTCTTATATAACTTTTCATTCTTTTCTCTTTCATTAAAAGCATTTTCAATTTGTTTATCTAATAAAGATACGACAAGATTAATTTCACTTATTTGACCGAAGCTTGTCTGTTTTTCCTAAAAGTTTTCCAAACCCTTTTAATATCTCTTTATCTTCTTTTGAAATATTTAACTTAGTATTTTCTATTGCATCTTCCCAAGTTGCCTTTGCAGGATTATTTTCTATTTTTTCTCCAGATTTTTTAAAAATATTACTTACGTTTTCACTACAAATAGTATTACTAATTTCTAAGAAAATATCTTTTAAAGGTTCATATGTATATCTGATTTTAGTCTCCATTATTTTAAATGCATTTTTTATTTCACATAATTCTTTTTCTCTTAAAACATACTTTTTAGACAATTCTATTCCAAGTCTTGTCGCACAAAATACAATTATTATAGATAAAAATATTTTCGAAACTATCATAAAAAATTCACCTTTAAATATATTTTTTATTATCTTTTTTATATACTCTAGATATTTCGCCTTTATTTATGCTTGATAAAATAATAATTCTATCTAAACAATAAGAATCTATTAATTCTTTTATTTCTTGATTTTTATATATGCTTTCTATTGAATCTCCATGTGCAGTAAAAATTCCTTTTACTCCTGAACAAAAAGCAACATTTATAATATCACTATCTCTTTTTCCTCCTATTTCATCTGCTACAATTACATCTGGTGCCATAGATCTTATCATCATCTTAATACCAAGCGTTTTTGGAACATTTTCTAATATATCTACAGTTTCACCTAAATCATTTTGAAGTTCTCCCCTATACATTGAACTTATTTCTGACCTTTCATCTATAACTCCTACATTAATTGGCTTTCCATAGTTTATATTATTTGCAAGTTTTCTAATAATATCTCTTAAAATAGTTGTCTTACCGTGTTCCTGGTCTTCCGAACAATTAGCGTATTATATACAATGTTTAATTCTTTATTAAAAATACATTCATATATTTTATCTGATGCTCCAATAATTTCTTTTGCTATTCTAAAATTTAAACTATAAATATAATTTATGTTGCTTACCTTGTCATTTTCAATAGCAACATTTCCAGAAATTCCAACTCTATGTCCTCCTTTAATTGTTATATATCCGGCTACATATCTGAGATTGAAAGCTATAAATAGAATTCTTACAAATAAGTTCTAAAGTCTCTAATAAGTCTTCAGATGTTACTATGTAATCTATTAAAATACTTTTGCCAAAAAGTTTAATAATTATTTTCCTATTATTTCTAAGCCTTATTTCCTCAATAGATTTATAAATTTCTATATCAATATTTTTTAAAAGAACATTTTTAATATTTTCAGAAAAAAATTCAAGTATGTCCATCTATTCCTCCAATATCAATTCCTAATATATTTATATTCAAAAATTTTTCAAATAGAACAAAATATTTTATTGACTATTAGTTTTAAATGAAGTATGATAAATATATGGATAAACGGAGGGTAGAATTATGTTCAAAGAAAAGTCTTTTAAAAGAACAATAACAATGCTTAGAATAAGAAGATACATTTTTATTTATTTTTTTGTTGCTATATCACTTGTTGGCTCATGGTTTGTTGTTAGAGCTTTAACTGAACTTTTACATTATCCGCTATCAATCGTACCTTATATTATGATTGCTGTGGGAATTACAGTATTTTTTATAGCATTTGTGTTATCAAGTAATATTGAATTTAAAGTAAAACAAGCAAATCTTGAAATTGAGATTTATCATAAATTAAGATTAAATACTGCAATGCTTACAAAACTTTTAGAAATAAACGGAATATCTTTAAATCAAGATAATCCATTAGTAGAATCTTCTACTGATATAATACCAGTAACAAAAAATAAAAATCTTATTAAAAAAGAAAGTAGTTTTTCAAATATAAATACTAAAACAATGGTAAATCAAAATATTAATCAAAGCGCGCCAAATGTTCAAAATCCAAACATGCCAAAAAGAGTTCCTCGTAGAGGAAGACCTAGAAAATATCCACTTCCAGATGAATATAATGATCAGCAAACTAAAACTGTAAATCAATAAGTTTTAAATTTAAATGTAACTTAAAAAATAAAAAAGATAGAAAAAATAAGAAAATAAAAAAATGAAAAAGAAAAAAGAAAAAAGAAAATAAAAAATAATTTTATTTTCTTTTTTTGATTTTGTTAATTTTTTTAATATTAAACTCCTAATATTTTATTTATATTTTTGCTTTTTATTATTTTATTTTTTAAATTCTCTATTATACCAGCTATAAACTTCTTTAATATTATTAACTTTCACACAATCAGATTTATTTTTAAGCATGTGCAATATTTCTTTTTGATCTTGTGGCAAGCTTTTAGCTTCTGATACTTTAGATAAAGATTTTTCAAGAGCATTCATTATTATTTTATTAGATCCAGATAACTTATCTATATCAAACCCACCTTGCATATAGAAAAACTTTTCTTTAATAAGGTTTATCTTATTTTTATTTTGAAGTGTAGATGATATACCTTTTCCAGGATAATTCATTCCAACAGCACAAATAGCATTTAAATTATATCTTCCTCTCGCCTTTTTTAAATTTACAAGCTTACCATTTTTAACCCAAGTCATAAATATTATATTAGATTTTTTCTTAATTTCTTTTTTAGCCTCTTTAAATGAATATGCATTTACTCCTATTTTCTCTGAAAGCATCTCAGCATATCTTTTTGTATGTCCTGCATTTGAAAAATAAACAATAGCATCTATCATTTTTATCCCTCTTTTACTTTTTGTTTTAATTTATTTCTTATTTATTTTTAGATTTTATTATAATAATTATAAAAATACAAGCAAAAAAACATCAAAAAATGTACCTAGAATCTAGATACATTTTAAAGCTTTTTATTATATTTAATTTGATGTACTTCCACTTCCAGAAGCATTAGCATTTGTTTGTTCGTTTGATGCTGTATTTCCAGATGGTGTGCTATTTGGATCTGATGCAGTATTTTCTGAAGTTGTATTTTCTGTGCCGCCTTCAGTACTTGGTGTTTCTGAACTTACTAATTCAAAAGATTGTAAATTATAATTATCACCATTTTTAACAAATTTATATTTATACTGTGGAAGTGTTGCAATATCTATGTTTTGTTTTAATATATTTGTATGCAAAGATTCATAATTAAATTTATCTATATCTAATTCATCTCCACTAACAAATGCATTATAATAATCTTCTTTCAATACCGGAATTAATAAATCTGTAAATTGTTGATTTGGAAAATCATATTTTGAATATAATGAATATGCTTTTGTAGTAGCACCTTCGTTAGTATAATCTGTTGTTTGAATAAATAATGGTGTTACATATATTTCTATTGATTCATCATTAAAAATAGTAGCTTTATTTACTATTTCTCTAACTAAAGATGGATCAGTTGAATTTAGTGTTGATTTATTTATTGTAAATGTTTCTGTTTGAGAATTATAATCAAAAGAAATTATTTTATAATCTGTTTTAAAATTATAGTCTGTAAACATAACAACTGTCTGCATATTTACGCCTTCTGCTGTTCCAAAAACTTTTACTAAATTTTCTTCTATTTTAGATTTTGGAATAGAGTCTCCTGAAAGTTCTTCATCTGTAAGTTGTGCAAAAGCAAGTCTTAATTTAAGCACTTCATTTATATTATCACTTGCAAAAGGTCCATTTTGATATATTGCAAATTTTGCAGCTGTATCATAGCTTCCAGCTAATCTATATGCTTCTATTGCTTTTTGATCAGAAAGTTGTAAATCTGTACCTGTATCTTCTACTGGTGGCTCTTCAATATTATTTACAACTGCATTTTGACCATCACCTGTATTTGTATCATTAGAAGCAAGTTTTAAACCTGTATTTGGTTCTTTTGTTCCTCTTGTAAGAAGTATTCCAATACAAACTACTATTATTCCAATAATTAGTGCAAAAAAGATAATAAGCGCAACTAGTGGTATTCCTGCTTTTTTTGGTTCCATTCTAAATCCTCCTCTTTTGTAATCATAAAAATTATATCTAAAATAAAAAAGAAATACAATATTTTTATGTTAATTTTACTTTAAAATTTTATTTAATTTTTACAAAGTATTGCTTTTAATCCAATTTCAATATCTATTAAACCATTTTTAGATTTGTAATCTAAATCAATTAATTCTTTTACTAAATCTTCAAGTTCAGACTCTGTAAAATATAATAATTGTTTTTTATATTTAGAAATCAAAAAAATTTGATTTGGTTTAAGTCCGGAGCACTTCTGAAACATCAGATGTCTTTTTATATTTATCATATAATTTTAGTAAATATAGCTTTTTAAAGTGATTATAGAGAGTAATTAATATCTTTTGGTATGGTTCTTTATTATAAACTAGATTATCTAAAATCTCCATTGCTTTTGAAATTTGCTTGTTTCCAAGGTTATCAGTTAAATCAAAAATAATTGCTTGAACTTGTTTTACAGATAAAGAATCAATATCAAGCTTTGAAATTGTTCCATTTGGTCCTGCATATTCAATAAGTTTTCTAATTTCATTTATTAGGTCTTGCATATTAGTACCGAACAAGTGATATAAAATAATTTAAGTCATCATCACTTACATTTACTTTATAGGCTAAACATATTTTTTTTAATCTATCTTTTATTTCAAAAGGTTTTAAAAATTCGTATTCTTTAATTTCACCGATTATTTAAAATAAACTTATATAATCCTAATGTTTTAATAGCTGTCTCTTCAATAAAAACTATAATATTATAATCTTTAAAATTATTAAAGTTTTCTTTAAAATAGCTTTCTATTTTTTCTCTAGTATCAGAAGTACTTCCACCTTTTGTATCTTTTTTAAAAAAGTTTGAATCTCTTATAATAATTAATTTTTTTTCAAAACCAAAAGCTGGCGTCTCTAAATTAGGGATAATATCTAATATGTTATTCTCTCCAAGTTCAATATAATTTATCCCTTTTTGCATTACTCCAAAAGCTTTTTTTATTTTTTTTAAGTTGTCTTCAATTAAATATTTCTCTTCACCATAGAAAAGATAAATTGGTTTTAGTACTTGCTGTTCCATTTAAAATTCTCCTAAGGTTTATTCTTGCATAAGCTTAATTAACATGCTTAAGCTCCATGCTTGAGCTACGCATCCGCCTGGATTATAAGGCCTAATTGAATCATATACTTCAGACATATTTCCGTATTGCTGCATCATTATATAAAGCATTTTTATATATTTTTTTCATATTCTTAATGTATTTATCATATTCTTCGCTTAGCTTTAATATAGATTCTTTATTCTTTTGTCCTTTAATAACATTTTTAAATGCAGAAACATAAATATCTGTAAGCCAAGGCCATGTAATTCCTTGATGATATGTCATATCTCTTCTAAAGCTATCTCCTTCATATACTCCGCAATATTCTTTTTCTTTTTTGCTTAATGTAGATATTCCATATCTTGTTTTTAATTCTTTAGTTACAATATTTAATATTTCCATTGCTTTATCTGTATTTACACTTATAACAGGATTTGTTAGAGAAATTGCAAATAATTGATTTGGTCTTACTCTGTCATCTCCTATTACATCATATAAGCATTTTTTATCTTTATTATAAAATTTGTTTCTAAAAGAATTTTTTACTTTTTTAGAAAAAGCATTTAATTTCTCTTCTGTCTCACTATCTTTAAATTCTTTTGCTAGATTTTCTGTAATTTTTAAAGCATTATACCAAAGGCTATTAATTTCAACTACTTTTCCGCTTCTAGGAGTAACTGCAAAATCTCCAATTTTTGCATCCATCCAAGTTAGCTGAGTCTTGTCTGTGCCACATACAACTAGTCCATCTGTATCTACATAAATATTACTATTATCAATATTTATTCCTTTGCAAAACATTTTAATAATATTTTTTAATATATGATAAAAGTTATTTTTTATAAACTTATAGTCATTTGTATAATTAATATATTTTTGTACTTGTTCAAAAAGTAAAAGTGAACTATCTACGCTATTGTATAAAGGTCTACTATCATATCCTGAATATCCGTTTGGAACTAGTCCATATTTTATATCTCTTGTAAACATAAGTAATATTTCTTTTGCTAAATCAAATCTTTTTGTAACTAATGTAATTCCTTCAAAAGAAATTAGTGCATCTCTTCCCCAATCTAAGAACCAAGGAAATCCTGCAATTATTGTATAAAGAGAAAACTTTGGTCTATATGTTACAAATAAATCTGAATTTATTACTAAATCTCTATTTATCTCATTTTTCTCTTTTTCTTCTTTTGAAAGTTTGTCTTTTTCTATTAATAGTTTAGAATCTTGTACAATTTTCTCTAATCTATCTTTTTCATTTTTAATAACTTTAAATCCATCAATTTCTTCTATATTTTCTTCCATAGAACATATAAAATTTAATTTTTTAGTCTCATTTTTCTTAATATCTATTTCATATCTTCCTGGAACTGCTAGATTCTCTTCTGGATAAAATCCTCTTTTTTCTTCTTCAATATAATATATATTTTTAAAAGTATCATTTTCATGTTTTATATATTTTCCTTGTTTTAAAAACATATATACAGGATACATTCCGTTTTTATCTATTATAACTTTTACTTTATTTCCAACTATTTTTTGATTTAAATCATAATTATGATCAGAATTTATACAATGAAAATCTCTAAAGTTTAATATAGGAGTAATTTTCATTTTAATATCTTTATCAGTATTTTTAATTTCGTATGTAATACATACTATATTTTTTCTATGTACCATACAAATTTGCTTTTTTATTTTAATTCCATCTATATCATATTTAAATATCGGATTATAAACTTTTTCAAAAGACTCTAAATTTTTGAATCCTTCTGAAATATAATTTCTACACATATTTGAATATAATATCTTTTCTACTCCTGAATCTTTATATGTAATACTTTCATCTACTTTAGATAATATAACATGTCTTCTAGATGGAGCATCAAGTGGTGCAACTAAAAGTCCGTGATATTTTCTTGTATTAATTCCTAGTATCGTTTGGCTTGCATATCCACCAATACCATTAGATATTATCCATTCTCTTTCTATTCCTTCTTTTAGATCTAAATCTTTATTACTAATTTTCATTTGTATCTCTCCTAATAATACTTCTTTTGTTTTATAGATATTTAAAGTTAATCATTATCCTCTTTATTTTGACTATTTTCACTATTTTTTTGATCTAGCTTTTCCATTTCTTTATATAGTTTTAGATTTTCATTTTTCTTATCACTACTTGTTTGAATTGATTCAATTCTATCTCTATATTTAGTATTAAATTTGCTAGGCTTTCTATGTTTATTTTTTTGCTGTATACTTCTTGCTTTTTCTTTATTCTTTTCGATTTCTTTTTTATTCTTATTTAAAGATTTAACTCTTTTCTTTTCTAATTTCTTTTCATCTTCTAAAACTGAATTTAAGTACATATATTGAGGAGTAGCTTGTTTATCTCTATATTTTAAATCATTTCCAATTAGCTCCATAACCGTTGTTGCAATACTATCTGAGTTATGTCTTATATAATCTCCATCAATTTTGGCTAAATGTTTTTGAATAATTTTTACTCCTTTTTTAGTAACAGCTTCAATATCTTGTCCCACAACATCAGAACCCTCTAAATTATATCTTCTAACATATTCAGGAACTATTTCACCAGTATCTGCTAAACAATAATCAATTACTTCTCTTCCAGCATGTTCAAATATTGCTTCTAAGTGATCTGAAATTGAATAATTGTCTGTTTGTCCGAGGCTCTGTCATGATATTTGTAATATATATCTTAATTGCTTTTGAATCTTTAATTGCTTTTGATACATTTCTAATTAACAGATTTGGAAGTACATCTGTATATAAACTTCCGAGGTCCTATTATAATTGCATCCGCATCTGCTATTGCATCTAAAACTCTAGGAGCTGGCATCGCATTTGATGGTGAAATATAAACTCTATCAATTTTAGCAACTTTATCATATGCAACATTTGGTATATTTTCTTTTCCTTCTACTTTTGTACCATCTTCTAAATCAGCACAAAGTGTAATTTCATCAAGTGTTGATGGAAGTACTTTTCCTGTTATATTTAAAACTTCAGTACTTTTATCTATTCCTTCTGAAAAATTAGAATACATTTCATTTATAGCAAGTAAGAAAAGATCTCCAAATTTAAGTCCTCTAAGTTCTCTATTTCTAAATTTCCAATTTAAAAGCTTGTCCATAAGTTCTTCTTTATCAGATAGTGAAATAATACTTTCATTTATATCATCAAAATGTAGATTATCTACAGATTTATTACTAATATTTCCAAGATCTGATAGAGTTACTATTGCAGTAATATTACTAGTATATTTTTTTAATCCTCTTATTACTGTATTTAATCCATTTCCTCCACCTATTACTACAATCTTTGGTCCTTCATTATATACAGTTCTATTGAAAATCAAGCTCTTCATATTAAGACTTGCCTTTTCGCCTTTATCTGAGTACTTGTTATTTGCCTCTACGATTATCTCTAAAGTTCTCTTTAGCATAAATACAACTCCAATGATAATCATTGAAAATCCAGCTGCAAATAAAAGAACAATTTTAAGAATATCTTTTGGAGTTAATATATCTGTCTGCATCACAAAAGTAAATGCAAAACAAGTAGCAACTATTCCAAGCAATATTATTAAAATCCATCTTTTTATTTTTGTTTTTCCATTAAACCAATTAAAAAATCCTAACATTATAACACTCCTCTTAAGCTATATTTTACTCTCCAATAATTATGATTTCTTCTTTTAAGTCTTTTTCAAATTTTTCTTTTATAACATCTTTAGTATATTTAATAAGTTTAATTACATCTTCTGCTGTAGCATTATCCTCATTTACTATAAATCCGCTATGTTTATTTGAAATCATAGCGCCCCCTATTTTATAACCTTTTAGGCCTGCTTCATCTATAAGTTTTGCTGTAATAAAATCCTCTCCTCTTTTAAAAGTACTTCCTGAGTTTGGTTTATCTAATGGTTGAGAATTTTTTCTTTTTTCCATTATGTCATTCATATTAATTTCTATTAATTTTTTGCTACCTTTTTCTAATTTAAAACTACTTTCAAGTATAATTCCTTTTAAATTTTTAAATATGCTTTCTCTATATTTAAAGTTATGAGAAAGATTATCGAATTCTTTAATCTTCCCATCTATTAATACTTTTGAACTAATTAATACATCTTTTATCTCAGTTCCATAAGCTCCTGCATTCATTCTTACAGCTCCACCTATAGTTCCTGGAATTCCACATAAATTTTCAAATCCAGAGATTTCATTTTCTTTTGCAAAATAGCATAAATTAGATAAACTTGCACCAGATGCAGCAATTATTTTTTTATCTTCAATTTTTATATAATCTAGTTTTAGTTTTATAACAGCTCCTCTTATTCCATTATCCTTTACTAAAAGATTAGTACCGTTTCCGAATAATAAAATAATCTATATTAAAAGATAAACAAGTATTTATTATATAGATTAGATTATCTATGCTGTCTGCATAAATAAAATAGTCTGCTATTCCGCCAATCTTAATTGAAGTATGTTTTTTCATTGGCTCATTTAATAAAACATCTTCTTTTTTTATTTTTTTAATTAACTCTTCGTAAAAATTATCCATAGCTCTCCTTATTTGCACTGAATGTCAGTAAGCTTTAGCATCTCTTCTGGAATATATCCAGAATAGCTTAAAGTAATGTTAAAAGTATCTGTTCCTTTAGCAGGTATTGTAACATTTGATGGAGATATTTTTACAGTAGAATTTGACCAATCTACTATATATGGACCTCCCCAAACATTACTTAAATTTTGAGTATTTCCTACATTAAGCTCTGCTAAATCAAATCTTAAATCCTTATCTGATTTATTTGTAATTGTAAATGTAAGTTTTGCTCTACTTGAATCTTTAGTGTCTGATTCAATTTCTGTTAAAACTTTTACATCTATGTTTTCATATTCTTTTTCTGCTTCTTTATCTCCTAAGTAAAAGACAAGTCCATTTCCATATAAGCTATTTTCATCTACAGTCTTTCCAATTGTATATAAATGTTTTCCTGAATAATCTGTTTTAAAGTTTTCTGAATTATATACATTTAATACTTCTCCATAATAGAAATTTACTATATATAAAACAACTTCCCCATTTTCCTTAAAAGTAAAATCTTTTTCTTTTATGTCTTTCTTTATGCTCATTCCAAGTTTATCTAAATCAGATTTTGTAAGTCCAAAATAATATTTATCACAAGTTACATCTTCTTCATTTAAATATTCATGTTCTAATTCATCACTATAAATATTAATTCTAGAAACATCTAACTTTTTGGCAATATTTTTATATGTATCTAAATCTTTATCAAGTCCAAGTTTTTTTAGTTCCGAATATTTTTGTATAATTGCTTGTTGTACTTCATTTAGTTCTGTTACAATCTTTTGCTCATTACTATAATTTATACCATCATAAGCATAATTTATTGAAACTGCTACTATAATTGCAAGTAATACGACTGTTAAAATAAGAACTACTAAAGTTATACCTTTTTCATTTTTTATCTTTTGCATAAAGAAAACTCCTATCCTTTATAAATATATTAAATTCTATCATTTATCATTCATTTTTACAAGGAAAATCAAGGTAAAAATAAATAAAAATATAGCTTAGATTTTTGTACTAAACTATATTTTTTATTTTTATTAATTTTGAATTTGTACATTAGAATCAGTACTATTTGCTTGAGTAGTAGATCCATCTGTAATCTTTTTAGCAACTACAACAAATCTTCCATCTTCTTGAGAAAAGTCACAAGTAGATAAAGTCATAAGTTGGTCTCCATATTCTGCAGTTGCATCTGTTTTATATAAACTTGCTTTTTTTACATTCTTTACATAGTCATCAAATTCTTCTTTATTTTTAGCATCTACGAAATAATAATATCTAAATACATTCTTTTCGCTCTTATAATATACTCTTGATTTGAATGCACCTATTATTTCAAATTTAGCATCTTCTTTTTCTGTTGTAAGTCTTATATATTTATGTTTTTTATAATAATCTTCTTTTTTAAATTTTAATAGATTAACAAACATTGTCTTTGTTCCTCTATTATTATGTCCATATATTAGTAAATTTGAACTTGGTTTACTCCAATCATAAGCTTTGTCTAGGAAAATAGAACCATCAATTGAATATTTTTTCTTCCAAGTATGATGAACATAATAGTCATTATCTTTTCCTTGAAGAAGTGGATAGCTAATATCAGTTCCTTCAATTTCAAGCCATCCTTTTACATCTTTATTTGTCTTTTGAAGTTCTTTTACTTTGCCCATTCTACCGTCATCTTCTTGGACTACAGTATTTTCAGATTCGTTTGTTTCATTTCCAATAAAAGTTTTTAGAGCATCTTCTTCTTTATTATTTTTATATCTGTCATAAAGAACATATCCAACAAAAACTAAACTTCCAATAAATAATAGTATAAGAATTGTCATTAAGATTTTAACGCCAATACTTTTTTTCTTTTTGCTTTTTCTTTTTTCTTCTTTTTCTCTTTTTCTTTCTTCTTTTCTAGCTTTTTTATCTTTTTTGTCTTTCTTTTCTTTCTTTTCTTTCTTTGATTTTTTGCTGTTTTCTTTTTCTAATACTTCTTCATTTTCTTTATCCTCATTATCATTAGATGTAGAAATTTCAATTTCTTCAACTTCCATTTTATTTTCAACATCCTTATCTGATTTAAAATGTTTACCGCTTGCCATTTTCAAATTACTCCTTATATTCAATTATTTTTTACTATTAATATCCTCTATTTTTACATTTCTTCCATGTTCAATTTTTTCCCACTCAGTATTTGGTCTTATCATGCATTTTAAGTTTATAATTATCCATGTACCCATAAATACTGGGAAAAGTATCAATCCTTTAAGCATTGGTCTTATTTTTCTTTTGTCTATAATCATAATTGCAACACCTGTTAAAATTGGGATTATAAATGTTGCAACAATATATTTAAAATAATTCCAAATCAATACTCCAACTGCCATTTCTCCTAATAAAAAGTATAAAGTGTTTACTCCTATTAATAAAAATGACATAATCATCATTGGAAGTCCAAGTATATAAAGTAATCCATCAAAGTTCATTAAAGTTCTATACTCAACAACACCTTGTGCTAAATCCTTAGTATAATATTTTAAACATTGAATATGTCCTACTGTCCATCTTGATCTTTGTGACCAACTTTGTTTAAATTCAGTAGGCTGTTCATCATATACTATTGCATCTGTTGCCCATCCAAGCTTTCTTCCTGTTGCAATATTTTTTAAAGAAAACTCAATATCTTCTGTAAGTGTAATTGTATTCCATCCAGTAGGTTTTATGAGGTTAAAATCTACCATAAATCCTGTACCATTTATAAGTGGTGAAAGTCCAAGATTATATCTTGCTAAATGATAAAATCTATTCATAGTCCAATAAAATATTGCATATCCTGCTGAAATCCATGAGTCAGTAGGGTTTTTAATATCTCTATAACCTTGTACAATTTCTTCACCTTGGCATAATTTTTTATTCATTGCATTTAAGAAATTTGCATCTACAATATTATCTGCATCAAATACACAAAAGGCATCATAATCAGCATTCTCTTTTATTTTTATATCAAGAAACCATTGAAGTGCATAACCTTTTGTCTTTTTCTCTTCATTAAATCTTTCATAAACTTTAGCACCCATATTTCTTGCTATTTCTGCAGTATTATCTGTACAGTTATCTGCTATTACATATATATCATATAATTCTTTTGGATAATCAAGTGCATTTAAACTTTCAATTAAATTTCCAATTACAGCAGATTCATTATGTGCTGGAAGTACTAGCATAAATTTATGTTTTTTATTTTTCAAAATTGGTTTTTCTTTAAACTTTATTAAGGCACAAGCACTAATAATTAATTGATATAGCCAAAATACGACTATTATCCATATTAAAGCCTGCTGAAGTATATATAAATATTTCATATTTTACCTCTTTTCAAGAAATTAGATAAAAATGATTATTCTGTTACTTCATTTTTGTCTTCTTCTTTGTTTTCATCAATTTTCATAGTTAAATTAATTCTATCTTGGTCATCAATTTCAGTTACTTTAACCTTTACTTTATCTCCAATACTTAATACATCTTCTACTTTATTTACTCTCTTGTATGAAATCTTAGAAATATGAATTAAGCCTTCTTTTCCTCCTGGAAGAGTTGCAAAAGCGCCAAATGATGCAATTCTTGAAATTGTAGCATCATAAATTTGTCCTACTTCAACTTCAAATGTAATTTCATTTATCATATCTAAAGCTTTTTTAGCAGCTTCATTATCAGTAGAATAAATGAATACTTGTCCATCTTCTTCAATATCAATTTTAACTCCAGTCTCTTCGATAATTTTATTAATCATCTTTCCGCCAGGTCCTATAACATCTTTAATCTTGTCTGTCTTTATTGTTGTGCTTATAATCTTTGGAGCATATTTAGATATTTCATCTCTTGGTTTTGCAATTTGTTTTAGCATAATTTCATCTAAAATATATTGTCTTGCTTTTTTAGTTCTAGCAAAGGCTTCTTCTATAATTTTATATGTAAGACCTTCTACTTTAATATCAACTTGAATAGCAGTGATTCCTTTTTCTGTACCACCTACTTTAAAGTCCATATCTCCAAAGAAGTCTTCTAATCCTTGAATATCTACTAGCATTACATAATCATCAATATTATCTGGATTAGATACAAGTCCTGTTGAAATACCAGCAACTGGTCTTTTAATTGGAACACCTGCATCCATAAGTGCTAAAGTACTACCACAAATGCTTGCTTGTGATGTAGAACCATTTGAGCTTAATACTTCAGATACTACTCTTATTGCATATGGAAATTCTTCTTTTGATGGTATTACTGGAACTAATGCTTTTTCAGCTAAAGCACCATGTCCGATTTCTCTTCTTCCTGGTCCACGAGATGGTTTAGTTTCGCCAACACTATATGATGGAAAATTATATTGATGCATATATCTTTTTGTTTCTTCTTCATCTATACCATCTAACATTTGTTCTTCACTTACCATACCAAGAGTTGCAACAGAAAGTACTTGAGTTTGTCCTCTTGTAAATAATCCGCTACCATGAACACGTGGAAGTACCCCTACCTCACAAGAAAGTGGTCTTATTTCATCTAGAGCTCTTCCATCTACTCTTTTATGTTCATTATATATCATTTCTCTTACACATACTTTTTGAAGCTTATAAATGATATCTGCAAGCATTGGCTTATTTTCTTCTAGATATTCTTCACCATATTTTTCTAAAACATAGTTTTCAATTTCTTCTGTTAATACATCTATATTTTTGTCTCTTTGCTCTTTATCAACTTCTTGTACTTTTTCTTTTGTTTCTTCTTTAAATTTATTTGATATATCTTCATATAGATCGTGATCTACTTCAAAAGATTTATATTCAAATTTTGGTTTTCCAATTTCAGCTTTAATATTTGATATAAAATCACATACCTTTTGAATCTCAATATGAGCTGTTTTTATAGCTTCAAGCATTTTTTCTTCTGATACTTCATTTGCACCAGCTTCAATCATAGCTATTTTTTCTTTAGTTCCTGCAACTGTTAATTTTAAATCAGAAACTGCTCTTTGAGCTTCTGTTGGGTTTATTATAATTTCTCCATCAACAATTCCTACATTTACAGCAGCTGTTGGTCCACCAAATGGGATATCAGAAATTGAAAGTGCTGCAGATGCACCAATCATTGCTGCAACTTCTGGTGAATTGTCCATTTCAACACTAAGTACAGTTGCAACAACAGTAACTTCATTTCTAAAATCTTTTGGGAATAATGGTCTTAAAGGTCTATCAATTGCTCTAGATGTTAATATTGCCTTATCTGTTGGCTTTCCTTCTCTTTTTGTGAATCCTCCTGGTATTTTTCCTACTGCATATAATTTCTCTTCATAATCAACTGATAATGGGAAGAAATCAACGCCTTCTTTTGGTTCTTTTGCGGCTGTTACGTTTACCATAACAACAGTGTCCCCATATTTTACAAGAACACTTCCATTTGCAAGTCCTGCAAGTTTTCCTGTTTCAATAACAAGTTTTCTTCCTGCAAGCTCCATTTCATAACTTTTAAACATTTTTACCTCCAAACTTTTGAACCGATGTAAGAAATCAGATTTAAAAACTCTTTTTAAAAAAAATTCTTAAATCTAACATCTAACATCAAAGTTCAAAAAAATTTATTTTTTATTTAATTAAAAACAACATAAAAATTGAAAAATAGCGTAGCTCAAAAAAAGCTACGCCAAGTTTTATTATTTTCTTAAAGATAGTTTTTGAGCTATATCTCTATATCTTTCAATATCTTTTTTCTCTAAATATTTTAGTAAATTTCTTCTTTTACCAACCATCTTTAAAAGTCCTCTTCTTGAGTGATTATCTTTTTGATGAACTTTTAAATGTTCTGTTAATTCTGCAATTCTTTCTGTTAAAAGAGCTATTTGAACTTCTGGAGAACCAGTATCCTTTTCATCTCTTTTATAAGTATTGATAATTTCTTGTTTTCTCTCTTTTGTCATAATTTTCGCCTCCTTAAATATTATATTTGCCATAAACTGAGCAAAAGTAGCGTATATTCCTTTAGCTAAGTAAATGGTAGTGCTTACTTTATAAGCATTTATATTTTACTATAAATAACTTTAAAAATCAAGTATTCTTTGATATTTCTTTGTAACCTTTTAAAGGTTTTTTATTTTATTTTTTAAAATAAATTTTTTAATACTTTTTACTATTGTTTTTAATTTTATTTTATATTATCATATTTTATAGATATATAGGAGAAAAATAATTTATGAACTATTATGAATTATTAAATGTAAAAGAATCAGCTACAGATTCTGAGATAAAAAAATCATATAAACAACTTGTAAAGAAATATCATCCAGATGTTTATGATGGTAGTAAAGAATTTGCTGAAAAGAAAATAAAAGAATTAAATCAAGCTTATGAAATCTTATCTGATAAATCATCAAGAGACGAATATGATAGAGTTTTAAACTCTGTACGTGAAGAAACATCTAAAATATTTGAAACTAAAGATAATGATTCAAGTGATGATTATGAAGTGCAAAAGCAAAATATCGAAAAAAGATATAATGAAATGTATAATTATGATTACTACAAAAAGTATTCAACTAATTATTATGGTGTAGATAAAAGTAATCAAATGAATAATGATTATTATAATTATAATTCAAATCCGACTAATGATTTTATAAATAAAGCTGCAAATAATATAAATAACACAATATTAAGAGCATCACCAAAGTTAATAACACTTATCTCTGCTATTGTAATTATAATTGTATTTTCAATTATAATTGCCTTGCTTTCTAAAGTTAAAGAGCTTATGTCAGATTCTAGCAAAACTTTTAATGAACTAGTAGATGCTCCTTCTCAAAATTATACTATACAAAGTCCTTATAATCCATATCCAACTGAAACAAATAGTATGTATGGAACTTATGGAAATGACATAACTTATGAAAATTATCTTCAAGATTTCTATGGCGAATATGAAAACTATTTTTCAGCTTTAACTGCAGAATTTGATGGAGTTGTAAAAAAAGGAATTTCAGTATATCAAGTAATTGCTTTTTACGGTGATCCTACAAAATATATAGAAAATAACACAACAATGACTCTTTATTATAATGATTCATATATAGTATGTAATTCCTTAGGTATAGTAATTGACTATTTTAATAATGGATACTTTATGACAGAAGAAGATTAAAAAAGAATTAAAAAATTAAAATAAATTAAAAAAAATTAAAGCCCTTCTAACTTAAGAAAGGCTTTATTTTTATGCTGTTTCAAATCTGTTATTTTTATTTTGTTTATTTTTCTTTTTCTTTACATTAGAAAAATTTACTGGTTCTTTATTTTCATCTATTACAAGTTCTGCATCTGAATTCTCTTCAATTGATTTTCTAGTAATAGTACATTTTGCAATCTTATAATTATTTGGAATTTCATACATTATGTCTCTCATTCTTTCTTCTAGAATAGAACGAAGTCCTCTAGCTCCAGTATTTCTTTCAATTGCTTTTTCAACTATTGCCTCTAATGCACCTTGTTCAAATTCAAGCTCTACTCCATCTAATTCAAATAATTTTTTGTATTGTTTTACTAATGCATTTTTTGGTTTAGTAACAATTTCAATTAAAGATTCTTTAGTAAGTTCATCTAATGTTGCAATTATTGGAAGTCTTCCTACAAATTCAGGTATCATTCCAAATTTTAATAAATCTTGAGGTAATAATTCTTTAAATACTTCTGATCTTTTCTTATCTTTTTTACTTTCTATATCAGCTTTAAATCCAATTGCTTTCTTTCCTATTCTTTCATTTATAATGTTTTCTATTCCTTCAAAAGCACCACCACATATAAATAAAATATTTTCAGTATTTATTTGTAAAAATTCTTGATGAGGATGTTTTCTACCACCTTGTGGAGGTACAGATGCTACAGTTCCTTCTATAATTTTTAAAAGTGCTTGTTGTACACCTTCACCACTAACATCTCTAGTAATAGATGGATTTTCAGACTTTCTAGAAATCTTATCAATCTCATCTATATAAATAATTCCTTGTTCTGCTTTATCTATATTATAATCTGCAGCTTGGATTAATTTAAGTAAAATGTTTTCTACGTCTTCTCCAACGTATCCTGCTTCTGTTAGTGTTGTTGCATCTGCTATTGCAAATGGAACATTTAAAACTTTAGCAAGTGTTTGTGCAAGAAGAGTTTTACCACATCCAGTAGGACCTAAAAGTAGAATATTACTTTTTTGTATCTCAACATCATCAAGGTTTTCTGAATTATTTATTCTTTTATAATGATTATATACAGCAACAGATAAAGTCTTTTTAGCTTCATCTTGACCTATTACATATTCATCTAATATGTTTTTAATTTCAGCAGGAGTAGGAATTTTTTGTGTTTCTGTTTCTTCTTGTATTTCGTCTTCCTCATAAAATTCATCTTCGATAATTTCTTGACAAACACTAATACATTCATCACAAATGTAAACACCGAGGACCTGCAATTATCTTTTTAACGCTCTCTTGTGGCTTACCACAAAATGAACATTTTATACTTTTTGTTTTGTCGTTTGCCATTTACTTTCAATCTCCTTTTATATTTAAAAAATTATACTTTAAAAAGCATTAATCTCTTTTACCAAGTATTCCGTCTATTAATCCATATTTTAAAGCTTCTTCTGCTGTCATATAATTATCTCTTTCAGTATCTTTTTCAATAGTCTCTAATGATTGTCCTGTTCTTTCACTTAAAAATTTATTTAATTTTTCTCTTGTTCTTACCATATGATCTGCATGGATTTTAATTTCTGTAGTTTGACCAGAAAGGCCACCTGAAATCAAAGGTTGATGAATTAATATTTCTGAATTAGTTGTTGCAAATCTTCTTCCCTTTGCACCAGATGCTAAAAGTACAGCTCCCATACTAGCTGCCATACCTACACAAATAGTAGAAACTGGGCATTTTATGTAGTTTATAGTATCTACTATTGCCATACCATCTGTAATAGATCCTCCTGGGCTATTAATATATAATGATATTTCTTTATCTGGGTCTTCTGATTCTAGAAATAATAATTGTGCTACAACTAAACTTGCACTAACATTATTTACTTCTTCAGATAAAAATATAATTCTATCTTTTAATAATCTTGAAAATATATCATAAGATCTTTCACCTTTATTTGTCTGTTCAATTACATAAGGTACTAAACTATTTTCTAACATAAATCTCCTCCTAAATATTAAATTATCTATAAATAAATTTATATTATTATATGTAATAAATTTATTATTTGCCTATTCGTATATTATATATATCTTAAATGTTTTAAAAATGCAATAACTTAAAGGATATTTTTTGTTTTTATTTTAGTATTTTAAATTGAAAAAATAATTAGTAAATTTTTATACTAATTATTTTTTCTATTATTTGTTTTTAAATTTTATTTTGTTTTTGCTTTTATATTTGCATTTTCTACTATATAATTTACAGTTTTTTCTGATTTTATACTAGCTTCTATGTATTTTTTAAATTCTTCATTTTTATTTAGTTCTTCTTCTTTTCTACCATAACTGTCTGCAAATTCTTTTACTTTTGCTTTAATCTCATCTTCAGAAACTTCTATTTTAGCATCTTTTCCAACAGCTTCAATTACTAATCTGTATTTTACAGTTTTTGAAGCATCTGTCTTTAATTCATTTCTTAAATCAGCTTCTGTCTTTTTTAAGATTTTTAAATATTGATCTATATTCATTCCTTGATAGCTAAGTCTTCTATTTAGATCTTCTATCATATTATCTACTTCAGTTTCAATCATTCCAGATGGAATATCAACTTCAGTATTATCACATACTATTTCTAGAGCCTTATCTTCAGTTTCTCTTTTAGCTCTATTAGTATTTGTTTCTTCTAAGTTTTTCTTAATATCAGCTTTTAGCTCATCTAAAGTTTCAAATTCACTAACATCTTTTGCAAATTCGTCATCCATTTTTGGTAGTTCTTTCTTTTTAAGTTCATTTAATTTTACTTTAAATGTAGCATCTTTTCCAGCTAAATCTTTTGAAAAATAATCATCTGGGAATTTTACATTTATATCTTTTTCTTCTCCGATTTTCATTCCAACTACTTGGTCTTCAAACCCTTCTATAAATGTATGACTTCCTAGTACTAATTCATGGTTTTCAGCTTTTCCACCTTCAAAAGGAACTCCATCTACAAATCCTTCAAAATCTATAACAGCAGTATCTTTATCCTCAGCTGGTCTATCATCTACTGTTATCATTCTTGAGTTTTTATCAGCCATTTTTTCAAGTTCAGCATCAATGTCAGCTTTCTTAACTTTATATTCTATTTTATCAAGTTCTATTCCTTTATATTGTCCAGGAACAACTTCTGGTTTAGTTTGAACAACTGCAGTAAAAACTAAATCTTTTCCTTTTTCCATTTGTGTAATATCAATATCAGGTCTACTTACAGCTTCAATGTTATTATTTTTTAATTCTTCATCATAAATAGCTGGTACTACTTCATTAAATGCATCTTGATAGAACATTTCAATTCCATAATATTTTTCAGCTATATTCATTGGAACTTTACCTTTTCTAAATCCAGGAACATTAAAATATCTAGAATTCTTTTTAAATACAGTATTTATTCCATCTTCAAATACTTTTGCATCTATAGTGAATTCTAATTTTACTTCGTTCTTGTTCTTTGTTTTTTCTATTTTTACACTCATTATACTTTCCTCCAAAATATTTAAAACAAAAGGGACGTAAAATTACGACCCTTTAATAAAATAACTATTTTATTTGTTTCATAACTTCCTCTGCAAAATTTTCTTCTCTCTTCTCTAATCCTTCACCTTTTTCAATTCTTGCAAATTCAACGATTTCAGAATCATTTGAAGATAGAACTTGGTTTACTTTCATAGAAGGGTCTTTAACAAATTCTTGATCTAATAAGCATATCTCACCATAGAATTTACCGATTCTACCTTGAACCATTTTCTCAGCTATTTCAGCAGGTTTTCCTTCATTCATAGCTTGAGCTTTTAAGATTTCCATTTCTTTCTTTACTCTTTCTTCTGGAACAGCTTCTCTGTTTAGATATTCAGGTCTTGCAGCTGCAATTTGCATACAAACATCTTTTGCAACTTCTTCTTTACCTTTTTTGAAGTTTACTAGTACACCAATTTTTCCATCTCCATGGATATAGCTTTCTACTAGTCCTTCAGCTTGATATCTAACAAATCTTCTAATTGACATATTTTCACCGATTGTTGCTATTTTATCTGTTAAAACTTCTTGTACAGTTTTTCCAGAATCTAAATATTCTTGAGTAAGTAAATCAGCAACATCACTTGGATTTTTCTCAGCAACTTGTTTTGCTAAGTCATTTACGAATGTTCTGAATTCTTCGTTTTTAGCAACGAAGTCTGTTTCAGCATTTACTTCTATAACACTTCCTACTTTTTTATCAGAAGTTACATATGCGCAAACTAAACCTTCTGCAGCTATTCTTGAAGATTTCTTTGCTGCTTTTGCAATTCCTCTTTCTCTTAATAATTCTGCTGCTTTTTCCATATCACCATCAGTCTCTGTTAGAACTTTTTTACAGTCCATCATTCCAGCTCCTGTTTTTTCTCTTAATTGTTTTACTAAATCTGCAGTAATCATTATAATTCCCCCTATATTTAATTTTTTATTATTCTTCAGTAGTTTCAGCTTCTTCTTCTTTTTCTTCTTCGCTTGCTACTACTTCTTCCATATCTGGAGTTTCATTTTCTTCAGCATCAGCTGTCATTTCTTCTTCAGCAGAAGTATCTGCAGCTTCTCCCTGTCTTCCTTCAATAACTGCATTTGCTATAACATCAGCTATTAATTTAACAGCTCTTATAGCATCATCATTTCCTGGTATTGGATAATCGATATCTTCTGGGCTACAGTTTGTATCAACTAATCCTACTACAGGTATATTTAATTTTTTAGCTTCTAATATAGCTATTCTCTCTTTCTTTGGATCTACAACAAAAATTACTCCTGGTAATTCTGTCATATCTTTAATTCCGCCAAGATTCTTTTCTAATTTTTCCATCTCAGCTTTAAGACCCATAACTTCTTTTTTAGGAAGTACATCGAATGTACCATCTTCAGCCATAGTCTCTAGGTCTCTTAATCTTTTAATTCTTGTTTGGATTGTATTAAAGTTTGTAAGCATTCCACCAAGCCATCTTTGATCAACATAGTACATATTGCATTTTATTGCAGCTTCTTTAATGCACTCTTGAGCTTGTTTCTTTGTTCCTACAAATAATACACTTTTTCCTTCTTCAGATTGTTCTTTAATAAATTTGTAAGCTTCATCTAATTTTTTTGAAGTCTTTTGTAAATCGATGATGTGGATACCATTTCTAGCTTGGAATATATATTCAGCCATTCTAGGATCCCATCTTCT
>CANQYZ010000009.1 GCA_947628215.1 uncultured Clostridia bacterium | reverse complement strand
TGGACAACTTGATTAAAAGTCAAGTGCTCTACCACCTGAGCTAATAGCCCATAATTACAAAAGCGTTACGGTTTTTTCGTAACTGCTTTTATATATTACACTATTTTTTGAGTCTTGTCAACAGTTTTTGTATATTTTTTTATAATAATTTTTCTATTTTTTTATTCTTATAAAGAAATTAGATTATAAGGGATAATCTCTTCATCGAAAACTTCCATTTCTCTTGAAGTACAAGTAAATAGAATAATTTGATTATCATAATTATTATACAAGTATTTTAAGATGTTTCTCATTCTCTCTTTATCATAATATGCAAAAGCTTCATCTAATATAATAGGAATCTTTTCATCACTAATAGATTTTGAAGCACTAAGTCTTAAAGCTAAGAATATAAGATCTATTGTGCCAATACTTAGTCTATTAACGTCCACATAGTCTCCATCTTCTTTTACTATTTTGATTCCATCTTCATCAACTACAGCCTTATTATACTTTCCTTCTGTTACACTTGATAATATGTTTTGAATCTCAAGTATAAATTCAGGAGTTATATTTTGTTTCATATCATCATTTGCTTCTTCTAGGATTTCCTTTACTAAATTAAATACCTCTGTTTTTTTATTTAGTTCTTCTTTTTCTTCATACAAATTATCTAATTTTTCTTCTAAACATACTAAATTCTCAAGATTTTTCATAATCTCTTCATTACTTAAGTCTATTTTCTTTTCAGAAACTTTATATTCTGACATATTTGCTTCATTTTCATTTATCATTTCCACAATTTTTTCATATTTTGTGGATAAAATGTTTTCAATTGTATTTATATCTATTAAATCTTTAAATTCTTCGCAAATTTCTTCTTTTTCTTTTTTCTCTTCTTTTTCTAATTCATCTGCTAGTTTTTGAGTTTCATCAAATTTCAAGTTCTTTATTTGTTCAAGTCTTTCAATATCTTCTTCAAGTTCTGAAATCTTTTCTTTAAGCTTTTTTGTATTTGTTCTTCTTTCTTTCTTACTCTTTTTTGATTTTAAAAAAATCAAAACAAATAATAAAATTACTGGTATTTCACCTAAAAATATAAGATATTTGTTTGTAAATAATCCAGCTACCAAAATTAGAATCATAGCAAGTATTAAAAGTACATATAAAAGATTAAAAGATTTACTTTTTTGAATTTTTGTACCCTGAAGTTTTTCAATTTCTATAGACTTTTCTTTTTGCATATTAGAATAACCATCAATTTCATTATCTAATATGTTTATTTTCTCATTTTTAATAGTGTTTTTTTCTTTTAAAACTTTTACTTTTCTAAGTAAATTAAGTAAATTTTTATTTTCTTCTATGTCAATGTTTAAATTATTTTTTTCTTCCTCTATTTCGTATTTTCTATCCTTATATTCTTTTATTTCTTCCATTTTTTTCTGTACTTGCTCTATTTTGGCATCTACTATGTTTATGGGTCTACCTTGACTTCTATCAGTCCCTACTTCTTCTAATTGTTTCTTATTTATTTTATCTATAGTTTTCTTAAAAGATATATTTTCATTTCCGGAAAAAACTAGATTACTAAGTCTTTGTATAATTGAGTTTTGATCAGCTTTAGAAAGCTTTACATTTTCTTGTTCTGAAAGATATGTCTTAAAAAACATATCTTCAGTAATACCTGTTTGTTCTGTAAAAAATTCATTTCCTTTGGCTTTATCTATATTAAAATATGAAGTTACATCTTTTCCATCTTTGTATATACTAGGAGATTTCTTTTTGAAGTCTCTATATATTTCAAATTCATCTTCGTCTTCTCCTTCTCCTATTCTATAGATAATTTTTCCTGAAAAATTATCTGTATTCCATGGAATGAATCTGTCATAATTTGAAATTTCTTTTCCGTTTTTCAATTTATTAATTCCAAAGAAAGATGCAGCTATAAAGTTTAAAAGAGTAGATTTTCCTGATTCATTATTACCTTTTACTATGTTTATTCTATCTCCTAGCATCATCTCTTTGTTTTCTAATTTGCCAAATCCATTAACTTTAAGATACTTTATTTTCATACCTATAATACCTCTAACCCAGTTTCTATAATCTTTTCCATTGTCTCATTGTCAATCAGTCCGTTTTTCAAACCTTTCTACCGTTCTTTTTACGAATTTTCCTGTTAAATCATTTCTACCTGCTAACTCATTTATATCATATGACATTTTTGTATTATCTTTTACTTTTATAATACTTTTTTTAGAGATAAGTCTTTTTATGTTTTTAATATCTATAGAAAAGTTTCTCTTTCCTACTAGTATAATCTTGTATAAATTATCATCTATGAGCTCTAAATTTTCTATTTTTTCTACTATAGCCTCTATATCACAATCTGTGCTTATATCAACTTCTTTTTCTATGTATTCTCTGTTGTCCAAATTGACAAATTCTGTTTTTAATGAGTATTTGCTTAAATCTCCAACTATCATTCCATGTTTTCCAAGTTCATCAAATCCAAGTGCTAATGTAGATCCAGGATAAATTAATCTTTGATTTTCTTCATCTTTGTATGAAGGTTTATGAATATGACCAAGAGCAACATAATCAAATCCAAGTTGTTTCATCTTTTTACTAGACATAGGATTATATTCTCTATATTCATCCTTTCCTCCATCTAAACTTCCATGAATTACTAATATGTTAATTTTATTTTTATTTTCTATTTTTATATTTTCAATATTCGAATCTTTACAGTAAAAATCAGTAAATCCATATCCATAAATATCTACATCATTTTCTTCTACTTTTTCTATATTATCTTTAAATATATGAACATTTTCACACCAATTATACGTATTATAAAACGAGTTCTTTACTGCTGGATCATGATTTCCAGGAGAAATAAATATCTTAGTATTAGGAATTTCTTTAAATAGGTTATTTATATAATCTATTGTAGACCTTCTTATATACTCGTGCTCATAAAAATCGCCAGAAATGAAGAAATATTTTATATCATTATTTTTTATGTAGTCTACTATGGTTTTCAATGCATTTCTTTGTTCTAATCTTCTTTGTTCTGGGAGTCCTTCAATTTCATTTAAGCTATTAAAACTAGTATCTAGATGCATGTCAGCAATATGTACAAACTTCATACTTTTTCTCCTTATAAACTAAAATAACATTGACTAAATTTTATCAAAAGATATTTTTTTAGTCAATGCTATTTCAAACATTTGTTTTTATTTTATTATTAGTTTTAATTATTATTTTTATTTTCAATTGAACCAAACAATTCATCAAATTTTGCTTCCAATTCTTTTTGTATATCATTTAATTCTTCTTCGTTATTTTTAGGAGCTTGATTTTGCATTGTGTTTATAGAATCAAATCCACTAGGATTAGAACTTGGCATAGTAGCTGCTACTGGTTCTTCTTCTTTCTTTGGAATCTCTTCAAATAAATCATCTAGTTCTTCTATTTTTGTTTCTTCTTTTTCTTCTTTTTCAACATATGGATTATATGGATTAAACTTTCTCCATACACCTCTGTCTTCCATTTCTCTATTGTTGTGATCTACTGCATATGGTGCAATAATCTTTGCTGTATTATATTTATAATAATAATATTTATTAGCTTTAATTGGTTTTAAACCTTTTTCATAAATAATACATGTATCTACGTCTAATCTTCTTAGTTCATCTGGTGTTAAAAGAGCTCTTGCCATATTTTGCTCAGATACGCTTTTTCCTTGTTTCCAATCAGCTCTATCTTTATTTACAGATTCACTCTCTCTGAATATTGTTTTTTCTCCTAATGCTTTTGAGAAATATTCAACTGTTTTTTGTGAGTTACTTCCTAAGAAAAGGTGAGTATCGCAGTTACCCATTATAGTTTCATGTGCTTCTTTATAAACTGCCTCTAACTGGTCTAAGTTCTGCAAAATAACACTAAATGATATTTTTCTACTTCTTGATGTAGATATCTTTTTATCAAAGTCTGGTATTTTACCGATGTTTGCAAACTCATCAAGTATGAAATATGTTGGAACTGGAAGAGCTCCTCCTGATTCATCTGCAAAGTCATATAATTGTTGAATCATCTGTGAGAAGAATATTGTAAGTAAGAAATCATATGCTGCGTGTGTATCTGATGATATAACATATACTGCTGTTTTTTCTTTACCAATATCTTCAAAATTTATAGTATTTGTTGAAGTAAGTTCTGCAATCTCTCTTGAATCGAACTTACCAAGTTTAGATTGAAGTGATGATAAAATTGATCCATATGTTTTTTCTGGAGCAACTTCAATTGATTTATAATTCATTCTTGCTGGATGGTCATAAGGTAATTGATTCATTAAATTTGTAAGTAAGTTATCTCCACCATTGCTGTTTGCTGCTCTAACTAACTCTGAACAACCAGCTAAGTTTTGTTCTTCTGGTGGTCTTACAGCTTTTAAATAATATATTAATGCTTTAAGTAACATTTCTGCCATATCATCCCAGAATGGGTCTGATGAATTTGTTCCTGTATTTTGTCCTTTTACTATAGTATTTGCAATAACGTCAACATCTATCTCATTTTTTATATGTAATAGTGGGTTATATCCATCACTATTTTGTGGCCTTACTAAGTTTAATACTTTTATTTTATATCCTTTTGCTTTTAAGTATCCTGCTGTTTTATCATAAAGTTCTCCTTTTGGATCTGTAAATACATATGATCCAAGTAATTGACAAGCATTTGGAATAACGTATGATGCAGATTTACCAGCACCAGATCCGTCCAACAACTAGTACATTTACGTTACCTCTTTTATCAACTGGTAAGTATTCTTTTTCTGCTAAAATTATTCCTTTTTTATTACTTAAGGTTTTATACTCTTCTCCATTTGTACACCAATCACTGGAACCATTTTCAATTCCATCATATTCATGTTTTGGAAGAGCTTTTCCAATTCCTATTGAAACAGCTGCTAAATAAACTAAAGAAAATTTCCAAAGAACTCCCCAAAACTGTCCGTCAGTTTCTCCAGAAAGAGCTTGACCTGTTGCAACTAAAGGATGTACTAGGTAATTACCAAGTCCTCTTAGTAATGCTTCCCATGATTTGTCTTCTCCCATAGCTAATGTTCCAACTTCTAAACCTTCGTGAATTGCATTTGCTAAAGGCGCAACAAATACTATGACTAAAATTAGCCATAGTATAAAACTGACTATCAATTTTCCTTTGATTCTTTCAATTCCCTTTAAAATCTTTTCACCGAATCCCATATAATCACCTTTTTCATTAGTATTATATAACCTTATCTATTATTTTCGTCATCTTTTGGAGAAGGCATCTCTGCAATTCTTCTCTTTTCTTCAGCTTCTTTTCTATTTAGTTCCTCTGTTGTCTCTGTTTCTTCTACTCTTTGACTTCCATGAACATCAATTACTTCTGGGTTTCTTCCTACACTACCTGCTGCAATAGCACTTATAGGTGATTTACCTTTTGGAATAGCATTAGCTCTTTCACTAGGTTCAACAACTATAGTCATACCACTAATATCAGCGCATCTTTCTTTTTGCTTATCTGTTAAATTTTCTTCTAATAAGTTGTTTACTACTTCAACAGATACTTGTTCAGTTTGAGCTCTCTTTTTGTCTTGTTCTCCCATATATATCTCCTTTCGATATTAATCGTCGTTGTTATCTTTTATTTCAAATACTACATAGCTTTTTCTAGCTTTCAGTTCACATTTTCCCTTTACTTCATTTGTTTCTTTGTCTATATATAAGACAGGTTTAACTTCTTCTGTAGTTTCTGGATCTATTATTGTTATTGGTCTTTTCAAATTAGGCGTATATGAAAATTCTCTGTATTCAGAATCTTCTTCATTGTATAAAGTCTTACATGTCATTGGAATTGGTTTATTTGATATTTTAACAACATTTGTATCCATATCTAAATAACCCGTATTCATTACAACTTTTTCTTTTCCAAAAGAAAAAATTACTAGCTGATTACCATCTTCATGAGGATCATAGACATAAAATGTCTTTTTAACATTATTTCCTACTAACTCTTTTGTATAATCCAGCCTCTCAATAGTAAATTTTGGATAATCATCTTTTAATAGTTCTTTTTCTGTTTTATTTACTTTATATATTACAGTATTAATGCTCTTTGGCTCTGTAATACTAAAGTGTTTTCCAAAACTTTCTCCCATTTTACACCCCTATCTACATTTGTTAATAATGTACACTCTTCTTTCGTTCAAATACAGATATAATTATACTATACAATATTAACAATTGTCAATATAAATATACTTTTTATGTCAACTATTTCTTGGATTGAATTTACTCATTTTACTCATTTTATTAAATAGCTCTTCTTCTTCTTTTGAAAGTTCAGTTGGAACCATTATGATTGCCTTAATTATCAAATCTCCTCTTTTTCCAGTATTATCTTTATATCCCTTATCTTTAATTATGATATCTTCCCCAGATTGGATACCTTTTGGGATATTAACTGTAAATTCATCATCTATTCCTGTAACTGTTAATTTTGTACTAAGTGCTGCTTCCCATGGAGATAAGTTTATATTTGTTCTTAAATTAGTTCCATCTAAAGCAAATTTTCCAGTATCTTTTATTTTTATGTTTATTATTAAGTCTCCATTTTTTCCACCATTTAAACCAGGTTTTCCAAGTCCTAATAACCTAATTTTCTCGTTATTTTGTATTCCTTCTGGAATCTTTACATTATAAACTTTATCATTTCCATCTACATCTTTAAGTTTGATTGTTTTTTCTTTTCCAAAAAAAGCATCTGTAATTGAAGCTTCAATTTCTGTCTCTATGTTTTCTCCTCTAACCTTTGTTTTCTTTCCAATGGTAGGAGCAGATTCATCTGTTTTCTTCTCTATGCCTACTCCAAAAAACATATTAAAGAAATCTTTTGTTTTAGCATTTTTATTTTTAGCACTTACATCATATGCTTTTTTCTTTCTTCCAATAAAGTAATACCAACTTCTATCATATTTTCTCTTAGAAGATGGATTAGATAATATTTGATATGCTTCACTTATATCTTTAAATCTCTCTTCTGAAGCATTATCTTCTTTGTTTAAATCTGGATGATATTTTTTAGCAGATTCACGATATGCTATTTTTATTTCATCTATATTAACTTTATTCGTATCTAAACCTAATATTTTGTAATAATCTTTGAATATCATTTAACATCCTCCGAATCCAATAAAAAATTCTTTTTAGATTATATCACACGATACAGCATTTGGGAACATTTTTTAAGTCTTTTTTAGCTTAAATTTTCTATAAAATCTAAAAAAATAACTATTAATTTTAAAATTCTTAGTCTACATTTAGGCTTTGATTCTAAATTTTAAAAAATTTCTTAGTATTTTCCTTTGTCATATTTACAACTTCTTCAAGTGGCAAGTTTTTAATATCAGCAATCTTCCTTGCAACTAATTTTACATTTAATGATGTATTAATTTCTCCTCTATGTGGCTCAGGAGAGAGGTATGGGCTATCTGTTTCAATTAGTATTTTGTCATTTGGTACTAATAAAACGCATCCTTCTGACTTAGCATTTTTGAAAGTAATGTTTCCACTAAAAGAAATATAGTAGTCCAAGTTTAGTGCTTCTTTAATTAGTTCTTGATTTAGTTGGCAACAATGAAATACACCTTTTCTTTTTACTTCATTTTTCTTTAAAATATCTATAGTATCTACCCATGCATCTCTTGAATGAATTACAATTGGTAGATTTAGTTTATTTGCAATCTCTATTTGCTTTATAAATATATCTTTTTGAATATCTTTGTTTTCCTTATTCCAGTAATAATCAAGTCCTATTTCGCCAATTGCAACTACTTTATCATTCTTTGCCATATTTTCTATTCTAATTAAATCATCTTCTTTTATGTCTTCTATATCATTTGGAGAAATACCACAAGTAGCAAAGATATGACTATATTTATTTGCAATTTCAATTGCTTCTTCTGATTTTTCTACTGAATATCCTGCACAGATAATATTCTTAATTTCGTTTTCATACATTTCTTTTATAAGCATATCTCTGTTTTCTTTAAAAGTATCATCATTGTAATGTGCATGTGAATCAAAATAATCCATGTTTTTCTCCTTTTCTCTATGTTTTGCATTAGTTTTTATACTTTATTTTTATGTTTTCTTTTTACTTTTTTCATACTTTTTTAAAAGTATAATTTATAATAGAAAAAGTATCAATACATCTAATACTGATACTTTTTCTTTTGTTTATATTAAGCATTTTTTAAGCTCATTGATAAAAGTTTTGATATTCCGTTTTCTTCCATAGTAATTCCATATACAGTATCTGCAACTTCCATTGTTCCTTTTCTATGTGTAATAACTAAGAATTGTGTTTCTTTTGAGAATTTCTTTAAATAATCTGCAAATCTATATACATTTACATCATCTAGAGCAGCTTCAATCTCATCTAATACGCAAAATGGTGCAGGATTTATTTTTAAGATTGCAAATAATAATGCAATTGCAGTAAAAGCTCTTTCTCCACCAGATAAAAGTGACATGCTTTGTAATTTCTTTCCTGGTGGTTGTACTTCAATCTCAATACCGCTCTCTAAAATGTCATTTTCATCTGTAAGTCTTAGCTCTGCTTTTCCTCCTCCAAATAGTTCTGTAAATACTTCGGAAAAGTTCTTATTAATAATTTTAAACTTCTCATCAAATTGTTTTTTCATAACTTCTGTTAAGTCTATAATGACTTTTTTAAGTTTTGCTATTGTGTTTTCTAAGTCAAGTCTTTGTTCTGACATAAAGTCATATCTTTCTTTAAGCTTCTTATATTCTTCTATTGAATCAATATTAATGCTTCCTAAATCTTTAATTTCATTTCTTAATTCATTTACTCTTTTTTGAACTTCAGAAACATTATGTGGTTTTTGATAATCTTCTGCATTGTTTGGAGAAATTTCATATTCTTCCCACATTTTGTTTATGATTTGTTCTTTTTCAGTTTCTAGTTTTGACTTCTTGACATCACATTTATTTAGCTGCACTCTTAGTTCTTCTAGTTTTTTCATTTGTTCTATAACATTTTCTTCTGTCTCATTTAATTTTTCGTTTTTGTCTTGTCTTTCCTTTTTTAAGTTATCAATTTTCTCAGAACTGCTTGATGAATTTTCTTTTAATTTTTCAATTTCTTCTTCTAAGCTTTTAATACTTTCTTCTAGATTTTTATTTTCTTCAAGTAGTTTTTCTCTTTGTTCTGTCTTATTATTTATAATAGTCTTAGAATTTGTAATATCTAAATCAATTCTGTCTATCATTTCATTTATTGAATCTTCACTTTCATCAAAAGATGAAACAGAAATTTTTAAATTTGTTATATCAAAGTTTAAATCATCTATGTATTTTTGATCATCTTTATTTAAAAGTGCAAATTCATTAATCTCATCTGATAGTTTCTTATTTTCATCGTCTATGCTTTCTATTTTCTTATTTAGTTCTTCAGTTTCTTTTTCTGCAATTTCCATTTGTTCCTTAATTGATTGTTCTTCTTGTCTTAATTTTTCAACTCTGTCTTCTACCTTTTTAATTGCTTCTTCTTCTGATGTTACTTTTTGTTTTTCAGTAGCATAAACTATTTCAATTTCTTGTAATTCCTTTTCTAAAGCAGATACTTCTTCTAAAGTATTTTCTATATTGTTTTCATATTCTTCTTTTTCACTTATTAACTTTTCAATCTTTTGAGTTAATAGCTTAATCTCTTTTTTTAGTTCTTCTATTTCTCTAGAACGTCCTAATATATTTACAGTCTTTGGAGCAATACTTCCTCCTGTTATCATTCCAGATGGATTTACTACATCTCCTTCTAATGTTACTATTCTAAAACCATATTTGTTTTTCTTAGCAACATTTACAGCTGTATCCATATTGTCTACAATAACAGTTCTTCCAAGTAAGTTTAATACAATTTGTTCATATTTTTTATCAAATTTTACTAAGTCAGATGCAATACCAATTACGCCCTTTTCTGAAGATATCTTTTCTATCTTTTGGCCAAATACTGATGATATTGGAAGGAAAGATGCTCTTCCTAGCTTATTTACTCTTAAGTATTCAACTAACTTTTTAGCTTCTTCTTCAGTATCTGTTACTATATTTTGCATTGCTTGTCCTAGGCTCATTTCAATTGCTGTCTCATATTCTTTAGGAACGGAAATTAGATTTGCTAAAACACCATGCATTCCTTTTTTTATAGATGAATTTCGTTCACTTTCTTCTAAAATTGCTTTAATACTTCTATTGTATCCTTCTTTTTCTCTTTCTGTTTCCTCTAAGAATTTTAATCTTGATTCTTTTATTCTTTTTTCTGATTCAAAATTATTAATTCTAGTATTAAAGTCTTTAAGTTTTCCTTCTACTTCTTTTCTTTTTTCATCTATTTCTTCTAATTCTGATTTTATTTTATTTCTTCTACTATCTATCTCATAAAAAGATTTTCCGATTTCCTCTTTATGAATTCTAGAGCTATCTAGTTCAGAAATATAAGAATCTATCTCTTGTTTTATATTTGATTTTCTCTTTTCAGAGTTTTCTTTATTTGCTTCTAAAGTAGAAATAGTATTTAAAATTTCATACTTTTCATCAGTGTTTTTATCTACTTTTTGCTTTTTTGATTCAATTTCTAGTTCTTTTTCCGATAGTTTTTCTGTTAATTTTGCAAGTTCTTTTTCTTTTTCATCAAGTTCTTTTGTAAATTTCTCTTTATTTTCAAATAAATTTTCTTTCTTTCCTTGCTTTTGTACTTTTTCGTCTTCTAATTCTTTTATTCTTTTTTCTGATTCTTCTATTTCATCTTTAAATCTATCATAATTTGAAATATTATTACTGATTCTTTCTTTATTTATATTTATTTCAGAAGTTAATTGTTCTTTCTTTTTTTCATTTTCAATGCTTAAGTTTTGCATGCTTTCAATTTGATTTGTAATATTATCTATTGCTTCTCTTAACTCCTCTTTTAAAGATTGCATATTTGTCAATCTTTCTTCTTCTCTTACAATCTGAGTATTGAATATATCTTCGTCTTTTATAACTTCTTCTATTTTTTGTTTATATATCTCTATATTATATATAAAAAGTCCAACTTCGATTGATTTTAATTCTTCTCTTAAACTTAAAAATTTCTTAGCTTTTTCTGATTGAACTTTAAGTGGTTCAATATTTCCTTCTATTTCTGATAATATGTCGTTTATTCTTAGTAAATTAACTTTTGTCTGCTCTAGCTTTTTTTCAGACTCTAACTTTCTAGTTCTATATTTTACAATTCCTGCTGCTTCTTCAAATACATGTCTTCTTTCTTCTGACTTATTACTTAAGATTTCGTCTATTCTTCCTTGTCCTATTATAGAATAGCCATCTTTACCAATTCCTGTATCCATAAATAGTTCAAGTATGTCTTTTAATCTACAAGGTGTTTTATTTATAAAATACCCAGATTCACCACTTCTATATAGTCTTCTAGTTACAGTAACTTCGCTAAATTCAATTGGAAGTCTTCCATCTTCATTATCTATAATAATAGAAACTTCAGCAAATCCAAGAGATTTTCTATTTTGAGTTCCTGCAAAAATAACATCTTCTGTTTTTGCACCACGAAGAGACTTCATGCTTTGTTCACCAAGTACCCATCTTATACTATCTGAAATATTACTTTTTCCAGAACCATTTGGGCCAATTACTGTTGTGATACCATGCATAAAGTCTAAAGTTGTTTTATCTGCAAATGATTTAAAACCTTGTAATTCTAGTCTTTTTAAAAACATAGTTTTTCCTTCTTTTTAAAGAATTTTGCTTTAAACAGTGTATATATCATATATTAAATTTGCTTTTAAATCAAGAATAATTATTGATTATTTTTTTCTTATTAGATAAAATATTTGTATAAAGGGAGATTTGTTTAATATGAAAGATGATTTTGATTTTTATAGTAGAACCAATTTAAAATCTTATAACCTAGATGGCAAAATGCGTTATCAACTTAAAACTTTAGATAGTCTTGATGTTTATACAAGGCAACATTGTGAAAACGTTGCAAATATAACTTGTAGATTATGTGAATATCTTGGATTAGAAGAAGGTTTTACTATTTATGCTACAATGTGTGCTTATCTTCATGATTTAGGAAAAATATTTATTCCACCTTCAATTCTTCAAAAGACTTCTAAACTTACTGATGAAGAATATGAGATTATGAAAACACATACTACTATTGGATATAATATGTGTATGAAAGATCCAGAGCTAAGGCCCTATGCTGCAGGAGCTTTATATCATCATGAAGCATTAAACGGTTCTGGTTATCCAAATCATCTTGTTGCAAAAGATATACCTTATGAAGGTCAAATTATACGTGTTGCAGATGAATATGAAGCAATTACTGCAAAAAGGCAATATAAAACTCACATTGGAATTATAGAAACATTAAACATATTAATAGAAAACTCTCAGCCAATAACTCCTAAAGAAGGAATGAATCTTATTATTAAAGATGCAAAAGTTGGAAAAATTGACAAAAAAATAGTTAGAGCTCTTTTTAAAGTTGTTGTAGATGATACTGAAAATGAAATTGTATGTCGTTCAGATTACTTTACATTTATAAACAAGGAGCTTTCTAGACTAGCAAAAGCAGAAGGATATTATAAAAAGTATTTAAGTGCAAAATCTGAATCTAAAAAGAATTATTTTAAAGAAGGAGTTTTAATGTATCTTAAATCTCCTGCTGAAACAATAGATAATTTTAGACAAGTTGCAGAAGAATATAAAGAATCATTAAAAACTAGAAAAGAGCATATTAAAAAACTTGAAAGTGAAGTAAAAAGAATAAAAGGACTACATGTCTAATTTATATGTTTTTAATTTTTTAAATTTATATATATTATAATACAAAGGAGGAATCAAATGTTTAAGGTAGAAAATTTATCAAACAATGAGAATGTAAACATTGTTGATCAAAAAGGAAATATGAGAGTACTTGAATATGTAAGTGACTTAAGTGTTGCTCCAGAATTTGCTGTTTCTGCATACTTTTCATCAAAAATGAATGTACGTAAAAGACAAGTTTTAATAAAACTTGATAATGATGGATATATTTTAAGTGCTGGTGCTATGCAATGGATGGCTGGAAATGTTCAAACTACATCTGATGTTAAAGGTGTAGGTGATTTCTTAGGAAAAATGGTTAAAGGATCTGTTACAGGTGAAGGTGCAGTAAAGCCAAAATACACTGGTAGCGGTCTTCTTATGTTAGAACCTACATACAAACATATTATTCTAGACGATTTAGAAAGCTGGCCAGGTGGAGTTGTATTAGATGATGGTCTATTCTTAGCTTGCCAAGACACTGTTGAACAATCAGTTACTGCAAGAAGTAATTTATCTTCAGCTCTTTTAGGTGGAGAAGGTTTATTTAATCTAAAACTTTCTGGAAGTGGTATTTTTGCTTTAGAAGCACAAGTTCCAAAAAGTGAACTTATTGAAGTTACATTAGAAAATGATGTACTAAAAGTAGATGGAAACTTTGCTATTGCATGGTCTAGTTCTTTAGATTTTACAGTAGAAAAATCAACTAAGAGCTTAATTGGTTCAGCAATTTCTGCTGAAGGTCTTGTAAATGTATTTAGAGGAACTGGAAAAATTCTATTATCTCCAGTTCAAAATATAAAAGTATCTACTTTAAAAACTATACCAAAAAACATCTAAGAATTAGTAAATTTTATATGCATGTAGAAAAAGAATGTACAAAATGTACATTCTTTTTTGACAAATACGTCTTATTCATAAAAATAGTTCATGATTCCAACATATATCCCATAAGCTAAATTTTCTTGATATAGTTCATTTCTAAGTTTTTTTTCTTCTTCATAGTTTGACAAAAATCCACATTCAACGATTGATGTTGGAATTTCTACGTTGTTTGTTATGTATATATTCTCTATACTCTTGGCTTTTCTGTTATTTTCTTTTTTTATAGATTCATTTAATCCTTGTTGTAAGCATTCTGCAAGTCTTTTGCTTTCTTTAGATTTCTTATTATAAAAAGTTTGCCATCCATCATATTCTTTTTCATCTAATTTATTTAGGTGAATAGATACAAATATATCTGCATGAGATTCATTTCCAATCTTTACTCTATTTCGTATATCAGATGCTTTCTTGTTTCTTATTGAAGAAGTATCATTATCATAAATTCCATTCTCGTCTGATCTTGTAAGTATTACAATTGCACCATTTTCTTCTAATATTTTTTGAAGCTTAAGTGCTATTTTTAAATTTATATCTGACTCTTTAATTCCTGTATTTCCAACTGCACCACCATCTGGATTGCCATGTCCAGCATCTACAACTATCACTTTATTTGTTACTGGAACAGCATTTACTGTTACCACATCTTCATACATATTTACTATGTTATCTTTGCTTTTTATATTGTTACTTAGTATTAATTCATAACATAAAAAAGATGTTAATATTGAACTTATTATAAATATCATCTTCTTTTTACTAATTAAAAGCATATATCAAAGCCTCCTAAAAAGCATCTTTTACTTAAATGATATTACCTTCTACTTAGTTTTATGCTTTAAAGTAAAAAAAGAATAGTTTAATCTATTCTTTTTAGTAAAAAATAAACTTATCTACTTTTATTTAAATCAGCTTATTCACTATATCCTTTTGCAATAAGAGCTTTTTCTATTTCGTTAGTTCTTTTGAAAATAGACGAAATAAGTGGTCTTATTACTACACTTACGTTTGATATTTTAAGTCTATATCCTTTTGCTTTTAGCATATATTTAAGTTCTGATATCTCATCTCTAATAATTGGTATAAAAGAGATTGAAATGCTTACCATAAGGCCAATGCTATTTACATTTACTTTTAATATTTTTAGAGGTGATAACAGAAAAGTTATTACTCTACTTATTTCTACAGCAGTTATCATTTTTGAAAAAGTATAAGTACATATACACGCAACAGAAAATCTAGTCATTATTAAAAGAGCATACCTAAAATCTAATGCTACCAAATTGATTATAAAAGATAATAGTATAATTGGCACAACATATAATAAGTACTTTATCATATCTATAATACTAACTTTTATAAATACTTCTATACAAATAGAAATAATAGCCATTCCAAGTAGCAAATAGTAGTTATTAGTCATAAAAACAAATATCATAAAGCAATCAAAGCATAAGAATTTTACAGTATTTAATAGTAGTATGAGGTTTTCTTTGCTTGAATTATTTAAACTGTTCTTTTTTAAAATTGTTAAGGCCTTTTCGTATGTTTTAGTCATTTTTTGTCACTTCCAATATCTTATTAATTAGTCCTTTTTTTGAGAAATCATCTATGTCCTCTATGTTTAGTCTTCCCTCTTTTCTTAAGTTTATAATCATTTCTACAACATCTGGTAATTTTATATCACTTTCTTCTAAAAGTTCTATATTATCAAAAATTTCTTCCTTTTTTATCACTTTTTTTATACTTTTATTTTCTAGTACTACAATTCTGTCTGCAAGCAATATTTCATCAGAATTATTAGTTACTATTATAAACGTATACCCCTTTTTATTTAAACTTTCTATAATATCATATACTTTCTCTTTTCCCTTTGAATCAATCATAGTTGTTGGTTCATCCATAACAATATACTTAGTATCTACTGCTAATATCCCTGCTATATTGATTCTTTGTTTCTGACCAAGAGATAAATTGTATGTGTCTTTTTGATAATATTCTGTCATATCTACCTTGTCTAGTGCTGATTTTATCCTGTTTTCGCAGTTCTTTAGTCCTAGATTTTTAAGTGCAAATTCCAAGTCATCTTTTACGACTGGAAAGATAATCTGATTATCAGGATTTTGAAACAGAATTCCCACTTTTTGTCTTAAAAGTAGTTCATCTTTTTTTACTTTAGTATCTATATCGTCAACTTTGATACTTCCATCTTTAGGTTTTATAATTCCAGAGATAAGTTTTGCTAAAGTTGATTTTCCAGATCCATTCTTTCCAATTATAGCGACTATTTCTCCTTCATTTATACTTAAGTTTATATTTTCTAATATGTTTTTACTAAACTTATATTTATATGTCATATTCTCTATCTTAATCATATAAAAACACCTTCTAATCTACATCTCTTCCAAATAATGAAACTACTTCTTTATATATATAGAAACTTCCTATAATAAAGACTACTTCTTCTATATTTTTATATTTTTCTCTTATTTCTTCTATTCCTTCTTTTAAAGTACAAATTTTACTTTTGCAATCCCTTTTTACTTCTTTTGCAACTTTTTCAAGCTCTTTATTTTCAATAAATTTTTTTTCTTTTACTCCATCTGTAAAGTAAAAAACAGAATCGTTATATTTGTTTACTAGCTTTTCAATTATCGTTTTATAATCTTTTGTTCCTAAAATTGAAACTACAAATACTTTACTTTTGTTTTTATAATATTGGTCTATTGTTTCTATTAGATTATCAATAGCTGGAGGATTATGTGCTCCATCATATATAATTTCTGGATTTGAACTTAATTTTTCAAATCTTGCTCTATGAACCACACTGCTAAGTGCTCTTTTTATATTAATGTCTTCAATTTTATATCCTTTTTCTCTTAAAATTTCCACAACTTTTAAACAAATTGTTGCATTACAAATTTGTTTTTTACCTTTCAAATTTACTGGAATATCTTTTAAGTCTTTATAATCAAAGTATTGCATTTGGCTATCAAATCTATAATTTTTACACTCATCTTCTTCTACAAGGTGTAACTTAGAGTTTGTTTCTATAGTTTTGTCTTTTATGATATTCGTAACTTCTTCTATATGTTGGTCTAGATAAATTACATCAGAGTTGTTTTTTATGATACCTGCTTTATGTCTTGCAATGTCTTTTATATCTTTTCCTAGTATGTCAATATGGTCAAGTCCAACAGATACTATAATAGAAATCATTGAATTTACAACGTTTGTACAGTCTGTTGTTCCACCAAGTCCTGTTTCAAGTACTACAAAATCGCAGTTTCTTTTAGCAAAATATATTAGTGCAACACTTGTTATTACTTCAAACCATTTTACTTTTATATCATTTTGGCTATTATACTCATCAATATACTTAGATAATTCTTCTAGTATATCACTTATTTCACTATCTAAGATATCTACATTATTTACAGATATCGTCTCATTAAACTTTATAAGTTGAGGAGAAATGAACTTTCCGGACAGTGTATCCTGATTCTACAAGGATTTTATTCATCATTTCACATACACTACCTTTTCCATTAGTTCCTGCTATATGTATAAATTTTAATTTATTTTGTGGATTTCCAAACTTTGATAGCAAAAATTCCATAGCTTTTAATGTTGGATCTTTAGTAAACTTATCAAAATTTTTTAAATATTCATTTATATCCATTCTTATTCCTCCGCAATTAACTTCATTTCCTTTTCTACTACTTTATATATAAGTACTCCTACTATCATTTGTACTATAAATGTTATAGCTTGGATCACTATTCTACTTACGACTACAGCAAGGTATGCTTTTCCATATAAAATATTTAACCAGAATGATTGTAAGAATATATTTACAATAAATCTAACAATTATTGAAGATACTAAAAGATTTACAAAGAATCTTTTTTCTGTAGCATCTTTTCCAAGTAAGATTTTAGAAAATGCTTTCCCAAGTCTAGTATTTCCAAGCTTTGTATTTAAAAACTTGTCTTTTAGTCCTACGTTTAAAAGTGTTCCATATATAAGTCCATTTAAAACAGCTGTAAGAGTAAATCCTGGAAAATACTCTCCAAATGGCCATAAATGAGCTCCTATATAATCGGCAAGTCCAAATACTAGCATTGCTCCTGCAGGTCCAAGTATTATAGCTGTTACAATCTCTGGAATAAATCCTATATTAATAACAAAAAAGCTACTATTTATTGATATTATCCTATTTAATACAATAAGTACTGCCAAAAGTAGTGCTGAAATTACTAATTTTTTAATTTTAGACATTAAAAAGACCTTCTTTCTTTATAGAGATTCCACCATTAAAGAAAGAAGGTTTTTATAAACTTCTTTTTCTTAAAATAGCGGAATGCGGAAATAAATAAGCACTTTTAGTTTGCCCTAATACCAACTTCCCGTCTATTAGGTCTTAACTATTTAAATCCTACTCTATTTAATATTTAATTTTAAAAGTTTTTTATCGTTTTACTTATTTTCTATACTCCTGGGAAATTAACGCTTTTTAACCATTCTTCTTGATTTTTTGTTGCTCCTTTAATATATGTTAGAGTATAACCATTGTCTTCATCTAAAACCAATTCAAATTGTATAGATTCATACTCTTTATTGTCATTTTCCCATTTATCTAACTTTTCTTTAAGTGTTTCAAGTATTTTTTCATTAGTTTGCCCATTTGCTTTTGCGACAATTTGTGTTTCATTTATATCTTTTTGAAGTTCTGATATGTTATCTAGGAAATCCATTTTATTCGCATTTCTGAATATTCCGCCGTGTCCTATAGAAAGACTAAGTGTAAATCCAGCAAGTATCAATAAGACAACTATTGTGATAACAAGTACAATTAAAGTTATTCCTCTTTCACCTTTTACTTTTGTTTTCATATTTTACTTTTACTCCTTTTACTCATATAGAATTACTACTGTTGCAACAGCAAATTCATCACTATGAGAAATGCTTAGGTCTATGCTTTGTATTCTTTCAAATCTTTTTCCTTTAATATTTAGTTTTGGCCTTCCATTCTTAGAGCTTAATATTTCTATGTTTTGCCAATCTACATTCTTATCTTCAAATATTTTCGTCATAGCTTTAAAAGTAGCTTCTTTTGCTGCAAACCTAGCAGCAAAGTGTTGATATTTTGTTTTATGATTTGTATTGCAATATTCTATTTCGTCTTTTGTATATACACAATTTAAAAACTTTTCATTATATTTTTCAATTGCATCTTTAATTCTATCAATCTTTATTATGTCTGTCCCACATGCTATTTTCATTTAACTTTGCTCCTATTTTTATATTAAAAACAGATATGCAATTATAGAAAAAGTATTTAATATTAAAGATAATATTAAGAGCATTACTATAATTGTATTATCTCTATTGTTTTTCTCTATTTTCAAGTCTTTATATATTATTTCATATTTCTTTCTTATCTCTTCAAATAAATCATCTAATTCAAAAACATTTTTAAGTACTCTATAATATAGACTTCCTGTATCATCTGTTGTAATATCTTTTACCCATAATTCTTTTGCAAAACTTATAAATTGTCTTCTGATTCTAATTATTTGATCATAATTCTTAAATTCTGAATTAATCTGACTTAAGAATATCTTTTGATATAAACTTAATATATAAGTATAGAAAATTTGGTTTTCATATTCATAAGGCAATTTTGTATAATTGTACATATCTACTGTAGAAGCTAAAAGATTACAGCTTGTATTTGTTATTCCTGTTCTAACGTACTTTAGCTTTGATATCACGCTTACATTTTGTTCATAGCTTTTTTTGTTCAAATCTGTTAAATAATTGCTTGGAAAAACATTTGCATATTTTAAGAATTCATTTTCTAAATCTTCAAATGGACTCCTATCATTCCAATTTTCATTTTGAATACATGCATAAGCAAAAGTATAAAATTTTTGCTTATTTAGATTTACTTTATTTTTCTCTTCTCCAGCAATCTCTTCGATTATATCTTTTATGTCTGATAAATCTTTTAATGAGTTTGTCTTTATGTTTATGTTTTCATATTGTTTTAAGTCATTAAATTCAGAGTTTAGTTCTCTAAATTTATAGTTAAAGTTTAGTAGGTCTGAAAAATTTTCACTATCTTCTACATTTGTTTTTATACTTATAAAACATACTCCGGTATTAAAACAAATTATCTCTATTTTAGATACATTAAATTCTATGCTAGTATCTTTTTTTCTTATATCTATTTCATCTTCATCTTTTTTTGCTAAATCACTAATGTCATATTCAAATATAGCACAAGGATATTCTGAAATTATCTTACTTTTTCTCTCATCACTTAATTCATTGAATTCTTTTAGTGATTCATTTCTAAGCTCAAAAGTAGGAAATAAGTTTTCTCTTAAAGTTTTATTAAAGTAATTATAAATATCCAAGTCTCTTTCTTTTTCAAATATTTTTAATTTGCACTTTTCTTTTTTTAACAATTTCATTATATACTTTTGATATTTATTTACATCCACAATATATGGATATAAAAAATATGTATATTGATATTTAACTGTTAATTCCACTTTTCTTCTCCTCTTTTGTATATTAATTTTTTAAATGTACTTTAATTTAAGTCTGTATATGAATTTAAATTTAAATATAAACTGCTACTTGTATCATAATGCCATTTTCCAATAAAATCTATATTAATGCTATCACTTAGATCAACACTTGGCTCTAAAACTACTGTACCATCTGCTTTTATTGATCCCCATTTTCCATCTTTTTGCACTGCACAAAATCCATATTTATTTTGTTCTGTAGCATCATCATAAATGCATTCAACTATTTTCTCTCCATCTTTATTTACATATCCGTATTTATCATTTTCTTTTACTAAAAATAATGTATTATTTGAAAGAACATCTTTGTTTGTTTTTTCTTCAAAAGAGAAATTATAATATTTATATTCATCTTCAACTCTTATTCTAATATAAGCTTTTTCAGAGTTTACTTCACTAATTGTTCCAGTTAATTTATACTCACATTTACCATCATAAATATCTGTTGTAAAGTCTTTATTTTCACATTCAAAGAATGATCCGTCTTTTCTATAATTTATTGAAGTATAAGAAAAAGGCACTTGCTCATTTCCGCTTGCATCTATAATTCCATAAGATTTTTTATTAGCAGCTATATAGTAATCTCCATAAGCATATTCTAAATAATCATATTTAGGTTCAATTATTTCTTCTCTTTTTGAATTTATAATTCCATATTTTTTATTATTGCATATTACAAATTCATCATTGTGTATTGAAATTACTTCTTCTCCATCTTTTAATTCAAATAAAGTATTGTTATCTTTATCTATTACAAATGTTTTCTTTTCAAGTTCTACAACGTATTTTGAATCTCCAAAAACATTTTTAATTGAGTCATATTGAGGTTCTATTATAAATTTCTTACTTTGTCCTATAATTCCATATTTTTCATTTTCATCTTTTACAACATATCCGTCTGTATAAGAATTTCCCATTGCTCTTATTTCTAAATATATTGGCTCTAGAATTAATTGCTTAGTAGAATCATTATATAATCCATACTTTCCATCTTTTTCTAAAATAATACTATTTTCTAATCCTTTTAATGTATATATATCATCATAGTCTGGACTTAATAATTGTTCTCCACTATATGTTATTAATCCATATTTACCATTTCTTTCGAACTTTAATGAATTTTTATCATACCAAACATCATCTATAGTTGTATAATTATCAAGTGCTACAATATTTTTATAATCAGTTAATATTTCTTCACCTTTTGAATTTATAACTTTTGTACTATAACTTCCAGTGTCTTTATCTACATCATATGAATAAATAAATAGCTCTTTTGTAGAATCTGGAACGATTATCATTTCGTCATAAGTAGGTTGTAATACGATTTCGCCTCTACTGTTTATTACTCCCCATTTATTTTTTGTATGCATTGAAAAATACTCTACGGGGCCTTGGTTTTGAGTCTCTTGTCTATTTAACAAAGACATGATTGACATTATTACCATTACTATAACTATCAAAGCGATTATCGTTGCAATGACCTTTTTTACATTTAATTTTGGCTCATCATCAAATCTTCTACCTCTTGCTCTACTCATATTTCCTCCGACTATTTTTTCAAATTTACATCACTACTATATCAAATTCCGTAAGGTTTTACAATACTTTCTAAGTAAATTGACTATCATAATTTCAAGTATTTTTTCAATTGATTATCTTCTTATTTACTTTTAACATTTTTTAAAAGATGTTATAATAGACGAGGTACATTAGATTGGAGGAATACTTATGGGTATATATACTATAAAATATAAAGTAACATTTGATGATGTAGATCAAAATCTAAATATTAAAAATATTTCACTTATGAAATATCTAGTAGATGCTGCTGGAATGCATTCTGAGTCTGTTGGATATGGATTAACTTCTATGGATAAAACAAATATCGTGTTTCTTTTACTTGGATGGAATGTAAAAATATTAAAAAGGCCTAAACTTTTAGATGAGATTACTGTAAAGACTTGGGCTGAAAGTCTTATTCATTCTTTATCTATTCGTAATTATGAAATATATGAAAAAGATGAATTAGTTGCTCTTGCTTCTACTAAATGGATAATGGTAAATTATAAAGATCATTCTATTATGCCTGTAACTCAAGATGTCCTAGATGCTTATACTTCTGTTCCTAGGTCTGTATTTGATGTTCCAATACCTAAACTTTCACTACCTACTAATATTACAAATTCTTATAAATATACAATAAAAAGAAGAGATATAGATTCAAATCTTCATGTAAATAACTTAAAGTATCTTGAACTTGCACTAGAAGCTCTTTCAGATGATGATTATAGTAGATCTAAATTCTCTGAAATTTGTATTAATTATAAAAATGAATGTAAGCTAGGACATGATGTTGTTTGTAATTATGAAAAAATATCTGATGATGAACATTTAATTGCGATTCAAAGTCAAGATTTATCTAAGATTCATGCAATTATTCGTTTAAAGAAATAAAATATTTGCATTTTAAAAGCTCCTTTTACTAAAAAGAGCTTTTATTTTTATTTAATTTTATTTTTTTGCTTTTTTAGATACCTTAACAACAATAACACTCATATCATCTTTGCATATACCGTAATTATTATCTATTGCTTCTTTAAGTATAATATCTGACATTTTTTGAACATTATTTGTACTAATATTCTTTATTAGTTTGATAAACCACTTATCTCCTTGTTCCTCTTCTTTAGAATCAATAACTCCATCACTGCACATTATAAAAATGTCTCCATCATTTATATCTTTATCAAATACTGACACTTCTACATTATTCAAAATTCCAAGTGGAAGTGTATTTGATTCTACAAACTCTATATTTTGCTTATTTTTTATATATGTTTTGCAAGCACCATTTTTAATAAATTCTACATTTCCATTGTATAAATCAAATATTGATGTATCTATTGTAGCATAAACTTCTTCTTCATTTAATTTGATTGCCCCATTTATAAGTTCTATAGAATCATTTTTATCGAATCCTGCTGTCAATAGCTTTTTCATCATTTTTATAACAATTTGACTACTTTTTCTAGCCTTCATTCCTGATCCCATACCATCACTTAAAACTATTAAGCATTTATCATCATCAAGTTTTATTTGTATGCTACTATCTCCTGAAATAGTATTTCCTGTTTTTGATGATTTTGAATATCCGAAGTTGTATAGTAAATCTATCTTCTGAAGTATATCTTTGCATATAGCTACTAGCATCAATATTGCTTGTATCTTTTTGTATAGAAACCTTTTCATCGCATACTTTAGATATAATGTTTTCAATACATTTTATTTTATCTTTCTCTTTTACTAAAGATGTATTTTCAAAATATATATCTACAAATAATTTTCCAGGATTTGATTTCTTTATTTTTATATCTTTTATTTCAATATTTTTTTGTAATAGTAATTCTCTTATCTGTAATTCTTTATCCTTAAATTTTGACTTTTCATTTTTCTCTTTTGTAATTTCATCTGCTATCTCATTTATTGCCTTAGAAACACCATTTAACTGCTTTGAAATTGTTTTTCTACTGTCTTCAAACTTAGTCTTCCAATTAAATCCTATTTCATTTATTCTATAAGTTCTATTTATTATTCTAACAATTTGATCTATATCTTGTTTTATTACTTCATTTTCTTCTGTTCCAACTATATAATTTTTTCTTTTCTCAAAAATATCTATTAAGTCATCTGAAGTAAGTTCTGTTTTTTCTACTACTGCATAATATATATCTTCTATTAATCCATTTTCAAGTTTAGTTAAATCATCATATAAAATGTTATTTGGAAAAGCATCTAAATTATTTAATAGATCTTCTACAAACATTACTTTACTATTGTTTATATTATCTATTTCAGCTTCTAATAAAGACTTGTCCTCTATTCCAAGTGCATTTGCCATTTCTGTAATTACTTTTGAAACATTATTTAATTTATCTTTTGTATCATTACTATCAGCAAGTCTTGTTCCACTATTCCATTCTAAAAGCTTTACATCTTCTATAATATCTCTTATATCAATTCCAACAAATTTTGGAATAAACAAGAAGAAAAAGCTTGAAATTATTATTTCTTTAATTCCTATAAGATTTACAGAAAATCCTGTCCAAATATATGAAGTTATTGCACATCCAGCTAAAAATCCTAAGATAGTTGCAATTTTTCCAAATCTAGATAAAACTCCTGCTAAAAATCCAGCAATTACAAATGTTAATACTTGTGCCGGTGTACATATTCCAAGAATTCCAAGTATAAGTCCTATTGCAGATGCAGTAGTTCCACCAACTAGAATTCCGCTTCTTAATGAAAGTGCTAATATCATAAATATTGCTACTATATTTGAAAATACAATTCCTGCAAAATTAAATTGATTTAATGTAACAGATGCAATTGTAACTAAAATTGTAGCTCCTATAACTTCTTCTATTGAAAATGCTCTGTTTTCATTAAAGTCTTTTATTACAGATATACTATTTACAAATATTTTATAAAATACGTAAGTAAGTATTACACTAGAAATACTTATTAAAATATCATACACAAATAGCTCTTTTTTCATTATACAATTCGCAACTTGTACAATTATTGTTGATAAAATCAGATTCTTTCCAAGTCTTGTCATTTCATTTCTATTATCTTGTATTACTGGTTTAAATATTAAAATAGAAATCATAAAAACTAAAACATTTAATATATATGTAAAAGTAGAATCTATCCCAAATCCTATTAAACTTCCTATAATAGTAACTATTAAAACAATTCCTGCTGGGACATTACTATTACATGATGCTACAAATATTGAAAGTGCAAAAGGTGTAATCATCCCTTTTATGTTCATCATAGATACTAAAAAAGCTATTACATAAATAATAATATTTTGAACATGTAATAATCTATTTTGATTACTTGTATTCTCATTATTTAATTTATCATTCTTATTTTTTCGCATAATATTTTCAGCTATATTTAGAAACATCCTTACCACCTCATACTTCTTTATATTTAATACCACTTAAAAGCTAAAAAGTATGTCGTTTATTAGTATTAAAATAAAAAAGTTATTTACATATTGTGATACTATTTTTCGTAATTCTCCTCGCAGTGCCTTTATTCTATTACACTTTCACAAAAAAAGCAATAAAAAAGTGCATGTTGTCACATTGATTTCTTACGGATTTCTGTCATTCTTAAAATTTTATTGTCATTTTAGCCAAGTTATCTTTTAAAACTCTTTCTGTGTCCGCATTTTGCTCAAAAATGTAATAAAAAAATAATATTTTTTCTTAAATCTCAAAAGAAAATAAATCCGTAACTTCTTTGAAACTACTAAAACCTACTTATTCCTTGCTCTACTTGAATTCTCTTTTTCTAATTTCTATTATATATATGAAAATATTTTAAAATTATATAAGTAGGAGATTTGATTTAAATGAACACAAAAAACGGAAACAATAAAGTAATTTCGTTTATCTTTATTCTTACTACAATCTTAATTTTATTTAGTGCACTAGCAATGCTAGTTATATTTTCTGATAAGATTTTCTTTAGTAAGGGCAAAGATAAATATTCAGCATCTACTTTAACCGGTGAAAGCACTGAAATTGATGCAAATAGTAAAGTTGATAATAATGATGAAAAACTTGGAAAGACTGATATTATTTCTTCTTTCAATTGGCAACAGGATATAAGTTCTTCAATCGGAAGTATTACATTTGAGGATCAAGGAAAAGTTGTTAAAATGACTGGTAACCAATCAAACGCCGGAAAAAATGCAATTTATATTATTCCAGATATTTCCCAAGAACAAGTTTTTTCTTTTGATTATGATATAGATTATGGTGATAGCTTTATTGCAGCCGGAGTTATGCTTAGAGTTAAAAAAACAGATAATACCTTAAGCGGATATATGCTAAGTTTTAATAATGATCAATCTGGAACTTCTTCTACTTCTAGAGATTATTATGTAGCTGCGCATAATCATCTTGGCGCAATATGGAAATTTACTTATCAATTAAATAATAATAGCAATAATAATATAACAAAAACATTAGTAAAAGAATTAAATCTTGCTAAAACTGGTAACATAACAATTGATTCTACTTCTACTTCTATAAAAATAACAAGTAATAAAAATAACAATGGTTTAAATGAGATAATAAATGTAGAAAATGATGCTAATACAGGTGAAGGATATGGATTCTTCACAGTTCATTATCCTCATAGTTGTTATCAAATTGGTCATTTTAATTTAACTAATTTTGCAGCAACAATTATAAATATAATTCCACATAAATTATATGTAAATCCAAATGGTGGTACGTGGGAAAGTAAAAATACGACAAGTGAAGTAACTGGTGTATATAAAGACACTCATCATATTCCTCTTCCAACACGTCCTGGTTATACTTTCGTAAAATGGGATAAACCTGGTTCTAGTGAAATAGGAACGATGACCTCATTAACAGATGATGCAACTTATACTTTTGGATCAGAAGAAAAAGACGAAACAATCACTGCTCAATGGGTAAAAATAGACATTACGAAAACGTCTACCCCTGCTCCGAACTCAAATGTAACAGTAAATAATGAAATCACATATACACTTACAGCAAAAAATACCGGTACAGTAACAGGAACTGCTTTATTTAAAGATACAATTCCTGCAGGAACTACTTTTGTTCCAAATAGTATAACTGTAAATGGCACAGCTAATAATTCCACTCAACAGCAATTAGCAAGTGGTATAACAGTAAGTAATATAGCTCCTAATCAATCTGCTACTTTAACATTTAAGGTTAAAGTAAATGATTTGGAAAATGGAGCAACTATAAAAAATAAAGCTTCTTTAACAGACACTACTGTAACGTCTAGACAATCAACAAAAGATTCTAGTGAAATTTCAGTAAAATACGTAGAACCTATCATATCAAGTACTAAAGCTATGACGACACAAAACCAAAAAGCGTTTGTTGTAGCAGGTGAAAGAATTACTTATACAATCACAGTAAAAAATGAAGGTGGATATGCTAAAACAGTAATAATCAAAGATACTATTCCACAAGGTACAACATTTGTTCCAAATAGTATTAAATTAAATGGACAAGCTGTTCAAAAAACTGACAAATCAATACCAACTGTTACTGATTTAACAAACGGATTATCAATAAATATTCCAGAAAATTCTACTCAAACTATAACTTTTGATGTAACAGTAAATGATATAACTGATAAAGATAAAATTACAAATAAAGCTAATGTTGACGGAAAAGATACAAATACAGTAGAGACTGTATATTCAGAACCAATTATTAGTCAAAATAAAAGTATGACAACTCAGCATGATGAAGATTATGTTATAAATGGTGAAAAGATTACTTATAAAATCACAGTAAAAAATGATGGTACTTTAGGAAAAACGGTTGTAATAAAAGATGCTATTCCACAAGGTACAACATTTGTTCCAAATAGTGTAAAACTTGATGGTCAAGCTGTATCAAAGACAAATGGTTCTGCTATTACAGAAAGTGATTTAACTACAGGATTTCAAGCTGAAATCCCTGCTCTTACTACTAAAGAATTTACTTTTGATGTAACAGTTAATGATTTAGATGATGAAACCAAAATAACAAATACAGCAAATGTTGATGGAAAAGATACAAATGCTGTAGATACAATATATTCAGAGCCAATTATCAGTCAAAGTAAAGAGATGAGCACTGAAAACAGTCATGATTATGTTATAACTAATGAAACAATAACCTACTCTATCGTCGTAACAAATACCGGTACTCTTGGAAAAACTGTTGTTATAAAAGATACTGTCCCTCAGGGAACTACTTTTGTAGAAGGTAGTGTAAAAGTAGATGGTGGAAGTGAAGATTATTCTGAAGAAGATTTAAAAAATGGTATAAAGGTAAAAATCCCATCTAGAAAAACTTCTTCATCAGGAGCAGCAAAAGTTGTTGTAAGCTTTAAAGTAACTGCAAATGATATAAATGATACAGATGAAATTATAAATAAAGCAAATGTTGATGGAATAGATACTAATGAAGTTAAAACTGTATATTATGAACCTATCATTTCAAGTTCTAAGGAAATTAAAACTGAATTTGGAAAAGACTTTGTAGTAAATGGTGAAAAGATTACTTATACTATTAAAGTAAAAAATGATGGTAGTATTTCAAAAATAGTTCCTATAAAAGATACTATTCCAGAAGGAACTACTTTCGTAGAAGGTAGTATAAAACACAATAATGAAGAATTGAAAAAAGATGATAATTCATCTTATTCTAAAGACGAATTATTATCTGGTATAGATTTACTTATTCCAGAGCATTCTGAACAAAGTCTTTCATTTGACGTAACAGTAAATGATATAGATGATGAAAAAGAAATTTTAAATAAAGCAAATGTTGATGGAACAGATACTAATGAAGTTAAAGCTATTTATTCAGAACCAATTATTAGTCAAAGTAAAGAAGTTTCAGCAGAGTTTAATAATGACTATGTTGTAAAGGATGAAAAAGTTACATATTCTATTAAAGTAGAAAACAGTGGTACATTAGAAAAGAATGTTGTTGTAAAAGATACTATTCCAGAAGGAACTACTTTTGTAGAAGGTAGTATAAAAGTAAATGATGAAACTACTAAATATACAAAAGAAGAATTAGAAAAAGGACTTACTCTTCTAATTCCTTCTAAGAAAGAATCTACATCTGGAAAATCTACTGTAGTTTTAAAATTTGATGTTACAGTAAATGATTTGACAGATGAAGATACAATTTTAAATACAGCATATGTTGATGATGTAAGCACAAATGAAGTATCTCTTGTATATATAGAATCAGTAATTAGTGAACTTAAGAGTATTAAAACTCAATATAGTAAAGACTATGTAGCAGAAAATGAAACTATTACTTATGATATAACTGTTCAAAACGATGGTTCTCTTGAAAAAGAAGTTTTAGTACAAGACGATATACCAGAAGGCACTACATTTGTAGAAGGAAGTATATCTATAAATGGTGAAGTAAATGAAAAGTATACAGAAGAAGATTTAAAAAATGGTATTATAGTATTAGTTAAAGGAAAAACTAAGACAAGCGGAACTGGAACTAATAAACCAGAAACAGATAATGATACTGAAGAAACAAATAAAGAAAATGAAACAGAAAGCAAAGATAATACTGAAACAGAAAATAAAAATGAGGTGGCTGATCTTCTAGGAGAAATAACAGATGATAATAATTCTGATAGCGAATCTGATACTCCTGCCGAAAATCCTAAAGAAGATTCTTCAGATGATTCTACTGAAGGAAAACCATCAAGAGATGGTATAATTCCAGGAGAGTCAGTATTAAGCTTTACAGTTACTGTAAATCATTTAGAAGATGATCAAGAAACTGTTACTATCACCAATATTGCAAAAGTTGATGGTGTAGATACAAATGAAGTTGTTACAGAAGCTAAGCCATTTAACTTTAAACTAGATAAAACCATTCAAAGTGTAAGCGTAAATAATAGTGATAAAAAGATTTCAGATGAGAAAATGACTAAAGTAGATATTAAATCAAAACTTATTAAAAGTTCAAAACTTGAAGTTGTATATTGTCTAAGGGTAACAAATACTGGTCTAATTCCAGGAAGTGTAACAGTAAAAGATACTGTGCCAAAAGGATTTTCAGTATCTAGTGACAATTCTGATTGGACTAAAGATGAAAATGACAACCTAGTATGTACAACAGAAGTTATAGACCCCGGCGATTATCAAGATTTATTCTTAGTATTAATCTGGGATAAATCAAAAGCAAACTTTGGTGAAAAAGTAAATACAGCTGAGATAATAGAAACACAAAATGAATCAAATGCACCAGAAGTTACACTTGACGATAATAAAAGTGAAGCAACAATAATTATTGGATTATATACTGGTATAGATTTTGAAAAAGCTCAAGTATTAATAGTATTCTTCTTACCATTCTTTATACTTATAATAACAAATATCATATTAATTGAATATAAGAAGAAAAAACTAATGTAGTATACTAAAGTTGTTTTTACAAGTAATAAATAAAAGGAATAAGTATAATAGCTTATTCCTTTTTAATAACTTTTTTTGTATCTTATATTCTACTCTACTATGTTTAAAACTGCCTTTTTAAGTTCTTGCATTCTACTTTCTGTCTCTTCTTTAGAATTACCTTTAACACCGAAGTAGAATTTTAATTTTGGCTCTGTTCCAGAAGGTCTAACACAGCACCATTCATTATTTTCAAGTTCATAGTATATAACATTTGAATTTGGGAGATCTAAAGTAGTTTCTTTTGAAGTTTTCATATCTTTTCTAATCTTAGTACTATAATCTCTTATTGCCTCTACTTTAAACTTACCAAAGTTCTTTATTGGATTTTCTCTTAAAGAATCTGTTATTTGTACAATCTTTTTAGCTCCATCAGCACCTTTTAGTGTAACTGATGAAATTTCTTCTTTATAATATCCATATTTTTTGTATATATTTTGCATTTGTTCCCATAGAGTAATATTCTTGCTCTTATAATATGCTGCTGCTTCGCAAAGCATCATTACTGCTGTAACTCCATCTTTATCTCTTGCATGGTCACCAAATAAACATCCATAACTTTCCTCAAATCCAAATATATAAGTTTTATCTTTATTCTCTTCAAATTGTCTCATCTTCTCACCTATATATTTAAATCCTGTAAGAACTTCTATAAATTCTACTCCGTATTCTTTAGCAACATCTTTTGCTAAGTTAGTAGAAACTATTGTGCTTATTAAAACTCCATTTTTAGGTAATATTTTCTTTTCTTTCATTTGAGATAAAATATATTCAGCAACTAATACTCCTGTCATATTGCCTGTAAATAGTTCATAATTTCCTTTATCATTTTTTACTTGAATTCCAAGTCTATCTGTATCTGGATCTGTTGCTAGGATTAAATCTGCATCTATCTTATTAGCTAATTTTAGTGCACATTCATAAGCTTTTGGATCTTCTGGATTTGGAAGTTCTACTGTTGGAAAGTTTCCATCAGGAAGTTCTTGCTCTGGTACAACATATACATTTGTAAATCCAAGGCTATCTAATATTCTTTGTACTCCCTTATTTCCTGCTCCATGAAGAGGTGTATATACTATTTTTAAATCTTTTTCTACTTTTCCTATTACTTCTGGATTTAATGGAAGACGTTTTATTGTTCTTATATATGCATCATCTATTGCTTTTCCAACTGTAATATATAATCTCTTTTCTCCAGCCTCTTCTCTAGAAATAGTCTTAATATCTGAATATTCTACTCTATTTACTTCATTAATTATTTCTTTGTCTCTAGGAGCTACTATTTGTGCACCATCATCCCAAAATACTTTATATCCATTGTATTGTGGCGGATTATGACTTGCAGTAATCATAATTCCTGCTGTTGCTCCAAGTAATCTTACTGCAAAAGATAGTTCTGGAATTGGTCTTAATTCATCCATAATGTATGTTTTTATTCCATTTGCGTTTAAGCAAAGTGCTGTATATTCACTAAATTCTTTTGACATTCTTCTAGAATCATAAGAAATTACTACACCTTTATCTGCAACACCTTCATTTACTATATAATTTGCTAATCCTTGAGTTGCTTTTCCAACTGTAGTATAGTTCATTCTATTTGTTCCAGCACCAATTATTCCTCTTAATCCTGCTGTACCAAAATCTAAGTCTTTATAGAATCTATCTTTTATTTCTTCTTCATTTCCTTTAATAGAAAGAAGCTCTTCTCTTAAAGATTTTTCTATATTTGCATCTTGACACCATTTTTCATACTTGCTTAAGTATTCCATTCTGTTCCAATAATCTGTATAAAGTTTTCTTGCTGTTTCTGGGCTATCTGCACCTTCTGCATTTTTAATTGGTGCAAATTCCTCTTCTCTCTTTACTCTTAGAACTACAACATCATCTAGCATTTCATAAGAGTCGAATATGAATAATTCAAATTTATAAGCATTTGGTTTTTCTGGAATTATAAGCTTTCCATTTTTATCAATATATTTTGCTTTCTTTACGGCTGTATGGTATGGAAGTCTTATATCAGAAACTTTCTCAAGTCCTTTAATATTATAAAGATGGAATATTGCATTTGCATCTCCATATACTAAAGCACCATAATCGTCTCTCATATTAGCCATTTCTTCTGAAATTTCAGTATATTCAACTACACCTACTTTTTTATTCTTTCTGCAAAATACACCTACTTTTTCCTTAGGATCTGTTTTTTCAACAGTTTTAACAGCTCCAAGTACTTTACTATCAATACTCATACCAAGAAGAATTGGATCAACAAGTTTTACTAAAACATTGTCTACACCACTTACAAAAACCCATTCTACTCCGTCTTTTTTTAATTTTTCTATTATCTTATTTTTTCCCATAGCTTTTAGTGTTCCACCATGACCATCAGCAGCTTGTTTTACTAGTCCTTCTTCGTCTAGTAAAATCTTGCCTTCTAAGTCTAGCATTGGTAGCTCACCTTGAATAAAGAAGTGGATAGCATCTTTTGGATAACCAAAATATCCATTTTTCTCAAAGAAAGATACTGTTTCTTCATTGTTTTCTCTACTTGTCATTATATACCAAGGAATAATAACCTTATACTCTGCTCTTGCTCTTTTTAGAGTATCACATAAAAGTTCAAATAATGATTTATGTGACTCTAATCCCATATCAAAAGTTCCTTTAGGACCTGTATGACCAAGTCTTGTTCCTTGTCCTCCTGCCATTGTAACTACTGCATATTTATTTGATTTTATTGCATCAATACCAATATCTTCATATTTCTTTGTTTCATTTACTGTTAGTTTTGATTTATCAATATATTCAATAGGTTCTATTGTTACATTGCCAAAATCAACAGGCTTTTTCGCATTTTCATATAATTGTTTTGCTAAATTAAAATTAATAGATAATATCTGATCTAATAATTGCTCCTTTTTTGAATCGTCTAACTTATCGTAGTATAGAAGCAAATGTTCTTGATTATTCTCTTTTAATACTTCTTTTGCCTTTTTATACTTTTCTTCTAACAAGTTATTCATCAATATGTATAACCCCTTTCATTTTTAAATATAAATATAAAAATCAAATCATACATATCTTATACCATTACGGCTATTTAGTCAATATCCTCTCTAATGCGACATTTTTGTCAAAAATATCAGGTATTTTTCTCTTTCCTAAAGTGTTAATTATAAATTTATGTTCTTCTAATATTTTTCTAGAATTGTTCTTAAAATCATTCAAATTAAAGCAATTAATAAGTTTAATTTTTATATTATCTTTTAATATAGTATTTACTCTTTCAATATATTCTAAATCTCCTTCTACTATAACTAATCCTTTTATTCTTTTTATCTTGGAAATATCTTTGTTTTTCCATGTTTCATTTAAAATTTTTCTTTTTCTGCTCTCCTTTATATTAACTTTATCTATTATATTTTTTATTTCATTATTAAAATCATCTTCTACAAATACATTTAATTTTTCATTATCTTTTAAATTTTCCTTTAAGTATGTAATTAAAATTGTAGCTAAGTGGTTTTTACTTACATAAAAACTACACATTTTTTCTTTTTTATTTTTATCCATCTTCCCTCCTTAAAATGTTTGTTTATTTTACAATGGATACACTCTTTGGTCAATTTATTTCGTATTCATAATTTCGACAAAAAGTTATTTTGCATCTTTGTATATATTTATTTTTAGCTGTCAATAATTATAATTAGAAGTATAAAAATTTCTTTTGGAGGATTTATGAAAGAACTTAAACTAGTATTTTTATTATTTATTTTGTTTTTAATTTATGTTTTTTTATCAGCCAAGTCTTATAGCACTTTTGTTTTTAATGATTTAGAAAAAAATGTATTTAGATTACATATTGTAGCAAATAGTAATTCTAAAGAAGATCAATACCTAAAACTTAAAATAAGAGATGATATTATTTATTTTATGTCAGATTACTTAAATCAAGATATGTCAAAAGAAGAAGCAATAAAACAAATAAATTTCCATAAAAATGATATATGTAATATCATAGAAAATGATATTAAAGAATCTGGATTTAATTATTCTTATTCTTTTAATATAGGAAAAAAGTATTTTCCTTTAAAATCATATGGAAGTATCTCTCTTCCTAATCGGTGAATATGATTGTTTAAATATATCTCTTGGAGATTCTAAAGGTGAAAATTGGTGGTGTATGATGTTTCCGCCTTTATGTTTAAATGATTCTTCTGTTTCTATAAATGATACATCTAAAAAAACTCTATCTTCTTCATTAGAAGAAGAGTCTTATAATGTTATCTCTTCTGATAGCAAACCTTATATAATAAAATTTAAGGTTTTAGAGATTTTTAATTCTTTAAAATAAAAAACTTGTCAATACTTATGTTTTGTGTTATATTTTGGTTGAATGTTTAGTAAAAAAACTTTCATTATTCGTGTTTTAAAGCTTTATAGCTTATTCAAATAAATTATTTTAAATTTTACTATATTTAAATAAAACTCATTGGGGGTAAATATATTGGAAAAATTAGTAATAACTGGACCTACAAAACTACAAGGTGAAGTAGAAATAAGCGGTGCAAAGAATGCAGCTGTGGCTATTCTTCCTGCTACTTTGCTTATAAATGGCGTATGTACTATTGAAAACTTACCAAATATAAGTGATGTAAAAATTTATTGTGAAATATTACAAAGCCTAGGAGCAAAGATAGAATGGTTAGATAAACATACAATACGAGTTGATTCTAGAAATATAACATCTACTACAGCTCCTCTTGATATTACAAGAAAATTTAGAGCTTCTTATTATTTAATAGGATCTCTTCTTGGAAGATGTGGTAGAGCCGAAGTTGGTCTTCCTGGCGGATGTAATTTAGGGCCAAGACCTATTGATCAACATATAAAAGGATTTGAAGCTCTTGGTGCTACTGTAAATGTAAGTAGTGGAAATATCGTTGCTTCTTGTGAAAAATTAAAAGGAACATCTGTATATATGGATATAGTTTCAGTGGGAGCTACACTAAATATCATTTTAGCAAGTGTTTTAGCAGAAGGAACTACAGTAATAGATAACCCTGCAAAAGAACCTCATGTTGTTGATCTTGCAAACTTTTTAAATACTATGGGAGCTGATATTAGAGGTGCTGGTACTGATATTATAAAAATTAATGGTGTAAAAGAATTAAAAGGAGATGCTACATACTCAGTCGTTCCTGATCAAATAGAAGCTGGAACTTTTATGCTTGCAGCAATTGCAACTAAAGGTGATATTTTAGTAAAGAATTGTATAACAAAGCATTTAGAATCACTTACTGCAAAAATACTTGAAATAGGTGGAAATGTTGATGCAAATGGTGATCATGTAAGAGTGTGGTGGGATAAACCAACTACTAAGGCAACTATAAAGACACTTCCTTATCCCGGATTTCCAACAGATCTTCAACCTCAAATGGGTGTTGTATTAAGTTTATCTTCAGGAACTAGTATAATAAATGAAAGTATTTGGGACTCACGTTTCCAATATACTTTTGAATTAAATAAAATGGGAGCAAATATTACTCCAAAAGGTCAATCTGCATTTTTCGAAGGAGTTGATAAATTATCAGGAGCTCCTGTATATGCATCTGATTTAAGAGCTGGTGCAGCTTTGATTATAGCTGGAATCGCAGCTAATGGAAAAACAGAAATATATAATATTAATCACATTGATAGAGGATACGAAAATATAGAAGAAAAATTTAGAAAACTTGGCGCAAATATAGAAAGAGTAAAAGAAGAGGATTAAAAGTAGAAATGTTAAATTTTTGTAGTCTATATAGTGGTAGTACAGGAAATTGCTTGTTAGTATCTTCTGAAGATACTAACATTTTAATTGATGCTGGTGTAAGCCAAAAAAAGATACTAGAAGCGTTAGAATCTATAAATATAGATATTAATTCAATAAACGGTATTTTAGTAACACATGAGCATTCTGATCATATATTAAGTATTGGTGGACTTTCAAAAAAATATAATATTCCTGTATATGTAAATAAAGAAACTTTAGCTGCAATGCCATGTCAAGCAGAGAAAATTGCAGATGATAATAAAAAGATTTTTAAAGTAGAATCAGATTTTGAAATTGGATCTCTAAAAATACATCCATTTTCTATTCCACATGATGCTGCAAATCCTTGTGGATTTAATGTTTATAAAGATAATAAAAAAATAAGTATTGCAACAGATATCGGACATATTGAAAATAGTCTATTAGATGAATTAAAGAAAAGTTCTTTTATAATGCTTGAATCAAATTATGATCCGGAAATATTAAGACTTTGCCATTACCCATATAAGTTAAAACAGCGTATAAGCGGCGAAAAAGGTCATTTATCTAATTCATCTGCTGGTAAAACAATATCTAGTTTGATTCCAGAAGGCCTTGATAAGGTAATGCTTGGGCATTTAAGTAAAGAAAATAATTTTCCTGAACTTGCATATAAAACTGTAACTGAGGAAATTGAACAAAAAGGATTTTCTGAAAAGAATATAAATATAAATGTCGCATCTAGAGTACGTCCAAGTAAGATAATTAATATTACATAGATTAAAAATAAAGCATAAGTGCTTTATTTTTTTATTTTTTTATTCTCTTCTCTAGCATTTTTACGCAAATATTTATATATATTTCTTTTATAACATTAAAACTTAGAAAAAATATTATGATAATAAAAATAATTTGTTTCATAAATCTACTTTTAGCACCAAAATGTGTATAAGTCAAGCAAAACTCTATGACAAAATTCCCCATAATTTTACAGAAACTATTATTCCTAAAAGATCTCCAAGTAATGCAATTAATAGTACTTTCCATGTATTTTTATATGTTTTTCCTCTAGTATAAAGAGAAATTGTATATATAGTAGTCTCTGTTGAGCCCATTATTGTAGATATAATTAAACCTAAGGTCGTATCTACTCCATATTGTTTCATAAGTTCAGTTGCTACTGCTACTGTGGAACTTCCTGAAATTGGTCTTAATATTGCAATCGGTAATATTTCTTTTGGTATTCCGAAAAAAGTTAAAACCGGAGAAAATATATTTGCAATTAATCCTAGTATTCCTGATACTCTAAGAAAATTTATTGCAACAAAAAGTCCAATTAAAGTTGGAAATATATCAAGTACTATTTTTATACTAGATGATGCTCCTTCTAAAAAATCATCGAAAGTATTTTTTTTCTCTTTAAAAGAAATAAATACAATAAAAAATACAAGCATTGGTATACTTGCTGATACTAAAGTATTTATCATTTCTCTTCCTCTTTAAAAAATAATTTTCCAAAAACTAATACAAATAAAAATACAATAACTGTTGTAATCCAAACATGAATGATCATCTTACTTGGGTATTTTGATCCAAGAGATGATCTTATTGCAATTACTCCTGTCGGAATAATTTGAAGTGATGCTGTATTTATAAGTATAAAAAGCATCATATTTTTACTTAAAACCTTTTTATTTCCATTTTTATTATCCATTTCATTCATTGCTTTTATTCCCATAGGAGTTGATGCATTACCAAGTCCTAGAAGATTTGACAAAATATTTAGTGAAATATATTCGCTTTCTTTTGAATCTTTTTCTAGATTTTTAAATATTAAATTTATAGCACCTGTTACCATATTTTTTAACTTTTTAAAAAAGTTCGTTTTTTCAAGAATATTCATTATTCCACTCCAAAAGCAAATATTTCCTACCATTGTTAAAATTAAACTCATTGTAGATTCTATACTTTTAAAAATACTGTCATTTACTTCTGAAATATTTCCTGAAAACAAAGAATAAATCACTGAAATAATAATAAAAATAGGCCAAATTATATTTAGCATTTTTATCTCCTTTTTACTCTAAATATATATTCTTTAAATATTTTATTTAGCACTTTTGGTTGTATTTTTTTAGAATGTATGCTAATATCTAGTTGTATATGAATATTGGGGAGGTATTAATATGAAGCTATCAACTGGAATTGTGAGAAGAGTCGATGAGCTTGGTAGAATTGTTATTCCTATAGAAATGAGAAATTCACTTGGAATCGCTCAAAAAGATCCTGTAGAAATATCAATGGAAGGTACAAGTATTGTCGTTAGAAAATACGAAAATAGATGTGTTTTCTGTGGTGTTTTAAGGCCATCAATTAAATATAATGATAAACTAATTTGTAAAAAATGCTTAGCTGAACTTAACAAACAAGCAGAAGATTCTAAAAATTAGTATTTATATTTTCTCAAAAAATTCATTATAAAAAGAGATTAATTTATAAAAAATTGATCTCTTTTTTGTTTATATATTCATTTATTTTAAATCTCTCTTCTTCCTTCCATAGCTTTAGTTAATGTTACTTCGTCTGTATATTCTAGATCACCACCAACTGGAATTCCATGTGCAATTCTTGTTACTTTAATTCCTAGTGGTTTAATTAATTTAGATAAATAGATTGATGTTGCTTCCCCTTCAACTCTAGGATTTGTAGCAATTATAATTTCTTTTATATCATTATCTCTTATTCTATCTAAAAGTTCTTTTATTTTTATATCTTCAGGTCCTATACCATTCATAGGAGATATTGTACCATGAAGCACATGATATACTCCTTTAAATTCGTTTGTTCTCTCCATTGCTATTATATCTCTTACATCTTCAACAACGCATATTGTTCCTTGGTCTCTTTTTGGATTAGAACAAATAGGACATGGATCTGTATCTGCTATGTTAAAACACTTTGAGCAATATTTTAGCTTAGATTTTGCATCTGTTATAGATTTTATAAATTCATTTGTTTCTTCTTCATTTAAATCTAACATATGAAAAGCTAATCTTATTGCTGTTTTATGACCTATACTTGGAAGTTTTTCAAAACTTTCTATTAGTTTTTCTATTGATGGCGAATAACTTGACATCATTTTCTCCTTTTACATTAGTCCTGGTATATTATATTTTCCCATACTTTCTGCTGCAGCATTATCAACTTTATCCATTGCACCATTTACGCATGTTATAATTAAATCTTCTAGAGTTTCTACATCTTCTGGATCTACTGCATCTTTTTGTATTTTTATTTCTTTTATTTTTTTATCTCCAGAAACCTTTACATTTATGGCTCCACCACCTACTGTATTTTCAAACTCTCTTTCTGTTAATTCTTCTTGTGTTTTTTCCATATCAGCTTGCATTTTTTTGGCTTCTTTCATAAGCTTATTTATATTCATTCCTCCAAAGCCATTCATTCCTCCTGGAAATCCACCTCTTTTTGACATCTTTTTTTCCTCCTATTCGTCAATTATATTTATTGGCATATCAATACCATTAAAGTTATCTTTTTTAGCCTTTTTTTCTATAATATTTTTCTCTTCTTCAACTTTTACTTGCATTTCTTTTCCTGTTACTTCTAAAATAGCTCTTGATATTTCTTGCTTATTTTCAGGACTTTCAACAATTTGTTTTCCAAAAGAAGTAAGTCCTACAATTCCAAGTTGCATATCATTTATTTCTACAGCTTTTGAATTAAGTAGATTTGTAAATAAAGTTACTTTTCCTTTTCCTCTTAAGTTGTTTATAACATCCTTCCAGTAGTTTTCACTACTTATATTTTTAAAATTTTCTTTTTTTACTTGATCTTTCACTTCTTTTTTTGTAGTTACTTCTTGTGGTACAATTTTATTTTCATTTAATGTTTTTGGTTCTTCTCTTCTTACTTCTTTGAAAGAGCCTTTTGTCATTTTCTCTTCTAGACTTTCTAATCTCTTTTCAAAATCATCTGTTACTTTTTGTTTTCTTTTAGCTATTAATTTTAATATTCCAGCTTCAAACATAATATTTTTCTGAGTAGACCATTTTATATCATTTTCAAGTTCTGATAATTTGTATATTATATCAAAAAGTTCTTCTTTTTCTGCTATGCCTGCAATATCTTTTATATAATTTTGTTCATTTTCATTATATAAAGAAACTTTTCCTTGTACTTTAAATAAAAGAATGTCTTTTACATATTTGATAATTTCCCATAAAAAATTATATAAATCTTTTCCATCTGCAATTACTTCTTCTACTGTGTTTAATGCTTTTTCTTCATCTTTTTCTATTATGCTTTCAGTAATTTTATTTATATATTCTATTTTAGGAATTCCTACTAATTCTTTTATTTTATCATCTATTATTTCTTTGTCTCCGTCTTGAATACATCTTTCTAGAATGCTTATAGCATCTCTCATTCCACCTTCTGAAAGGACAGCAATTGTATTTAAAGCATCTTCTGTAATTTTTATATCTGATTCTTTGCAAATTACTTTAAGTCTTTTTATTATATCCTCTTCTGAAATCTTTTTAAAATCAAATCTTTGACATCTAGAAAGTATTGTATTGGGTAGTTTTTGAGGTTCTGTTGTTGCTAATATAAATTTTACATGTTCTGGTGGTTCTTCTAATGTCTTTAAAAGTGCATTAAAAGCGCCTGGTGACAACATATGTACCTCATCTATTATATATACTCTATATTTTGCCTTTGTTGGTAAAAAATTAACTTCTTCTCTTATACTTCTTATATCATCTACACTGTTATTTGATGCAGCATCCATTTCTACAACATCTGTAAGAGAACCATTTAATATTTCTCTGCAGATTTCACATTCATTACAAGGCTCTCCATCTTTAGGATTTAAGCAATTTACTGCTCTTGCAAGTATCTTAGCTGCTGACGTTTTTCCAGTTCCTCTTCCCCCATTAAATAAATATGCATGTCCTACTCTATCTGCTATTATTTGATTCTTTAGTGTTCTTGTTATGTGCTCTTGTCCTGCGAAATCTTCAAATTTTAGTGGTCTAAATTTTCTATATAACGCTGTATATGCCAACTCTTTCCACCTCTTTCATAAAAAAATGGTATAAACTTTAGCTTCTCTGTGGAAAGCATGTATCACATAAATGCACTATTTATCGCTGCTTTCTTCCGAATCTGACGAGGTTCATAGCTTTTTATTGAACATACTCTCCACACAAAAGCTATCATTTATACCGATATAGATGATTATATAATGATATGTGCTTTTTATCAATACTTATTTAGTTAAAATTTATTCTCTTTTAAAAATAACATCTGTAAAATCTGTAATTGTTTTTGATTTTGTACTGCTTTTTCCAAATTTGTCTGCAGGCATTTCAAAATCAAGTTCAGTTTTATATCTTATACCTTCTGTTGTTTCTATTATAAGCTCCATATATACATTAAAAGCTAACTCTTCTTCTTTTATTCCAAGTTCTGTTAAAAGTTCTCCATTATAAGTTACTCCATTATCTTTACTAAGTTCAAATGAGCCTATACTTTGATTTGAAATTCTAAAAGCAATTCTTCCACCATCTTCATTTATGATATGTCTTTCACTACTATCTGCACTTCCTGCTAAATATTCTATTTTCTCTTTTAAGTAATCTTTACTACTATCTTTATACATTGTAGAAATATTGTTTGATACTGGTAGAAATACTTTGTAATTATATTTTTCTGATGCTTTTGTTATTTTTATATTTTGTATTTCTACTTTTGAAATTTTTATTTTTTTATCTGCATTATTTTCTTTTGCAATATAAATAAATATGTCATTTTCTTGTGATAGACCGGTTTTAAGTAGGTTGTCCTTATCTACTTCACTGGAATCTATTGAGCTTCTAATTATTATTCTATCTAACTTAAATGGCATGTTTTCTTCGCCTTCTACATAATATCTAACCATTATAAATGCTGTAATTAGAATAATGACACATATGAAAAATACAAATACATATTTTTTTATAACTTTCTTTTTTTCTAGATCCATTATTTCTCCTGTTTTTTATTTTGTCTTAATTTTTTAAAAAATTGTTTTAGCATTATACTACATTCTTTTTCTTTTATACCATATTCTACTTCTGGCTTATGGTTGAAGTCATAGTCTTCAAATAAATTTAGCACTGATCCTACTGCTCCAGCTTTTGCATCTTTTGCTCCTATATATACTTTTTTGATTCTTGAATTTATGATTGCTCCCGCACACATCGGACATGGCTCAAGTGTTGTATATAATTCACACTCACTTAATCTCCATGCTCCTATTTTTTTACTTGCTTTTTGTATAGCAAGTAATTCTGCATGTTTTGTTGTATCTTTTTTAGTTTCCTTTACGTTATAAGCTCTTGCTATAATTTTATCATTTAATACAATTACAGCACCTATTGGTACTTCATCTATACAAAATGCTTTTTTAGCTTCCATTAAAGCCTTTTCCATATAATATTCTTTATTCATAATTTATTTTCTCATTTTCATTTTATTTTCTATGGCTGTATTTTACCATAATTGCTGTTTTTTGTCTATTTTAGGAAATATTAAAATAATAACCATTTCTTTTTTTGAAATGGCTAAAAAATACTGGTGTGCCTAACAGGAATCGAACCTGTGGCCTCTCCCTTAGGAGGGGAGCGCTCTATCCTACTGAGCTATAGACACATTCATTATATTTAATTTTTTAAAAAAGTAAGCTATCTTTTTTAGGTAGCTTACCTTTGGTTTTTCTTATGTATTTAATTTTTCTATAAGTTCTTCTACATCTATTCCATGTACATCACAAGCTTCTTCTAAAGTTTCTGCTTGAGAAGCTGGACATCCTAAACAGTGCATTCCTGCATTTAATAATATTTCAGCTTTTTCAGGATTTGATTCTAATAATTCGCCTATAGTTGTTGTTTTCTCTATCATTTCATATCCTCCTTATTAAATAATTGTCGTAATAATTTTAGCACTTTTTTTTGAAAAAGTATAGACAAACTAGAAAAAATGTTGTATTATCCAAAAATCATAGGAGGTTATACAATTTGAATTTTTTAATTATCACATTTTTTATTACTTTTTTAATCAATGTTTATGTGATTTTTTCTTTTATATATTCATTTTTTGAGTCTACAATTTTATCTCAAAAACAAGGTTCAAAATTAAATAAAAAAATTTCATATTAGGAGGATTTCAATATCATTAAAAAGAAATTATTACTCACTCTTATTTTATGTCTGTTATTTAATATTTTAATCATAACTATATTTAAAGATATTTTATTTGCAAAGTCACTTATATTTACATTTTCTGTACATCCTTTTGATATCTGCATAAGGTTTCCTGTGTTTTGGAATATATTTAAAAAAATTTATATTATTACTTCTATAGCTTCATCTTTTATAATATTTTATTATTTATCTTCGAAATTCTTTAATTTTCTGGATAACAATTCTAATAAAGAAAATAAAGAAAAAGTAATAACTAATTTAGCAAATGATATTATTTTAAACAAAGATAAACTTAATATCTTAGTAGGAAAAGATGAAAATGATAATAATGTTTATATTCCATATAAAGGATTATTTCAAAATATTTTAGTAACTGGAACTATTGGAAGTGGTAAAACTAGCTCTTTTTTATACCCGGTAACTAAGCAACTTATATCATATAAATCAAACAATATAGATGAAAAGCTTGCAATGCTTATACTTGATGTTAAAGGAAATTATTATAAACATGTACTGTCTTGTGCTAAAAGTGTTAATAGACAAAATGATGTAATCATTATAAAACTTGGTGGCAGATATAAATATAACCCTTTAGATAAACCCAATCTAAAACCTCAGATACTTGCAAATAGATTAATTACTATTTTAAAGCTATTTCGGAGATTCAGGAAATTCTGATCCTTATTGGCTTGATAAAGCTGAGCAAGTTATTACTGAATGTATAAAACTTTGTAGACTTTATAATAATGGATATGTAACGTTTTCTGAAATTCATAAATTAATAATTAATAGAAAATATTACGAAGAAAAAATCAATTATTTAAAAGATTTATTTTTAAAAAGAAAACTTTCAAAATCACATATTTCAGAGCTATCTAGTATTCTTGATTTCTTTGAAAATGAGTTTTTTTCTCTTGATTCTAGAGTACTTTCTATACTAAAGTCAGAAATTACAAGAATTACAAATGTCTTTGTATCTGACTCTGCTGTACAGCAAACATTTTGTCCTAACAAATCTGAAATTAATTTTAAATGATTTTCAAATACACTTTTATCAGGGAAAATTGTCGTACTTAGTATGAACATTTCTGAATATTCATCTCTTGCAAAAATCATATCTGCTTATTTAAAATTAGATTTTCAATCTGAGGTATTATCTACTCTTTCTAAAAAATCTTCTGATGATATTAGAATTTCTTGTTTTTTAAGTGATGAATATCATGAATTTGTTACCTCTTCTGATGCTAATTTTTTTGCTCAATCTAGAGAAGCCAAATGTATAAATATTCTTGCAACTCAGAGTTATACATCTATACTAAATACCCTAAAAAGTGAGTCTGATACTAAAGTAATTACTCAAAATTTAGTAAATAAGTTTTGGTTTAGAACAGATGATATTTTTACTATAGAAGAAGCTCAAAAGCAAATTGGAAAAAAAGAAAAAACTTATACTTCAAATACAGTCTCAGAAAATGCAAAAGAAACATCTTATAATCGTTTTACAAATACTTTTATTTCTCATGATTCAAACATTTCTGAAAGTATAAATACATATAAACAACTAGATTTAATTTATGATACTAATTTCTTTACTCAAAATTTAGAAACCTTTTCTTGTCTTTCTTTTATATCTACTGGTTTTAAGATTATTTCTCCTAAAAAAATATTCACTTTGCCTTATTTTAAAAAATAAAAATATAGAAAGGACTTTTATTTATGAAATTTAAATTAATTTTACGAATTTTTATTTTACTATTTATAATACTTTTTCTTTTTATTTTATCTCCAAACACTTCTCTTGGTGCATATCCTAAACTTATAACAACTTTAAACTCTGCATTTACAAAAATAGAATCTTGGATAATAAATATATCTACTCCTGCAGCTGCTGTAGCAGTTGGAAGTGGAATTCTTATGAAAAAATTTAGCTTTGGTGATGAAGAAAAAATTAGAACTGGTAAAAGATTAATTACAGGTTCATTATTTTCATATGCATTTATTTTATGCATAGATTTAATTTTATCTACTATAAATGCACTACTTGGATAAAATATGGATTTAAGTACTTTAAATGAAACTATATCATCATCAATAAATTCTCTCTATAATAGTTTAGTAAATTCTTTTAATGGAGATTCTTTTTCTATATTAGATGATATTACTTTTATAGACACAAAAATTCTAGGAAATGATTATTTTTCTTCTTTTTTAACAGATAAAACTCAGAGTATTATCTATATTGTAAATGCAATGCTTATAGCATTTTTAATTTATTATGGTCTATCATATCTTTTTTCACATTTGTCTGGAAATTCCGTCGAAAATCCTATGCAATTTCTAGTTAAATTCACAGTTTGTGCAATATGTGTGAATAGTTCTTACTTTATTTGTGAACAAATTGTAAATATATTTGATATTATAACTGATTGTTTGCGTGAATTTGGATTTTTCATTTTTTCTTCAGATATTTCTTTTACATATCTTGCAGATCAGTTAAATAAAGTTTTCTTAAGAGAGAATATGGTAAATACAACCTTTTTTTCCTTTGACGGTATTTTAAACTTATTTATTACTTTTGGCTTTTTTAATTTACTATTTACCTATTCTTATAGATATATATTAATTAAAGTTTTAATTCTTCTATCTCCGTTTTTCATACTTGCTTTTTCATTAAACTCTACGAAATGGCTATTTAAAATGTGGCTTAAAAATTTTCTAATGCTTTTAAGTATACAAATAATAGTATCACTATTACTTGTAATAATTATTTCTCTTAAGTATTCATTTAGCGATGCTACAATTAAAATATTATATATTGGAAGTTTATATGCTCTAATTAAAGCAACTTCCTTTGTTAAAGATTTTACTAGTGGATTTACGACTGACATATCTTCTGGAATCTCTAGTATAAAAAATATATTTAATTAATTTTAAGAGGTGATTTAAAATATTTATTTTTCCTAAAAATTATAATTTTTCATACAAGTTTCTTGGTATAATTGATTATTCTACTATTTTTATTAATCTTTTATATGCTGCTATTTTATTTGGTATAATAAACTTTCTTTTTAATCGAATCTATCTTCGAATATGTATGTTTATAATACTTTTCTTACCATTTCTTTTATTTACCATTTTACGTACTGATAAAGAAAATATATTCATAATAATCCTTGTACTTATAAAATATATTCTTTCCCCTAAAGTATATCTATATCAAAAGAAATCAATATGATTTTTTGTTGTAAATCTTAGATTATGGTGATATAATTCTGGAAAAGCTTAAATTTTTTTAAAAGGGGTAGTAGTATGAAATTAGAACAAAATGATAAATCAATGCTATTTTCATCAACAGAAATTCCGGATGTATTTTTTACAGAATATTTATCTCAAGCAAATGGCGATTTTGTTAAGGTATATTTGTATTTATTATTTTTATCAAAATATGATAAAGATATAAAAATTAACGATTTATCAAAAAAACTTGCACTACCTTTAAAAACTATTCAAGAAGCTTTCAAATACTGGGAAGAATGTGGAGTTTTAGTAAAGAAAACTACTGGATATATTCTATCTAATATCCAAGAAACTGAACTTTTAAAATTATATTCTCCTAAATTAACTTCTTCTCCTGAAGATATAGAAAAAAGTGAGAAAAATCAATATAGAATAAAGGCTATTGAAAATATAAATAATCAATTCTTTCAAGGCCTTATGTCACCATCTTGGTACAATGATATTGATTTATGGTTTAAAAAATATGGTTTTGATGAACAAGTAATGCTTGCATTATTTAATTATTGCTATGACAGACAAGCTCTTCATAGAAATTACTTGCAAGTTGTAGCGGATAGCTGGTATAAAAATAAAATTAGATCTTTTTCTGATTTAGATAGTTACTATCAAAAACAAGAAAAAATTTCTCTAATTAAGAAGCAAATTATTAAAAAATTAGGATTAAATCGTAATCTTACTACTTATGAAGATGCATATCTTGAAAAATGGGTTATAGATTTTGGATATTCAATTGATATAATTGAGCTTGCTCTTAAAAGAAGTACTTCAAAAGCAAATATAAGTTTTGATTATTTTGATAAGACTATTTCTGATTGGCATGATAGAAATCTTAAAACTCCAGTAGAAATTCAGAACTTTTTAGAATCAAGGAAAAAGAAAACTCAAGAAATAAAAGAATTAGAAAAGAAAACAAATTACAATAATAATAGTTCAACTCAAAGAAATTATGATAATTTAGATAATCTATTTGCAAATTAATAAAGACTTAATATATTGAAAGGGATTTACTTAATGGATAATTTTTTACTAAAAAAATTATTAACTGAATATGACTCTAAGAGAACTAAAGCTATTTCTGATGCAGATATTAAAAGAAAGCAAGTATATAGCTCTATCCCTGAGCTTCAAAATATAGATGATAAACTTCATGATATTTCTATAAGTACACTAAAATCAATGCTTATTTCTTCTAAAACAGAAAAAGAATTATATTTAAAAAACTTAGAAGAAGAGTCTAATAATTTAAAATTAAGTAAGTTTAATGTATTAAAAGAACATGGTATCGAATCAGAAGATTTAGAACCTACATTTGAATGTCAAATTTGCAAAGATACTGGGTATATAACGGATGAAAATTCAAGGACTGTACTTTGTAATTGCATAAAACAAAAATTGCTTAATATCCAATATAATAAGTCTAATATTGGAAACATTGATAAAGAAAATTTTGATACATTTAATTTTAATGTTTATTCTGACATTCCAAATAAAGAGTTATATTCTTATGATATATCACCAAGAGAAAATATAAAGAAAATTTATAATGATTCTATTAAATTTGTTGAAAATTTTGATGATCCAAATGAAAAAAACCTTATGTTTTTAGGTCCTACTGGACTTGGAAAAACATTTCTTTCTAATTGTATAGCTAAAGCACTTTTAGATAAAGGAAAAACTGTTCTTTATCAGACTGCTCCTGTAATGTTAGAATCTATAATTTCATCAAGATTTGACAAACAAGATTCAAACTTTATTGATAATTTGTTAAATGTTGATTTATTAATAATAGATGATTTAGGAACTGAAACTATGAACAGTATGAAATTTACTGAACTATTTACTATTATTAATACAAGGCTTTTAAATCAAAATCAAAAAATTACTAAAACTATTATTTCTACTAATTTAGATTTGAAAAGTATATTTTCTATATATAATGAGAGAATTGGATCTAGACTTGTAGGACATTATAATATTTATAAGTTTTTTGGTGATGATATTAGATTTAAGAAAAATAAATAATAATTTATAATAATTATTAATATAAAAACGGGATATTTCTAAATATCCCGTTTTTATATTTGATTTAATTTTTAATCATTCATCATGTCTTTATAGTCTTCTTGTATTTTTTCAATACTTACTACTCTTCCTTCATTTGTTCTCATTAATGTAACACCTTGAGTAGATCTTCCAAGTACACTTATATCTTTTACTTCAAGTCTTATAACTGTTCCTGTATCTGTAATCATCATTACATCATCATTTTCTGTAACAATTTTGATTCCAACTATTTTTCCTGTTTTAGCAGTAACTTTATATGTTATTACTCCTTTTCCACCTCTTATTTGAACTCTATATTCATCAAGTTCTGTTCTCTTACCAAATCCATTTTCAGTAATAGCAAGAAGTGTTGCTTTTGCTCCTCCAATTACAGATTCCATACCAATTACTGCATCATCTTTATCTACTCTAATTCCAAGAACACCTTGTGATACTCTTCCCATAGCTCTTACATCTTTTTCATCAAATGTTATACTCATACCATTTCTAGTAACAAGTACTACATTATCTTCACCATCTGTAAGTTTTACATCTATTAATTCATCTTCATCTTTTAATGTAATAGCTTGAAGACCTGTTTTTCTACTTGAATCATATTCTTTTAATGATGTCTTTTTAATTAATCCGTTCTTTGTTGCAAATAATAGATATTTTCCATCTGCAAAGTTTTGAATAGGAATAATTGTTGAAACTTTTTCATCTGCATCAAGACTTAATAAATTAACTATAGCAGTTCCTTTAGCTGTTCTTCCAGCTTCTGGTATTTCATAACCTCTTAGTCTATACATCTTTCCTTTATTAGTAAAGAATAGAATTGTATCATGTGTTGAGGCTGTAAAGATTTCTTTAACAAAATCTTCTTCTTTTGTTGCCATTCCAGTAATTCCTTTTCCACCTCTTTTTTGGCTTTTGTAAGTATCTACTGGAGCTCTCTTAATATATCCAAAGTTTGTTAATGCTATTATAGTTTGCTCTTCTTTAATTAAATCTTCTACATCTATTTCACCTTCAGCAGCTACTATCTTAGTTTTTCTTTCATCTCCGAATTTTTCTTTCATTTCTAATAATTCATCTTTGATTATTCCATATACTAAAGTTTCACTAGCTAAAATTTCTTTTAATCTCTTTATAAGAGCCATTAATTCATTATATTCTTCTTCTAGTTTTTCTCTTTGTAAACCTGATAGACGTTTTAATTGCATATCAAGAATTGCCTGAGCTTGAATTTCTGAAAGTCCAAATCTTTGCATTAATTGCTCTTTAGCATCATCATATGCTTCTCTAATTATTTTAATTACCTCGTCTATGTTGTCTATTGCTATTTTTAATCCTTCTAATATATGAGCTCTAGCCTCAGCTTTATCAAGCTCAAATTTTGTTCTACGTAAAATAACATCTTTTCTGTGATCTATGTAATATTGCAAACATTGTTTTAATGTTAATATTTTAGGTTCTCCATTTACTAAAGCAAGCATTATTACACCAAATGTATCTTGCATTTGTGTATTTTTATATAATTGATTTAATACAACTTGAGGATTAGCATCTCTTTTTAATTCTATTACTATTCTTACTTTATGCTCTCTATCAGATTCATCTCTTATATCAGATATACCTTCTAATCTCTTATCCCTTGTAAGAGTAGCAATATTTTCTATTAATTTTGCTTTATTTACTTGATATGGAAGTGAAGATACTACAATTCTTCTCTTATTTCCACTCATCTCCTCAATCTCAGCTTCTGCTCTTACTGTGATTTTTCCTTTTCCTGTTGTATAAGCTTCTTTTATTCCTTCTCTTCCTAAAATTATACCTTCTGTTGGGAAATCTGGTCCTTTTACAACTTGCATTAAATCTTCGTCTGTTACATTATCTTCATCTATGATTTTTATTGCACCATCTACTACTTCACTTAAGTTATGAGGTGGTATATTTGTTGCCATTCCTACAGCAATACCAGATGAACCATTAATTAAAAGAGCAGGAACTTTTGCAGGTAATACTGTTGGCTCTTGAAGTCTATCATCATAGTTTGGCATAAATTCAACTGTATTTTTCTCTATATCTACTAGCATTTGCTCAGCAATTTTTGCCATTCTTGCTTCTGTGTATCTCATTGCGGCTGCTCCATCACCATCAATAGAACCGAAGTTACCATGTCCGTCAATTAACATATATCTCATAGAAAAGTCTTGAGCTAGTCTTACCATAGCATCATATACGGAAGAGTCACCATGAGGATGATATCTTCCTAAAACGGAACCTACAGTATTAGCACACTTTCTGTATGGCTTATCAGATGTTATACCATCTTCATACATAGCATATAAAATTCTTCTATGTACTGGTTTTAGTCCGTCTCTAACGTCTGGTAAAGCACGAGAAACAATAACACTCATAGCATAATCTATATAAGATGTTTTCATTTCTTCTTCAATGTCTCTGACTATAATTTTTTCTTCTTGCTTGTCCATTTCAAAACCCCTTTTCTTTATTTCATTTTCTCTTGTATTATACTAAACCGTAAGAAAATATGCAAGTTTTTTATAGCCCATTTTTTGCTTTAAATAAGCCAAAAATTTAATTTATTTTTTAAAAAATTTTTCAAAATTAATTTAATTTTAATAAATTTAATAAATCTTATTTGCTAACTCTAATTCTTCATTACTTAATTTAAAATCTTTAGAATTAGATACAATTTCAGTTATATTTTTTATTGTATTTGCTTTTCCAATAATGTTTTCAATATTTATTATATTTTTTCTCTGATTAATTATTTTTTTATTGCTTTTCTCCATTGCTTCAATATCCTTATTATCAAAGGCTTCTTTCCACTCTTTACTATATTTATCCATTTTCTCAATATTTTCTATTTGAGAAGTATATTTATTCTCTATATCTTTGCTTACTTGATTTATAATTGAGTTTTTAGTTGTAGTAATAATTTTTAATACACTATTATCTATTCCAGATTTTTTACTTATATAATTTATCCCCTTATCAACACAAAAAGAAACGAAATCTAAAATCCCGCCATCTTTTACTGCAAGTTTCATCTGTTCTAAGCTACTAAATTCACCTGTTATTATTCCTTTAACACTTTCTTTTAAATTATTTCCAGAATTAATTAATTCTTTTACTCCTTCTTGAAAACCTCCTACCAAAATAGCATCTTTAATATTAATAACCTGGTCATCTATTAAATCTGGTAGTGCAGTTCTTATTGCTAAATCTACAGCTTTATTTATCATCTTACCCATTGTAGAATTTAAAAATTCGTTTTTATTTAAATCATTATTTATTTCTAGTTCACTCATTTTTCTCTCCTATTTTTATTAATAAATAATTAATTATTTATTTTTAATTATTTATTTTTATTTTTTATTATTTTTTATTTTTTGTAATATTTAAAAATTTTTTTAATTTTTTTATTAAATTATTTTATTGAAAATAATTTTTTCATTTTATAGAAAAAAATATTATTTTTAATTAATAAAATTTGTCTTTCTTTTTTTATTTTAAATTTTAAAAAATTAAACAATTAATTTATTTTAATTTTTATTGTCTGTTTTTTATCTCACAATAAATATTGCTTTTAAAATCAAATTTAATAAAATTTAATTTTCCATCTCCAAAGGCTTTAAAAAAGTTATTCTAATATAAATTCTCTAATATGCCACTTTCCCTTTCTTTTTTTGTTTTTAAATTTTGGATGTTTTGTTCTTAGATAGAAAAAATTTTATCTTTTTTTAAATTGACGTCATTTATTTTTTTATTTTTGAAAAAATAAAATCAGATTTTTTATTTTGAAATTTTTCTTATAAAAAATTTTTACAAATTAAAAATTTAAAATTTTATATTTTTGTAAATTTAAAATTTAATTAATTAAAATAATTTTTATTAATTAATTTTAAAAAATCTTTGATTAAAATTTTTTTATTTTTTGAATTAAAATTTTATTTGACTTTTTTTATTTAATTTTTTTATTTAAAAAATTTTAAATAAACTAATTTTTATTTGTAATAAATCATAACTTTATTATTTAATTTTTATATTTTAAAAAAATACTTATTTATTTTTATATTTATTTTCTTATATTTATAAATAAGAATTCTTAATTAGGTTATTTATCTTTCAAGTAATCTAATATTTATTAGATTAGTTTAATTATTTTCTAATAATATTTCTTTTCTTATAAAAAAATATATTATTAATAACATTTTTACTTTCAAATACTACTATTAATTTTTATTTTTATTTTTTTATAATTAATATTATTTATTTAATTTAATTATTAATTATTTTTTATTATTTTTATTTATTGTAATATTTATAAATTTTAAAAAATTTTATAAATTTAATTAATTTTATTTTAATTAATTATTTAATTTAATTTTAAAAATTAATTTTAAAGATCTAATATTTTAATTAAATAAATTTTGTCCTATTTTCTTATTCTTATTTTTATCATCATGATTTTTTTAATTTTATTTATTTTTTATTGTCTATTATTTTTAATTAAAAAAATAATAATTTAATTAATTTAAATATTGCTTTTTTTATTAAAATTTATAATTTAAACATTTTCATCAAATAATCTTAAAAATTCTATTTTTTTTCCTTAAGCTATAACACGCTTATTTCCCTGCGTTTTTAGATTTTAAATTTTAGCTATTATATTTTAAAATTAAATCCTAATTTTAAGATTTTTTAAATTTATGGTATTTATTTTTTTATTTTAAAACAAAAAATAATTAAAATTATTAATTAATATTTCTAACTTTGAAAATAATTTTTTTAGACTCGAAAAAAATTATTTAATTAAATTTTGAAAATTATATATTTTTGTAAATTTAATTTTTTATTAATTAATTTCTATAAATATAAAATTTAAATTAATTTATTTTTTAAAATAATTTTTTTGACATTTCTTATTTAATTTTTTTAATGAAAAAATTAAATTATATTAATTTTATTTTGTAATAAACTATATTTTTACTATTTTAATAATTTTAAGAGATATATATTAATTTTTTATTTATTTTCATATATTTATTGTTTTATATAATATCTCATAACTAGTCATTTATCTTTTAAATTATCTAACATTAATCAAAATAATTAAATTGTTCATAAACAATATTCATTTTATTTATACTAAAATATATTATTAATTAATTATTTTTTTAATTTTTTATTATTATTTATTTTTATTTTAATTATTATTTTAATTTTTTTAATTATCTTTTATTATTTTATTTTTTATTATTTTATTTTTTATTTATTGTAATATTTATAATTTTATTAATTTCTTAATTAATCTTTTAAAAAAATAAAATTTTAATTAAATAAATTTATTAAATTAAATTTTTTTAATTTTAATAAAAATAAATTATTTTAATAAAATAAACTTTGTCCTAATTTTTTATTTTTAATTTAAAATATTTTTAATCTTTAATTATCTTCATTTTTTATTGTCTATTTTTTAATCTCATAAATAAAAATTTCATTAATTTTCATATTGCTTTTTTTATTAAAAATTATACTTCTATAATTTTTAATTAATTATTTTAAATTTTTAATTTTTAGATCTTAATCTCTAATAAGCTTATTTCCCTGCTTTTTTAGACTTTAAATTTTATTAGATTTATTTTGGATTTCTTATAATTTGAATTAAAATAAAAAAATTGAGTTAATATTTTTCTTTTTTAAAATTACTTGTTTTAAAAAAATCTTCTTTTTTTAATTTAAATTAATTTTTATTTTTTTGTTTAAAAAAATTTTTATGATATAAAATTAAATATTTTATATTTTTGTAAATAAAAAATTTTTTCTTTTTATTTATAAATTTATAAATTTCTTTTTTTATAAAATATATTTTTTTAAAGTTTTATTATTAAATTTTTATTTTTGCTAATTAAATATATTTTTAAATTTAATTTTTTATAGTTTGTTTTTGTAATATTTAATTTTTTTAAATTTCTTTTATTATTTTTTCTAAATCTTTTATTTTTGAATAATTTTTTTTATTTATACAATTATTTATTAATTTTTCAAATAAATCATTATATTTAATTTCTCCAATAATATTAGAACATATTAATTTCTTTATTATTTTTTTATTTATAGAATATTTATTAGTTTTATTTATAATTATTTTAATTTTTTTATTTTTATTTATTATTTTTCTATATTTATTTCTAGTTCTTTTTATATTTATTAGATTCGGTTCTATTAATAAAATAAGATCATCATTTTTTTCTAAAAATTGTTTTAAGAATAATTCCTCTCTATTTCCTTTTAAATCAATTATTATAAAATCATAGATATTTTTATATCTATTTATTTTTTTATTAAATAAATCTTTTTTATATTTAATTTTATATTTCATATCGGTTATTAAATCTAAATTTTTCTTTATTTTAAGCACTTCTTCATTATTATTAGTAGTATTATTATTTATTTTAAATAATAATTTAAAATCATTGTTATAAAAATTCATATCTATTAGCAATACTTTTTTATCTTTGCTTAATTTATCTGCCATAATTGCAGATATCAATGTTTTTCCAGCACCTTCTACTCCAATAAATATAATTGTTTTTCCTTTACTCTCATCATTTATTTCTTCTTCATTTTCTTTATGTTTTTTAGTATTTATATATATATTATTTAAATTAATATTTTCTTCTTTTTTTATTATTTCTATTATTTTATTTAATAGAATTTCTTCGCTTTCATTATCATTTAAAAATATTATCTCTATAATATTTTTATATTTACTTTTTTCTATAATATTAGCATTTTCTTCATCAATGATAATGAATTTTATATTATTGTTTATTTTTATTATTTTTTTTATAGTGTTTTCAATATTACCATTTTCTATTATTTTATTATTTAAAATAATATAGTCTATATTTTTTTCACTATATAATATCTCAAATATTCCATCTTCATATTGAATATCATCATATTTTATAAATAAATTATTAATTTTTCTTAATTTGTAATTTATATTTTCATTTAACAATGCAGTTATAATACTTATCATCATATTATAATATTTTTTTCATATTCTGAGCTTTCTACTTTTAGTAATAAATGCTCTTTATCTATGAATACCATGCACTCCCCCTTTCTTAGTGATTTAATTTCGACTTTCTCTTTTTCAGATAAATTAGTATTTTTGCTTAATATATTTATATTTTCTTCTTCTAAAGAGAAAAATACTTTAATACTAGAATTATTTAATATACTTTTTCCATATGTTCCATTATCAAGTCCAAATAGATCTGAAACATCTTGTGTAATGGCAATTCCGGTTCCTCCATATTTTCTAATTGTTTTAAATATCTTATAAATAAAAGATGCGACTTCTTTATTTGATGTAACACCAATTAACCTCCATATTTCATCTAAATAAATAGCTTTTTCTTTATTTCTATCTTTTTTTATCTTATCCCAAAATAATTCTGTAAATATATACATCCCATATTTAATATTTTCTTCTCCGAAGTTCATAAATATCTGCAATTATAAGTTTATTATTAATTTCAATATTTGTATGATTATTAAAGTATTTTAATGAACCACTAATAAATGGTTTTAATTTTAATGCTAATATTTTTGTAGCTTCTTTTTCTAAAAGTACGTTATACAAATCTTCTAAGATGGGCATATCAATGCTTTCTTTAAACATTCTTTTTTTATTTTTTCTTTTATATAATGATTCATCGTCAAAAGTAATGTTTTTTCTTTTATAGCATTCTATTATACTTTCTTCTAATATTGCTCTATCTTCTTCGTTTAAATTATTGAAAATTAAATTAAAAAATCCAATTAATCTTTGAATTTTATTTGATAAATATCCTTTTGACTCCTCAATTGACTCTTCTCTTATATCTAAAACATTTATATAAGTATCTGAAGATGGACCAATTTTAAAAATTACTCCATTTAAGTTTTTACAAATTTTCTCATATTCTCTTTCTGGATCTATAACGTATTGCTCTATTCCCATCAGTCTATATCTAAGAATTTGCAGCTTTATAAAAAATGATTTACCAGCTCCACTTGTTCCAAATACAACCATATTACCATTTTTGTATTTTTCTCTGTCATATCTATCTATAAAAATCAGCGATTTATTATACATATTTGTGCCAAAAAAAATTCCACTTTCATCAAATATTGATGAAGATATAAATGGATATGTAGAAATAATCCCACTTGTTAAAATATTTTTCTTACTAGAGTCTTTTATTTCAAAAGAATTCTTATATAGTGGACAACATGATAAAAATACTTGCTCTTCTCTAAAGTTTGCTCTTCTTGTCTGTATTCCAGAACTCTCTAAAAGTCCCTCAAGTTTATTTAACAAATATTCTAGTTCTTTTATATTATCAGAATATGCTGTTATATAAACATATAAATAATATAAGTCTTCATTTTTTAATTGCATTTCTCTTCTTATATACTTAGCATCATTATAAGAAAATTTAGCTATATCAATATCTTCCCTACTAGAGTTGTATTTATCTAAGTCAACACCTACATTTGATATATGATATGTTAAATCTCTTATTGTCTTAAACCTATCAGCTTTCTCATAAAAAATTGATAAATTCATATTAATATTGCTGTTTATTATATTTTTAAAAATAATATCGCTATACTCTCTATAATAATCGACTAATATTAGTCCTGCATAATACATATTATCAATCTCTATATATTTTGGATTTAATTTATTTATGTATGCAGGAGAAATATAGTCTAATTTTTTATTAAAATCTTCTATTTTAGCTCCTTTCTTTTATTGAAAAATGAATATAAAACATTAATTACTTCGTCTTTTTTTAGATCATTGCATAAATTATTAGTTCTTGATAAACATTCTTTAATTTTTAAATATTTTTCGTTTAAATTATTAGTTATTATTTGCTTTTCATTTTCATTTGGGAAAAATCTTTTTGAATCATTTTTCTGATAAAAAAAATCAATTATGATATAAAAATTTTTTGAAGATGATTTATTTTTCCTATTTAATTCTTTTATATATTCAATATAAGTATTTCCTATATCTCTTATATTTTCACTTTCATCTTCTATTTTTTCTTGCATTTTATTTATATGATTAAATAAATTTTCTTTTCTACTTTGAATTAAAATTTGAGAATTGAACTCACACGTATTAAAAAATATTTTATAAGAATTTAAAATAGATTCTTTCTCAAGTGAAGATTTAAGTTCATAATTAATGGGATAAACTTGAATTATTTTAAGAAATCTATTATCTTTTGTTTGAATTATGCCTTCATCAAAAATGTCTATGATTGAAATCCAATCTTGAACAGTATTTACTGTTTTAACCACCTCCTATTTATTTTTTATATATAGTAATTCCTGTTTCTGATAAAGTCAAACATTTTTCATCTACATTTTTTTATTATTTTCGACATTTTATTTTTTTTATTTATTTTTTAATTTATTTTATTTATTATTATTTATTATTATTTTTTATTTATTGTAATATTTATAAATTTTAATAATTTTTTAAATTTAATTAATTTTATTCTAATTAATTAATTATTTTAATTTTAAAAATTAAATTTAAAAATCTCATATTTTAATTAAATAAATTTTGTCCTATTTTTTTTATTCTTATTTTTATACTCGAGTTTTTTTTAATTTTATTTATTTTTTATTGTCTATTATTTTTAATTTTAAAAAAATAATATAATTAATTTGAGTGTTGCTTTTTTTATTAAAATTTATAATTTAAACGTTTTCATCAAATAATCTTAAAAATTCTATTTTTTTACCTTAAGCTCTAATGTGCTTATTTCCCTGCGTTTTTAGATTTTTAATTTTAGCTGTTTTATTTTGGGTCTGATCTTAATTTTAAGATTCTCTAAATTTATGGAAAATATTTTTTAATTTTAAAATAAAAAATAATTAAAGTTATTAATTAAAATTTCTAACTTTGAAAATGATTTTTTTAGACTTAAAAAAAATATTCAATTTAAATTTTGAAAATTATATATTTTTGTAAATTTAATTTTTTTATTAATTAATTTCTATAAATATAAAATTTAAATTAATTTATTTTTTAAAATAATTTTTTTGACATTTCTTATTTAATTTTTTAAATAAAAAAATCAAAATATATTAATTTTATTTTGTAATAAATTATATAAAACAAAAAAATAAATAAACAATTATTTATTTAATTATTTATTTATTAATTTTAATTTAATTTTGTTTTATCTATAATTTTCTTTATATTTAATTGTTTTAAATAAATAATATTAATATTTTCTTTTAATATTATTTATTCTATTATTATCATTATTTTTAATTAAATATTAATTATTAATTATTTATTATTAATTATTAATTATTTATTATTTTTATTATTTATTATTATTTTATTTTTTATTATTTATTATTTTTATTATTTATTATTATTTTATTTTTTATTATTTATTTTTTATTATTTATTTTTATTATTTATTTTTATTATTTATTTTTATTATTTATTTTTATTATTTATTTTTATTATTTATTTTTATTATTT